>CALILP010000035.1 GCA_938016515.1 uncultured Paracoccaceae bacterium
GGGCGATCGCGGAACGGCGGTTGCGGGCATGACGGTTGCATTTGAACGCTGGATCAGAGGCCGCAGTGATGTCGCGGGCCTGATCGGCGCAGGTGGCTCTGGTGGCACGGCCCTGGTGGCCCCGGCGTTTCGGGTGCCGCCTGTGGGCGTGCCGAAAATGATCGTCTCGACGGTCGCCAGTGGGAACACCGCGCAATATGTTGGCGCGTCTGACATTACCATGATGCATTCGGTAGCGGATGTGCAGGGGATCAACGTGATCACCCGCGAAGTCCTTGGCAATGCGGCCAATGCGGTGGCGGCGATGACAAAGGCGAGACAAGCGGCAAAGCCCGAAGAGCAACGCCCGGCAATTGGTTTGACGATGTTTGGCGTCACAACGCCATGTGTCCAGCAGGTGATGGCGGACCTGGAAAGCGACTATGATTGCCTTGTGTTCCACGCCACGGGCACCGGCGGGCGGGCGATGGAAAAGCTGTTGTCGTCCGGCATGCTGGAAGCCGTTGTCGATCTGACCACGACTGAGGTCTGCGATATGATCGCAGATGGTGTCTTTGCTGCCGACGAAACCCGTTTTGACGCGATGATTGTCGATGGCCGCCCCTATATCGGCGCTTGTGGCGCACTGGATATGGTGAACTTTAACGCGCCAGATACGGTGCCGCAAAAGTACAATGGGCGGCTGTTCTACGAACACAATCCGCAGATCACATTGATGCGCACGACGCCTGAAGAGAACGCAGCGATGGGCCGCTTCATCGGTGAGAAGTTGAACCAGATGAACGGCGTTGTACGGTTTTTCCTGCCGGAAGGCGGGGTTTCCGCGCTGGACGCGCCGGGCCAGCCGTTCTGGGACCCTGCAGCGAACAACGCCCTGTTTGCTGCCCTTGAAGACACGGTGCGCATGACTGCCAATCGCCAGTTGATCCGCACACCACACAACATCAACGACCCTGACTTCGCGGACCTTGTGATCAAGACCTTTCGGTCTTTCCACGCCCGTCCCGCCCAAAGGAGAGCCTGACCCATGTTTGACCGTGACACCTTGATGAAAAACTTCCGCGCGATGCGGGACCGGGGCGAGCCGATTATCGGCGGCGGTGCGGGCACTGGGCTGTCTGCGAAGTGTGAAGAGGCGGGCGGCATTGATCTGATCGTCATCTATAATTCGGGCCGCTATCGAATGGCCGGACGCGGATCGCTTGCGGGGTTGATGCCTTATGGTGACGCCAATGCGGTTGTGATGGAGATGGCTGGTGAGGTTTTGCCGGTAGTTTCGAAGACACCCGTGCTGGCAGGTGTTTGCGCCTCTGACCCATTCCGGCTGATGGATAAGTTTTTGGATCAGGTGAAAGACGCAGGTTTTTCCGGTGTGCAGAACTTTCCGACAGTCGGCCTGATCGACGGTAACTTCAGGGCCAATCTGGAAGAGACGGGCATGTCCTACCAGCTAGAGGTCGACATGATCGCAGCAGCCCACAAAAAGGGTCTGCTGACCACGCCATATGTGTTCAGTGAAGCGGACGCTGCGGCCATGGCCGAGGCAGGTGCCGACATCATTGTGGTGCATCTTGGCCTGACAACGGGCGGGTCCATCGGCGCTGAAACCGGCTGCACGTTGGAACAGGCCCCGGCCCTGACCGATGCATGGGCGAAAGCTGCGCTGGACGTGAACCCCGACGCCATCGTGCTGGTCCATGGTGGCCCGGTCGCGATGCCAGAGGACGCCGAATTCGTCCTGAAGAATACCCAATACTGTCACGGCTTTTATGGCGCGTCCTCGATGGAACGCTTGCCAACAGAGGTCGCGCTGACAGCCCAGACGAAGAAATTCAAGGAAATCAGCCGCTAAAGGCTGAGAGGAGAACCTGTTATGACCGGTGAACTGATTGGACAGTTGATCTTGTGGCTCATCATGGCGGTGATCGTCATTTTCATCTTGTATTGGGTGATGAATTGGCTTTATCGCCGCTCGACCAAGGAAATCGCCTTTGTGCGAACGGGTCTGTTTGGTGAGAAAGTTGTCATCGACGGGGGCGCCTTTGTCTGGCCGATTGTGCATGACATCACGCCGGTGAACATGAACTCGATGGATCTGCATGTGGTGCGTGAAAAGGGCGAGGCTCTGATCACGAAAGACCGGATGCGGATTGACATCGAAGCATCATTTTATGTGCGGGTTGGCCAGACCAAGCAATCGGTCACGTTGGCTGCATCGACCCTTGGCCGCCGAACCTTGGAGCCTGAACGCATTCACCAATTGCTGAACGGTAAGTTCGTGTCTGCCTTGCGCAAGGTTGCGGCAGAGATGACGATGGAAGACCTGCACGAAATGCGTGGCGACTATGTGACCCGCGTCATTGATGCCGCGCAAGAAGGCTTGGACAAGAACGGGCTGGAACTGGAAAGCGTTGCTATTCTGGATATTGACCAGACCGAGATCGAGTATTTCAATCCGTCCAATCGGTTTGATGCTGAAGGTCTGACCTCTGTGATCGAGGCAATCGAGGCCCG
>CALILP010000036.1 GCA_938016515.1 uncultured Paracoccaceae bacterium
GACCGTGGCGAACCTGTTGCTGGTCCTGATGTTGACTGCTGGCCTTTTTGCCTTCCCCAACATGCGCGCACAGTTTTTTCCTGACGTTGTGGTCGACGATATGTCGGTCAACGTGTCGTGGGACGGGGCAGGCGCCGAGGATGTTGACGCCGCCATTGTGCAGGTTTTGCAACCTATTTTGCTGGGCGTAGAAGGGGTCACTGCCTCTGAATCGACGTCTCAGGAAGGCCGCGCGCGGATCGATCTGGAGTTTGAGCCGGGCTATGACATCGACCGGGCGGCCGAAGACGTGCAGCTGGCGATTGATGGGACGGCCAATTTGCCCGACGATGCCGACGATCCGCTGATCCGGCGCGGCGGGTGGCGAGACCGCGTCACGGACGTGGTGATCACTGGCCCGGTATCCGTCGATCAGCTGGGTCGGTTTGCCGACGAAATGGTGACCCGCTTGTTCGCCGAAGGTGTCACACGGGTGGCGATCCGAGGCGTTGCTGCGCCGTCGACGATTGTCGAAGTGCCTTCTTTGTCGTTGATCGAGCATGATGTCGGCTTGAGTGACATTGCCGCGCGTATACGCGAGGAAGCGGATGCTGATCCTGCAGGCGATGTGTCAGCCAGTGCGCGTGTGCGGACAGGCGTTGCAAAACGGACTGCCGAGGAAATCTCTCGTATTGTTTTGCGCGCCAATCCGGATGGCTCAAGCCTGACGATCGGTGATGTGGCGACTGTGCGGGTCGAAGGCACGGATCGTGAAGAGGCTTATTTTGTAGGTGACAACCCTGCTGTTGAGATCACCGTCCAACGCACCGCCCAAGGCGACGCAATTGGGATGCAGGAAACCGTCGAAGAGGTCGCGCAAGAACTGATGGCGTCCTTGCCAGAGGGTGTGCAAATCGACCTGATCGCAGCCCGCGCCGAGTTGATTACCGGACGTCTGGACATCCTTCTAGACAACGGCCTGATGGGGCTTGGGCTGGTTGTGTTGCTGCTTTTCTTGTTCCTGAACGCCCGAACCGCTTTTTGGGTGGCTGCAGGGATACCCGTGGCCATGCTGGCTGCGATTGCCTTGATGTGGGTGTCGGGGCTGACGATCAATATGATCTCGCTGTTTGCGTTGATTATCACCTTAGGGATCGTCGTGGATGACGCCATCGTGGTGGGGGAACACGCGGATTTCAGGGCTCGCGAATTGGGGGAACACCCGACGGTTGCTGCTGAAAATGCGGCGAAGCGGATGTTCAGCCCCGTATTTTCTTCGACCATCACAACGATCATCGCCTTCTTTGGCTTGGTCGTCATTGGCGGACGATTTGGCGATTTGATTGCCGATATTCCCTTCACCGTGATCGTTGTTTTGGCGGCCTCTTTGGTGGAATGCTTCCTGATCCTGCCACACCACTTGTCCCACGCGATTGCCAGCAACACCAAAGATCACTGGTATGACATACCCAGCCGTGTCGTGAACCGTGGCTTCAACTGGTTCAAGCGCACTATCTTTCGGCCCTTCATGGCGGGCGTGGTTTGGGCGCGGTATCCGGTCTTTGCAGGTGCAATTGTGCTGTTGTCCAGTCAGGCGGCCTTGCTGATCAAAGGCGACGTGCAATGGCGGTTCTTCTCGGCACCTGAGCAAGGCACCGTGACCGGCAACTTCGCGATGCTGCCCGGTGCAACCCGTGAAGACACGGTCGCAATGATGCGCGAAATGCAGCGCGCCGCAGAGGAGTTGGGGGCAAAATATGAGGCTGAACATGGTGCAAACCCGCTTGAATACGTGATTGCCCAAATTGGTGGAAACGCAGGGCGTGGGATTTCCGGCGCTGGCTCCAAGGACCCCGATCAACTTGGGGCCATAACGATTGAGTTGATTGACGCGGATAGCCGTCCATATTCCAGCCGGGCCTTTGTGTCCGAACTGCAGGATACAGTGCGTCAGCATCCCTTGGCCGAGACTGTCAGCTTTCGGTCATGGGCCAGCGGCCCTGGCGGGGACAGTCTGGATATCCAGATGTTCGGTGCCGATACTGAAACGCTGAAAGCGGCGGCTGAGGCCTTAAAGACCGAATTGTCCCGGTTTCCCGAGATCACAGGTCTTGAAGACACCCTTGCTTATGACAAGGAAGAGTTGATCTTGCAGCTGACCCCACAAGGGCAGGCGCTTGGGCTAAGCATTGATGGTTTGGGTCGGATCTTGCGCGATAAGCTTGGCGGGATCGAGGCTGCGACATATCCTGATGGTCCACGATCTGCCACGATCCGGGTTGAATTGCCAAGCGGGGAGCTGTCCGCAGATTTCCTCGACAGGACCCAGGTACGGACCCCAGATGGGATCTATATTCCGCTGGCTGATGTGGTCACAGTTGATAGCCGCACTGGGTTTTCATCAGTGTTGCGCGAGAACGGCATCCTGACAATATCTGTGCTTGGCGATCTGGACGATGAAGACGCAGAGCGCGCAACCGAAGTGCAGCGCAGTATTTCCGAAGACATTCTGCCGGGGATCGAAAGCAGCTTTGGGGTGGAATCCGCGCTATCGGGCCAAAGCGAGCAAGAGCGGAATTTCCTTGCTGACGCACAGACCGGATTGGTTCTTGTTTTGACGGGCATCTATCTTGTGTTGGCGTGGATTTTCTCTAGCTGGTCGCGACCTGTCGTGGTCATGGCGATCATTCCGTTTTCCCTTGTCGGGACGATCTATGGCCACAGCGTTTGGGGCATTCCGATGAGCATGTTTACCGTTGTGGGCCTGCTGGGGATGGTTGGGATCATCATCAACGACTCGATTGTGTTGGTCACGACGATTGACGAGTACGCAGAAGAACGCGGACTGATCCCAGCGATTATCGACGGAACGGTGGATCGTTTCCGGCCCGTCTTGCTGACGACATTGACCACAGTGCTGGGACTGACCCCGCTGCTTTATGAGGGATCCAATCAGGCAGAGTTCCTGAAGCCAACAGTTGTGACGCTGGTATTTGGCTTGGCCTTCGGGATGGTCTTGGTGCTGTTTGTTGTGCCGTCGTTGATGGCCATTCAGGACGACATCAGCAAACAGGTGCGGGCCGCACGGCGCGCCCTGCGCAAAGGCAGTCTTGGGGCAACATGGCCCGCGATGCTGGGGGCGACGGCAGCACTGGCGCTGTTCGCCGTTCTGGTCGCACCGGTGATCCTGACTGGAGCGGCCTTGCCGCAGGCCCTGGCTGTGCTGCCGTTGCTGTCAGGCGGTATGATGGCCGCACTTGGTGTCTACGCAGGGGCCGTCGCACTGGTGCTGGCCGTGATCTATGTGATTGCAGGGATTGGGTATGGGATGCGCTGGCGGCGGGCCTGACGGCTGTCAGCCGCCTGTGCAGCCGCGTACATCAACGGCATAGTCGCCGCCAAGCACTGTGATCCGCACGTCCGACCTGTCCAGCGCAAAGCTGCTGCTGGAAACATGGATCATGTCGACGGTGGCTTGCAGCTGGTCGCCTTGGCGGATGACGTCCGACTGTGACACCCAGACTTGCGGATTACCTGTCTCAATGACGACAGTTTCGTTTTGACCCGACGTCGGCATTGTAACGGTTGCCGTGACTTGCAAACCTTGACCAGAAGGCTCGATTGCGCAAATCGCATCACTGACCCCAGCATCAGAAGCACTTAGCGGCTGGTTCAGCAATGAGGCCGTGATCGCACCGTCGCGCCGTCCATCAATTGGCAGTTCGGCACTGAAGGGCAATGTCACAGGAATACAGATGTCTTCGCAAACACCGATCAGGACTTCACCAGACATGGTGATCGGCTGACCAGCTTGGGTTGGTGACAATTCAATCGGCAGAACAAGACTGTCATGATAGCCGATGGCCTGCATGTTGTTCTGGTCCATCACCTCTGGGGTGGGCCAATGGTATTGCGCAGTCGCGATGTTCTCAGACCCGGCCCACGAGAATTGCGGTGGGATACCTGCGTCGCCGGGCGTGCGCCAATAGGTCTTCCAGCCGGGCTGCAGGGTGATCCGAACACCGGCCATATGGGTCCCGTTTTGCGTCTGCCATCCGGGCAGCACGTCGATCTGGGCGACGTTATCAAACGGACCAGCGTATGCATTGCCGGCAAGTGCCGCACACAAAAGTGGGGCTGCAAGGGCTGTTGTCGTCAGAATCGGCAATGTTTTTCTCATGCAGTCTAAATATGTGTTTCGGACTGAAATTGAACTCACGTTGTAGCGAGTTTCTGTCATCATCCGCTTGCGTGGCAGGCCCCTCACAGCCATGATCCGACATATGGAACCATTGGACATGAACCTTTGCGGCAAGTTGTTGATCGCAATGCCCGAGATGGGCGACGATCGATTTTCCCACAGCGTCGTCTATATTTGCGCCCATTCCGAAGAAGGTGCGATGGGGCTGATCGTGAATAAACCTGCCCCCGATATCCGGTTTACGCACCTTCTCAAGCAGTTGGGCATCGAGACAGAACCGGGCGTGCGAGACATTCGCGTTCATATTGGCGGCCCGGTCGAAAATTCTCGCGGATTTGTGCTGCACACGGTCGATTACCGCTCTGAAACGGGCACATTGGACGTTGATGACCGGATCGGGATGACCGCCACGATGGACGTGTTGGAAGATTTGGCGCGCGGGCAGGGGCCGGACACGTCTATGCTGGCGCTGGGCTATGCTGGTTGGGGGCCAGGGCAGCTAGAGGCTGAGATTGGCCAGAACGCTTGGCTGACCTGCGATCCCCGAGAAGAGATCATCTTTGGCCGCGCGAACGAGCATAAGTGGACGGCAGCGCTGAAGGTGTTGGGCGTTGATCCGATCATGTTGTCAGCGACAGCCGGGCGGGCATAGGGCCATGGAGGCGCCTCTTGGTCGGCTGGTGATCTATACCAAAGACACCGACGCGATGGTGGCCTTTTACACCCAACATTTCGGGTATTCTGTCCGCCAATTGGAAGGCGACCGGATTATAGAGCTTGTCCCCGCCGGGGCAGGTGCCGCGTTGATGCTGCATCCGGCAGGGCAACGCCAGAAGATGGGGCAGCCATTGGTAAAACTGGTGTTTGATGTGAAAGACGTGCCTGCGTTTTGCGCGCAATCCGCCAAGGCAGGTTTGGTTTTTGCCCGCATTCACAAAGCAGATGGCTATGTTTTTGCCAATGCCAAAGACCCGTCCGGCAATTCCGTCAGCGTTTCTAGCCGGGCTTTTGCAAACTAGGAACAGAGCCCTTGTAATAAGGGGTTGGTTATAAACTGGACCGCCATGCGACGTATTTCACGTGTTTCGGATTGCCCTTCAAAGTCAAACAATAGTGGATACGGCGCGCAATTTCTGGGCTGCCTTCATGGTGGAAAAAGTCGTCGTCCTGCACTGGGATCCCGGCAGAGGCGCAATAATCCGGGTCGCGGAACTTCTTGTAGTACGTTTGAACCAACTGTGTCGCTTCTTTGAAAGAATACTGACCAGTGCCTTCCAAGTGCTGCACAACCTGGTCAAAAAACCGGTTGGTATCTTCGTCGGTTGGCAGTTTCGGGTCCATGCCGTCCTCGTGCCCTAGCTTTCGCCTTCGGTCAGGGCCGACACGATTGCTTTGGCGCTATCGCTGTCCCAATGGGCGTCGCCCTGAAGACGCGCGATTTCCATTCCATCGCGATCAAGGATGACCGTGATCGGCAGGCCCAGGACGCCCATAGACCGGGCCAGCGTTTGTTTGGGGTCAGCATGTAGCGGCAAGTTGTCGACCTCGATTTCCGCAAAGAATCGTTCCATCGCGGGGCGCGGATTGCGGCCAGTTGCGATCGTCACAACTTCAAAATCATCGCTGCCCAGCGCGGCCTGCAGATTGGATAGGCCCGGCATTTCGGCCCGGCAGGGTGCGCACCATGTGGCCCAAAAGTTCAACACCGTGACCTGACCCTGGAGATCTGCGAGCGTCATCTCGGACCCATCCTCGGCGGTGAAGGTCACGTCTGACACGGGCTCTGGCGCACTATGAAAAATCAATTTGCGCATGTCGCCCTCACGCAGCGCCTCATAGGTACTCATGTCGGCGATGGCAGGGTTTGCAAGCATAGCCAGCCCCGTATAAAGCCCTAATCCAAGCAAAACTGACTTCATTCCACGCACAGGGTGTCCTTTCTCATGACCAAATCCGCGAATTCGATGTGGGGCGGACGTTTCGCCGCTGGACCAGATGCCATCATGGAAGCCATCAATGCCTCCATCGGGTTTGACCAGCGTCTCGCGTCACAAGACATCGCAGGCTCGCGCGCCCATGCTGCCATGTTGGCTGCGGTGGGCATCATTACGGATAACGATGCAAAGGTGATCCGGGAAGGTCTCCTCACGGTGTTGTCAGAGATTGAAACGGGGACGTTTCAATTTTCGACCGCCTTGGAAGACATTCACATGAACGTCGAGGCCCGCTTGAAAGAAATCATTGGCGAACCTGCGGGGCGGTTGCACACTGCAAGATCGCGCAATGATCAGGTGGCGACGGATTTCCGGCTGTGGGTGCGCGATCAATGTGATGCAGCAGATGCAGCACTTGAGGCGCTGATGCAGGCGTTGGTGGGGCAGGCCGCGGCGGGTGCGGATTGGGTCATGCCCGGTTTTACGCACCTGCAGGTAGCCCAGCCGGTGACTTGGGGTCATCACATGCTGGCCTATGTCGAAATGTTTGCGCGCGACCGAGAGCGGTTTGCGGATGCACGCAAGCGGATGAATACCTCTCCATTGGGAGCGGCTGCCTTGGCGGGCACGTCATTCCCGATTGACCGTCAGATGACTGCGGAAGCTTTGGGGTTTGACCGGCCTATGTCGAATTCACTGGATGCGACATCTGACCGGGACTTTGCGTTAGAGTTTCTGGCTGCGTCGTCTATTTGCGCAATGCACCTGTCACGGTTGGCTGAGGAATTGGTGATCTGGTCCTCGGCGCAGTTCCGTTTTGTGAAGATGTCGGACAAATGGTCGACAGGCTCGTCGATCATGCCGCAAAAACGGAACCCGGATGCAGCAGAGCTGATCCGTGCCAAGATTGGGCGCATTTTTGGGGCGAACGTCGCTTTGATGACGGTGATGAAGGGGCTGCCCCTGACATATTCCAAGGACATGCAAGAAGACAAAGAACAGGTCTTTGATGCCGCCGATAATCTGTTGCTGGCACTCGCCGCAATGGCGGGAATGGTCAGTGACATGGAGGCCAATGTGCCTTCATTGGAAGCTGCGGCCGCGACTGGATTTTCAACTGCCACCGATTTGGCAGACTGGTTGGTGCGCGAATTGGGGCTGCCATTCCGTGATGCCCACCACGTCACCGGATCGCTGGTGGCAATGGCAGAGGCGAAATCCTGCGACCTGCCGGAATTGTCACTGGCCGACATGCAATCTGTTCATCAAGATATCACCGAAGGCGTGTTTGACGTGCTGGGGGTCAAGAACTCTGTCGCGTCACGCACAAGTTTTGGCGGCACAGCCCCGGTGAATGTGCGGGCGCAGGTCGCGCATTGGAAGGGTGTTTTGGGATGAAGAGTGTTGTCTTTGCTATTGTTGCAGGCGCTTTGATTGGGTGTGGCGCCAACGGTGCACCCTTGCGCCCCACGACGAGTGCCAATGTGTCTGTCGGGACCGGTGGTGTTTCCGCAGGTACAAATGTCGGGCTTACAAACGGCGCATTTTCCGTGAACCTTGGGCAGACGTTCTCTGGCAATTGATTTCTGCGATGGGCGGCACAGGTAAGGTGCTGACTATGAGAACAGGAAGAAACGTATGAGATTTGTCTGGCTGGCTTTGGCGATCTGGGGTGCGATCCACCCAATGTACTATTTTATCCAATGGTTTCGGGCAAATACCTGGGATATCATGGCGATGGTGGACGCCTGGCATGTGAATGCGGCCACCAGCGGGTTGGTTTGGGATCTGACGATTGCGGCTGTGACTTTGACGATCTGGGTGCTTGTCGAAACGACTAAGAGCAAGGATTGGAAGCGGTTGATCGCGATCCCCGCGACGTTTTGCATTGGGGTAAGTTGTGGTTTGCCGCTATATTTGTTCCTGCGCAGCAAGGCTTGATCTAATTGAGGCGCTGCCGCGGTTTGATCCAAATGTGGCGCTGCCGCGCCGGGCCCGGTTCTGAAAGGGGCATGTGATCGACCGATATCCGGCGGTGTGGGGATGATCATGCGGGAGCCTCCGGCGGGGATATAGAGAAAAACAAAGAAGCCTTGGGGTTTGTGCTTAATCTGCTATGAGGCGTCCGGACGTGGTTGAGGATATTATGCGTGGATCATTTTCTTTATCGTGACGGGGCCCTGTATGCCGAGGACGTGCCCGTGGCAGAGATTGCTGCCGCTGTTGGCACCCCGTTTTATGTCTATTCTACTGCGACCCTGACCCGGCATTTCAAACTGTTTGATGATGCGTTGGATGGGATAGACCACCTTGTGTGCTTCGCGATGAAATCCCTATCCAATCAGGCCGTGATCAAGGTGCTGGCTGATGCAGGTGCTGGTATGGATGTGGTCTCTGGCGGTGAGTATTTTCGGGCAAAGGCTGCAGGTGTGGCCGGTGAGAAGATTGTGTTCTCGGGCGTTGGTAAGACAGTCGACGAGATGCGCTTGGCGCTCGAGGGTGGGATCCGGCAGTTCAATGTCGAGAGCGAGCCGGAGATGATCGTTCTGGATCAAGTTGCGCAATCGCTGGACGTTGTGGCCCCGATCACAGTGCGGGTGAACCCGGATGTCGATGCCAAGACCCATGCAAAGATCTCAACCGGCAAGAAGGAAGATAAGTTTGGCATTCCGATCAGCCGAGCACGTGAGGTCTATGCTATGGCGGCAAAGCTGCCGGGGCTGAAGGTCATTGGGATTGATGTGCATATCGGCTCGCAACTGACTGATCTGACGCCCTTTGAGGCCGCCTATCTGAAAGTGGCTGAATTGACAGCGCAACTGCGTGCCGATGGCCACGAGATTTCGCGGCTGGATTTGGGCGGCGGTTTGGGCATTCCTTATGCCCGGTCCAATGAGGCCCCGCCGTTGCCATCCGATTATGGCGCCCTGATCAAGCGCACCTTTGAAGATCTGGATGTCGAGATTGAGATCGAGCCTGGGCGGCTGATCTCGGGCAACGCCGGGTTGATGGTGTCAAAGGTAATTTACATCAAGGACGGCGAGGATCGCCAATTCATGATCATTGACGGGGCAATGAATGATCTGATCAGGCCCGCAATGTATGAAGCCCATCACGATATCGTGCCGGTGATCGAGCCAAAAGTCGCGACCGCACCTGCGACATATGATATCGTGGGCCCGGTTTGTGAAAGTGGCGATACTTTCGCCAAATCGCGCGCCATGGCACCTGTTAAGGCGGATGATCTTATCGCTTTTCGCTCTGCCGGAGCATATGGGGCCGTCATGGCGTCGGAATATAATTCGCGGCCCTTGATCCCAGAAGTCCTGGTCAATGGCGATCAATTTGCGGTTATCCGCGCGCGCCCTACCTATGAGGAGATGATCGCGCGCGATACGCTTCCACATTGGCTGTGACCTGATAAGGTTAGGGCCAACCCGATAAGGACCCGACCCCTGACCGACACGCCTATCACTGATCACAAGACGCTGCGCCATCTGAAGTGGCCGGTTGCCGCGACCCGTGCTGGCATGGTCGCCGAAAGCGTGACGCAGGCATTCTGGCCAGCCTGGTCTGTTCTTTTCGTCATGCTGGCCCCGCTTATGTTTGGCTGGCAGGACGTTATGGCCCGCGAATGGGTCTGGGGATTCGCTGGTGTTGCGGGGCTTGCCTTGGTGGCAGCACTGATCTGGGGCGCGCGCCGGTTTCGTATGCCGGCGGTGGATGCCGCTGTGGCGCGTGTTGATGCGGCTTTGCCGGGGCGTCCGATTGCTGCAATTGCGGATACCCAGGCGATCGGTAGCGGGGATGCCGCATCAGAAGCTGTTTGGGCGGCCCACGTAAAACGCATGTCCGATCGGACAAAAGATGCTCGTCCCGTTGAGCCGGATTTGCGCATTTCGGATCGTGATCCGTATGGTCTGCGTTTCATCGCGTTCCTGTTTTTTGCGGTTGCCCTGCTGTTTGGATCAGTGTTGCGCGTCTCATCGGTCATCACGCCTGACGGAGCGCAAACGCTGGCAACAGGACCTGTCTGGGAGGGGTGGGTTGAACCGCCTGCCTATACTGGCAAGCCGTCAATCTACCTCAATGACGTACCGGAGGGCCCGTTGCGGGTGCCGGATGGGTCACAGATCACGCTGCGCCTTTATGGTGAGGTTGGCGCGTTGACGGTCTCGGAAAGCGTCTCTGGTACGGCGGTACCTGCGTCGGAAGAAAGTGCGGCCCCCGCAAATCAACCGCTGGAATTCCTTGCGACCCAAGATGGCACCGTTGCCGTCGAGGGCGAGAACGGGATTGCTTGGGCACTAACCATCATTGACGACCTGCCGCCACTGGTCGAGTTCACCGGCCCCGTTGAGGCTGACGCGATGGGTGAGATGTCGCAGCCGTTCTTGGCAATGGATGACTATGGCGTGGTGTCGGGTACTGCGACGATTGCGCTGGATATGACGGCGGTCGATCGTCGTCATGGATTGGCGATTGATCCCGACGGTATCGACCCGGTGGTGATTGATCTGCCGATGCCATTCACCGGGGATCGGACTGATTTTGAAGACTTTATCATTGACGACTTTTCCGAACATCCATTGGCAAATTTGCCAGTCACGATGACGCTGGAAGTTGTGGACGCTGCAGGCCAAATCGCCACATCGCCCGCAGAGCCGATGATCCTACCCGGCCGCCGTTTCTTCCAACCCTTCGCCAAAGCAATCATCGAGCAGCGGCGCGATCTGATGTGGTCGACGCAGAATGTGCGCCGCATTTCGCAAGTTATGAAGGCAATTGCGCACCGACCCGAAGGCCTGTTTTCGAACCAAGTGACCTACTTGCGGATGCGCGCCATCATGCGCCGGATTGATGCCTTTGTGGGTGAGGATATGCCGCTGGATGCGCAGTCTGAAATCGTGGAGGCGCTGTGGGATTTAGCGATCCAGTTGGAAGATGGCACCCTTGCAGACGCCCGCGAGCGGTTGCGTCGCGCCCAAGAGCGGCTGTCAGAGGCGATGCGCGACGGTGCTTCTGAGGCTGAAATCGCCGAGCTGATGCAGGAACTTCAGGAAGCGACTGACCAGTACATGCAGCTTTTGGCCGATGAGATGGACCCCAGCGATGATGGGACCGATCAGGCTGACAACTCGCAAAACACCCAAGAAATGTCGATGGACGAGCTTCAGGCGATGCGTGACCGCATTCAGGAGTTGATGGAAGAAGGCCGCATGGCCGAGGCGCAGGCCCTTCTGGAAGAATACAACCGCATGTTGGAAAACATGCAGATCACCCAAGGAGACGGCAGTGGCGATGGCCCGCGCACTCCGGGTCAAGAGGCCATGGAAGACCTCGAAGACACGCTGCGCGAACAAGAAGAGCTGTCAGACGATGCATTCCGCGAGTTGCAGGATCGGTCAAATCCGCAACGTCAGGACGGTCAGCAGCAGGGCCAGCAAGGTCAACAACCGGGTCAACAACCCGGCCAGCCGGGCGCGCCTGGTCAGGACCCCGGCCAACAGCCAGGCCAGCAAGGGCAACAGGGTCAGCAGCAAGGTGAACAGGGTCAGGACGGCCAGCAGGGCACCGGGCAGGGCGTTGGCGAAGAAGGCCAGCAGGGCGGCCAGAACGATCAGGGCCAAGGCGGCGAAGGACAAGGCGAACCCGACAGCCGGTCATTGTCAGAACGGCAACAGGCTTTGCGCGACGAACTGAACCGGCAACGTAACGCGCTGCCTAGCCTGGAAGGGGACGCCGGGGAAATTGCCCGCGACTCCTTGCGCCGTGCAGAACGGGCCATGGAGGGTGCAGAAGAAGCGCTTGAACAGGGGGACTTGTCGGGCGCAATCGACAATCAGGCCGAGGCATTGGATGCTTTGCGCAACGGCATGCGATCGTTGAACCGTGCTTTGGCAGAGAACCAGTCGAATGAACCGGGCCAAGGTCAGGCTGAAGGTGAAACCACCGGACAGGCAGAGCCGTCGCAGCGTGACCCGCTGGGTCGTGAATTGGGCAATACCGGCGGGCAGTTCGGAACGCAGGAAAACCTGCTGCAAGGCGAAGATGTCTATCGACGGGCCGAAGAATTGTTGGACGAGCTGCGTCGCCGCAGCGCCGATCAAGAACGTCCAGACGTTGAAAAAGACTACCTCAAGCGCTTGCTAGAGCGTTTCTAGAAGTTCACTAAAGCCATTCGCCTGTAACCTGACCTATCAGCAAAAAGCGAAAGGCCCACACCATATCGAGGTTGCGCCGCGTTTCGCGACAATCTGTGTCTGAGGTTTGTCGCGAAACGCTTTGGTTTAGCTTTCCGGGGTGGTGCTTTCTGCTGACGTCAGCATCGCCCGGACATTCGCATCAAGCCAGTTTCGGCCAGCATCGACGCTTGCAACGTAGCTGTCGACAGTCTCTGCAAGGGCTGGAACGGCCGCTTTCAAGGCGTCAGCTTGTATGTAGATCGCTACAAGGATGGCAATCAGCAGCAGCACAAGAATGAATCCACGCCGGAAGCCGCGCCGCTGTTGGATTTGTTGATCAGCGTTATGCGCGGCCAATTCGCCACTTTCGGCCCGTTCGGTGTCTGAACGCAGGCTGGAATTGATCTCTTCGATATCGGGCAACAACTCGCGCCGGTTGCCGCCCTCGGCTGCAGCCCCCACCGCGACAGCACCGGTCGCTGCGGCCGCTGTTTTTGCAGCCTCGCGTGTTTCCACGGGATCCGGGCGCTTGGTTTTGGCCGTCGTCGGCTCGTTCAGGCCCAGATCAGTCTGGCCTTCCATCGTGGCTGGCGCCTCTTGGCGGCGCTTGGCTGTCTCTCGTTCTGCCTCTTCTTGCAGAATGCTGGCAACGGATGGATCAACAGTTTTCTTTCGGGTCGCTGGCGCCTGAGGCGCCGGAGCAAGACTTGGGTTGTCGTCTTTGAAAGCGTCAGCGATGGACCCGTCAAAACGGCCGCCTTCAGCAGTAGCCGGCGGTGTCGGCCGCGGCTTGCGTGGAGGTGGTGGTGTGTCGTCTGACGACGCGCCGGGGGTTTCAAACCACGTATGTGCGCAATTGGAGCATTGAACGTCGCGCCCGCCCGCGGGAATCACATCTTCCGCAACCGCATATTGCGCACCACAATTCGGGCAGATTAACCGCATTCTTTCATTCCCTTCGCGCGGCTCATGACGCGCGTGCCACCAATGTTGCGTTGTTGTTAACAATCACATCGACAAAGGCCAATGTTTTCGATCAGAAATCCCACTGAATTGATTGTAACCTGTTGCAGATTTGGGCAATACACCGTGACCATGGCAGGGGGGCATCACATGATCGAGCTTCATGACGTCGCCTATCGATACGGCGGTTCAGCGCTATTTGCGCAGGTTTCTCTGACACTTACCCCCGGATCGTTTCATTTTTTGACGGGGCCGTCCGGTGCCGGCAAGACGACGCTGTTGCGGTTGTGCTATGGGGATTTGCAGACATCAAACGGGGAAGTCCGCTTATTTGATCGCCCCGTACAGGCCATGACCCGCGATGAGATCGCGATGATGCGCCGTCGTGTGGGTGTCGTGCATCAAGACTGCGCCTTCATAGATCACCTGTCTATCGCAGAGAACATCGCACTGCCGCTGACCGTTGCAGGACGCTATGACATGTTGGACAACCTGACTGATCTGTTGGGATGGGTTGGTTTGGGTCGGCAGGCCAACCAACTGCCCTCTGAACTATCAGGGGGAGAGCGTCAGCGGGCTGCATTGGCGCGGGCCGTGATCATGTCTCCGGATGTGATTATCGCCGATGAGCCAACAGGCAACGTGGATTGGGAGATGTCGCAACGGCTACTGACGCTGTTGATAGAGCTCAATAAGATGGGCAAGACCATCTTTATTGCGACCCACGACCTGCACTTGATCCGTGCGGCCAAGTCCCAGGTGCAGGCGCGGGTTCTGCGATTGAAGTCAGGGCAGTTGGTGCAGGCAGGGGCAGACCTATGACCTTCGCTGCAATACTGGACCTGATCAAAGGCGACACACAGGCAGAGCGCGCCGTTCCGCGCCGCGGCTTCACAGCGCGCCTGACGGTTTTTACGGCAGCCGCAATGGCGTTTCTTGCCGTCTTTGCGTTGGCTTTGTCCTTTGCGGCAGGCCGTTTGGCAGATCAATGGGCGTCCGAACTTGCCCAAACCAGCACCCTGCGCATTCCGGCCACGGTGGACGACCCGCTGGTCCCGCTCGAGACAGCCTTGCGGGTCCTGCAGGAAACCCCCGGCGTGGCCTCTGCGCGTGCGCTTGATCCGGATGAGCAACAAGCGCTGCTGGAACCGTGGTTCGGGCCAGATTTGCCGCTTGCGACCCTGCCGATCCCGCAACTGATCGAGATCGTCGAAACCGAAGGCGGCTATGACGCTGCAGGGCTGCGCGCGCGTTTAGCCGGTGAGGTCCCCGGCGCGGTGCTGGATGACCACACCCGTTGGCGGGATCCACTGATTGCGGCGGCGTCGCGGGTACGGTTGCTTGGCTGGATAGCCATCGGTTTGATCGCTGCCACGATCGTTGCAATCGTGACTTTGGCAGCGCAGGCGGCATTGGCGGCAAACGCGCAGGTTATCTCGGTCCTGCGGTTGGTCGGGGCAACCGATACCTATATCGCGCGGGCCTTCGTACGCCGCTTTACTTTGCGGGGCATCGCCGGTGCCGCTTTGGGCACGATCACAGGTTTGGCGGCAACTTTCTTGCTGCCGACGTCGGACGTTGCAGGTGGATTTCTGGGAGGGCTTCGCTTTCCAGGGGTGACGGCGCTTTGGCTTGTTCTGATCCCTGTGCTAAGCGGTGTGGCAGCCTTTGTGGCCACACGCTGGGCGGCCTTGCGCACCTTGAAGGAGAATTCATGACATATGCCATCCAATGGGTCCGGTCGCTGCTGTTTAATGCGGCGATGTATCTGGCGATGCCGATTGTCGGGCTGATCTATATGCCGTGGGCCATCATGTCGCCAAAGGGTGCTTTGGCAGGCTGCCATCGCTATTGCACTGTGGTTTTGTGGCTGGCCAGATGGATGATCGGCCTCAAGGTTGAATATCGCGGAACACCGCCCACCGGTGAAGTCATGGTCGCGGCCAAACATCAGTCTTTCTTTGACGTTCTGGCGATTTTTGGGGCTTTGCCCAGTGGCCGGTTCATTTTCAAAAGCATCCTGAAGTATGCGCCAGTGATTGGGCTTTACGGTCTTCGGATCGGGTGCATTCCCGTCGACCGGGGCAAACGTGGCGCTGCGATCACCAAGATGCTGGCGGACGTCAAAGCAGGTACGACGATGCCCGGCCAGCTGATCATCTACCCGCAAGGCACTCGCGTTCCTGCTGGCGAAAAGCGGCCCTACAAAAAGGGGACCGGTGCGCTTTACCGCGAACTCAACCAGCCGTGCGTCCCTGTGGCGATCAACATCGGGATTTTTTGGCCAAAGCGCGGTGTATACCGCAAACCGGGCACTGCCGTCGTCGAATTTCTTGAGCCCATCCAACCGGGTATGGAGCCTACAGCCTTCATGGAGCTCCTCGAAGAAAGGATCGAGACCGCTTGTGCCCGTCTCGACGCTGAAGCGCTCGGCCAAACATGACCGGCACTGTCACCGATATCACGGCCCTGGAAACACTTTATGGAACGCCAAGCAAACCCGCGGTGATGAAAGTCACAGATGCTTTGACACCGGCTTACGCCGCATGGATCAGTCGTGCGCACTTTTGCGTGCTGTCCACTGTGGGGCCGGGCGGCACTGACGGTTCGCCGCGCGGGGATGATGGACCCGTTGTGCAGATCATGGATCCTCAAACGCTGTTGATGCCGGATTGGCGCGGCAACAACCGTATGGACAGCTTGCGCAATATCGTCACCGATGGACGGGTCAGCCTAATGTTCATGATCCCTGGATCCAACAACGTGATGCGGGTCAACGGGTCAGGGGTTGTGTCAACAGACCCAGACCTGATCGATCGCTTCCCTGACAAAGCTCGCGCACCCCGGTCGGTCATCGTGATCACCATCAAAGAGGTCTACAGCCAATGCGCCCGCGCGTTGATGCGCAGTCGTACATGGACATCCGGGGACGAAAGCGAAGGCCTTCCGAGTGTTGGAGACATGCTCACTGAAATCGAAGCAGGCTTTAACGGCACCGACTACGACGCCAACTGGGGCGCCCGTGCCGCGCAAACGATGTGGTGACAGCCAAGGTGATCCGCTGGCGGATGTCCGATCTGCATCCTCATGCTCTGACCCTGGACGACCAACCGTTGCAGGATGGCGATGTCGCTGCACAGGCCCTGAAAGAGAACATTGCAGCCCTCAAGACACCGGATCACATTCTCCACCTGCGGTGCAGTGCCCCCGCTGATATGGATCCTGACCTGCTGATCGGTGCAGGTTTTGTGCAGGTCGGTATGACAAGGCTGATCGACATCGGCCTGCCGCTGTCTGACTTGGCTGATGCGCGGGGGCTGACCTACCGATGGCACCTGCCAGATGCCAGCGCTGACTGGCCCGTTTGGCTTCAAGCGCATTGGGACAGCTACAGGCGGACCCACCCGATCAATATCGCAAAAGACCCCGGTGCTGCCCGTTACCCCGCCGTCTTTGGTGGGGAAGATTTGCGAGAAGCGCTGTTTGTGTATGAAGATAACCGCCTTGCTGGGT
>CALILP010000037.1 GCA_938016515.1 uncultured Paracoccaceae bacterium
CGGTTGGGATAACCTGCAAGCCGTGATCCCCGGTGGTTCCTCTGTCCCTTGTGTGCGCGGTGAGCACATGAAGGACGCGATCATGGACTTCGATTACCTGCGCAATGAGCTGGGATCGGGTTTGGGGACGGCTGCTGTGATCGTGATGGATCAGTCTGTCGACATGATCAAAGGGATCTGGCGTCTGGCTAAGTTCTATAAGCACGAAAGCTGCGGTCAGTGTACGCCCTGCCGCGAAGGCACTGGCTGGATGATGCGGGTGATGGAACGTTTGGTGACAGGCGACGCGGAACCCGAAGAAATCGACATGCTGTGGGATGTGACCAAACAGGTTGAAGGCCACACGATCTGTGCGTTGGGTGATGCGGCGGCTTGGCCGATCCAAGGGTTGATCAAGAATTTCCGGCCTGAGATTGAAGAGCGGATCAAGCATAAGCGGGCAGCGATTGCGGCTGAATAACGTTGCGGCTTCTTGCGATTTGGTTGTTCTTTTTCAGCCTGCCGCTGGTCGCAGCGGCTAAAGACGGTCAATTGCCTCAACCACCTGATGGCCTTGTTGAACTGCGGTGGTCATCGGATTTTGCGGTATTTGTTGCGAGAGAATGCGCACAATTCGAGATGGAAGAGACGCCTAATCTACGTTTGACTGAATTTATGGATCGGCTTGTTCAAGACGGTGTCGATTTGCAAAATCAAGAGACCGTCTATGCCGGCAAACCCGGCTTTGATGGAGAAAGCGTTAAGTGGCTTTTTGCGCGATCTGCGCTGAATGACGTTATCTATCCTGACAACATTCCATTTTGCGATATTGCTGAGGATGTTTACACATCTGACATGCTGACTGGTGCGATGTTGCGCCGTGTTCAACTTGCGGGGAACTCATGATGCGTTTGGTCTTACCTGTTTTTATGGCGCTTGCTGCGGCCTGTTCCAGCACCCAGACGATCAGCGGTGATCCGGAAGCTGTTGCCGCGTTGCGCGCGCAACCTGCGGCGCAATATGCAGCGACGGTTGCCTTAGCCCAGACGGTGGCCAACCGTTGTGGTGCTTTCGATTATCGCGTGTCGCTGGGGCAGGCGATTGATGCGCAGCGGGTTGCTACTGGGACAAACCTTGCGATTGCGCGCACTCAGGTCACGGCGGTTGATCTGGAAACGGATGTTGCAACACGTAGCCTATTGGCGCGCTATGAGGTCGCGGCGCTGGAAGGCCCCGACGTCTGTGCCATCGCCGCAGGTGAAATGGCGCGACGGTCTGCGTTGGGTGCGCTTTTGGTCGCCGCTAGCTGAACATCGACCAATGGTGGTCTGATCCAAAGGCGCCCGCTTCGCGTGCAAGATATTTCTTGTTTGGTCACGCTGATGGTGGTGTTTGTATCAACTGTCAGACCCTCCGGGGGCCATGGCTTGGATCAAAGAAACCAGTGAGACCGTCGCTTTCGAGGCCGTCGATTGTGCCAAGAACAATGCTTTACTCGACAGGTATTTCGCCCTCGGGCAAGTTTGCCTTTCAATGAAAGGTAAACCACATGCATCTGGCAGAACTGAATATCGGGCGTCTTCTTGCCCCGACGGATGACCCGCAGGTCGCGGAATTCATGGACAACCTCGACAAGATCAATGGCATGGGCAAACGCATGCCCGGTTTTGTCTGGATGATGGAGGGCTCGGGCGCGCCGGGCACCGGGAACACGGATGCTAAAATCGATGGTGATCCGCAGTTTGTGTCGAACCTGACCGTCTGGGAAGACTTCGACAGCCTAAGCACGTTTGTTTATAAGACGTTGCACGCTAAGTTCATGGATCGCAAGGATGAATGGTTCGCGGTTCTGGATCAGCAGCATTTTGTCATGTGGTGGGTGCCAGCGGGCCATCAGCCGACACTTGAAGAAGCGCTTGAGCGTCTGGCCCATTTGCAAGACAAAGGCCCCAGTGACCATGCCTTTGGCTGGGACTGGATGAGGCAACAACAGGCGACGTAGATGAAACATGTTTGGGACGGGTTCCTAAGTGTACTGGCCGCACTGGCCACCGCGGTTATTTGCGGAATCCCAAGTTGGTTCACGTACCAGGCCGTTGTCGCCGGCATTGCGCCGTCTTGGGCCAATGTCTCGGTTTTTCTTCTTGGCGGAATGGGTGTGATCCTGACCTTTGCCTTTCTGCGGAAAGCGAAGGGCGGCATCAGCCCTACGCGTGATCGAAAGCGGCGGTGATGTTTGCCGCATGCCACCACTTGGCTGAATTCAATTTTGGGACTTTGGCCCATGACTGGGACGACCCGCGCATCGCTGATTTCAGAAATGGTCTGGATCAGGTGAACGCGATTGCGGCCCGTAGTCCAGGCTATGTCTGGCGTCTGGATGATGACGCGATGGAAGCCGCACAAGAAGACCCAAACGGCCCTTTGGCTGATCGTCCGAATACCGCCTCGACGTTGTCCGTTTGGGAAGGGCCGGATCCTTTGTGGCAGTTTGTCGAAAAGACAGTGCATGCTCGTTTCATGGTGCGCGCGCATGAATGGTTTGTTCCCGGTGACAGCGGGTTCTTTGTGGCTTGGTGGGTGAAGATCGGCCATCGTCCAAGTGTCTCAGAAGGCATGGAAAAGTGGCACCACTTGAAGGCCAAAGGTGAAACGCCAGAGATCTTTGGTACCAACCTGTTGCGGGCTTTAGCTGATACCTCGGCCTAGCAAGATACCGCCCGAAAAGGCTTATTCGCGCCCTGTTATTGAATAACCGCACCGTACACCCGATGTCTTTCCCAAGGAGCCTGAGTACCGGGCCGTAGGAGAGTTACCACATGCGCAAATCACCCCTCATTCTTGCAGCCACGTTGGCCACAGCCTTGGCTGGTGGTCATGCCTCTGCCCAGCAATCGTTGAAAGATGTGTCCTATGTGACCGAAGGCCTCATTGCTGTCGGTATGGCCTATGAATTGTCCGAAGTCTGCGGCGACCTTGATGCTCGCCTGTTCCGTGGGATTGGGTACCTCAATCAGCTCAAAAGCCATGCGAAGGGCTTGGGCTTTTCAAACGCGCAGATTGACGACTACACCGACAACAAGGCTGAACAGGACCGGCTGGAAGCCATCGCCCGCCAACGTCTGGTAAGCCTTGGTGCCCAGCCCGGAGATGAAGGATCTCACTGCAGTGTTGGCAAGGCTGAGATCGCCAAAGGATCGACGATTGGGTATCTTTTGCGTTAACGCGCACAGCCCACCTCCTTATCCGACAGTTTCAATCAAGTTCGCGTGACCCTTCGCCGCGATTTTGAGGGCAAAAAGATGGTGTTACGTCTGGCATCACTAGGGCCCATCCGTTAGAACGCCTTCAAAGCGATACCCTTTAGCCGGGGGCCGGTCGCGTGGGATTTGAAAAGGCGTGCTATGTCTGATCTGAAGAAAATCGTCATTGATGGAACCGAGGTCGAGGTGGATGGGGCAATGACCCTCATTCAGGCTTGCGAAGAAGCGGGCGTTGAAATCCCTCGTTTCTGCTACCACGAACGTCTGACGATTGCCGGGAACTGCCGCATGTGCCTTGTCGAGGTTGTGGGCGGTCCGCCAAAACCTGCCGCATCCTGTGCGATGCAGGTCCGTGATCTGCGCCCCGGTCCGGAAGGTCAGCCACCTGTTGTGAAAACGAATTCTCCGATGGTGAAGAAGGCCCGCGAGGGCGTGATGGAATTTCTGTTGATCAACCACCCGCTTGATTGCCCGATCTGCGATCAGGGCGGCGAGTGTGATTTGCAGGATCAGGCGATGGCCTACGGCGTCGATTTTTCCCGCTTCCGCGAGCCGAAGCGCGCGACTGAGGATCTGGATCTGGGTCCATTGGTCGAGACCCATATGACCCGTTGCATTTCCTGCACCCGCTGTGTGCGCTTCACGACAGAGGTCGCGGGCATCGCTCAGATGGGTCAGACGGGCCGCGGTGAGGATGCCGAGATTACCAGCTATCTGGGTGAGACCCTCGATAGTAACATGCAGGGCAATATCATTGATCTGTGTCCTGTGGGGGCCTTGGTCTCGAAGCCTTATGCGTTCACTGCTCGGCCTTGGGAGCTGACGAAGACAGAATCGATAGACGTGATGGATGCTCTTGGCTCCAACATTCGTGTCGATACCAAAGGCCGCGAAGTGATGCGCTTTTTGCCGCGTAACCACGATGGCGTGAATGAGGAATGGATTTCCGATAAGACACGTTTCGTCTGGGACGGTCTGCGCCGTCAGCGCTTGGATACGCCTTACATTCGTGAGAATGGCAAGTTGCGCAAGGCGTCTTGGCCGGAAGCTTTGTCTGCCGTTGCCACGGCGATGAAAGGCAAGAAAGTGGCTGGCCTTGTCGGTGATTTGGTGCCGGTTGAGGCCGCCTATGCCTTGAAAAAGATGATCGAAGGGCAGGGCGGCAACGTCGAATGTCGGACGGATGGGGCGAAATTGCCTGCTGGCAACCGGTCTGGTTATGTCGGTACTGCGACCATCGAAGATATTGATGACGCGAAATTTGTTATGTGGGTTGGGACAAACCCTGTCGTGGAAGCTCCAGTACTGAACGCCCGTGTGCGCAAGGCCTGGACGCAAGGCTGCGATGTGGATCTGGTCGGCGAAGCAGTTGATCTGACCTATGAGTACAAGCACAAAGGCACGGATCGTGCAGCACTTGAAGCGTTGCTTGGGACGCCCGCTGGCGACAAGATCAAGGACAACCCGTCGGTGATCATCGTTGGCCAAGGGGCATTGCGCGAGGCCGATGGCGAGGCCGTGTTAGCCACGGTCATGAAGATGTGCGAAGAATCCGGCTCTAAGCTGATGATCCTGCATACGGCGGCTGGTCGCGTGGGTGCGATGGACGTGGGCGCTGTGACGGACGGTGGTCTGGACACGGCGTTGAACGGGGCTGAAGTGGTTTACAACCTTGGCGCTGACGAGATTGACATCGCGCCTGGGGCTTTCGTTGTCTATCAAGGCTCTCATGGGGATCGCGGGGCGCACCGCGCTGACGTGATTTTGCCCTCGGCTGCTTATACCGAAGAAAACGGGCTGTTTGTGAACACCGAAGGGCGGCCGCAACTGGCGATGCGGGCCAGTTTCCCACCGGGTGAGGCGAAGGAAAACTGGGCGATCCTGCGGGCTATATCTGCTGAACTTGGCGCGACGTTGCCGTTCGACAGCATGGCACAGCTGCGCCGCTCATTGATTATGGACCACCCACATCTGGGTCAGATTGACGCGATTGCGGAAAACGAGTGGCAGCCGCTGAAGGTCAAGAAAATGGGCAAGGCGACTTTCGTGAATGCCGTGACAGACTTCTACCTGACGAACCCCATCGCGCGGGCCAGCCAGTTGATGGCTGAACTCTCGTCCAATGCCAAGGCGCGGCATGAGACTGCGGTGGCGGCTGAATAGATGCGTGGGCTTCTCGCCATATCCTTCATCGGACTTGCGGCTTGTGCGTCGGCAGACGTCAGCCGTGCCGCTTTTGCGCCTGACTATCAGGGGATTGAGACGCGATTGCTGGATGGGGACCTCGTGAACTTTCGGGTCGCCATGTCAGGGGCACGTGGTCCAGAGGATGTTAGCCAATACGCGCGCTGTGCGGCTGCGCAATACACGCTGATCCGAGGTTATGGCTTTTTGCGGCATGTACGCACCACGACGGGTACTGTCGGCAACTCTGTATCAGCCGATGCCATCTATACGATTTCACCAAGCCTGCCTGCAGGCAACCAAACGATTGACGCCGAAGTGACGGTCGCAGATTGCGGCGCGTCCGGAATACCGACGGTGTAGGGGACCAAGATGATCGCGTTTTTTACTGATACCATTCTAGGGCAGCTGCTGGTCATCCTTGGCCAATGTTTGCTGGTTCTGATCCCGCTACTGGTCGCCTTGGCCTTCCTGATGTACGCCGACCGCAAGATCTGGGCTGCCGTTCAGATGCGGCAAGGGCCAAATATCGTGGGGCCCTTTGGGTTGCTGCAAAGCTTCGCGGATTTCCTGAAGTATATCGTCAAGGAAATCGTCGTACCTGCGGGTGCTGACAAAGGGGTGTTCTTTCTGGCCCCGATGATCTCTTTCGTGCTGGCTGTGGTGGCGTGGTCGGTGATCCCGTTCAATGACGGCTGGGTCTTGTCAGACATCAACGTCGCGATCCTATTTGTCTTTGCTGTGTCTTCGTTGGAAGTTTATGGCGTGATTATGGGCGGTTGGGCATCGAACTCAAAGTACCCGTTCCTTGGATCTTTGCGATCTGCCGCCCAGATGATCTCTTATGAGGTCTCGCTAGGTTTGATCATCATCGGTGTCATCATCTCGACCGGCTCGATGAACTTTGGGGCCATCGTGGCTGCCCAAGATACCGGCTATGGCATCTTCGGCTGGTACTGGATCCCGCACTTCCCGATGGTCTTCCTGTTCTTCATCTCTGCGCTGGCTGAGACGAACAGGCCGCCGTTCGATCTGCCCGAAGCAGAATCCGAATTGGTTGCAGGCTATCAGGTGGAATACTCCTCGACCCCGTTCCTGCTGTTCATGATCGGAGAGCTGATGGCCGTGGTGCTGATGTGCGCGCTGGTCTCGCTGCTGTTCTTCGGTGGCTGGCTGTCGCCGGTGCCGTTCCTGCCGGATGGCATCTTCTGGATGATCCTGAAAATGGCGGCGGTGTTCTTCATGTTCTCTATGGTGAAGGCGATCACGCCGCGCTACCGGTATGACCAACTGATGCGGATCGGCTGGAAAGTCTTCTTGCCGCTGTCACTGGCGTGGGTCGTTCTGATCGCCTTCCTGGCCAAGTTCGAAGTCGCAGGCGGCTTCTGGGCCCGCTACACGTTGGGGGCATAATGGCCAAACCGTTGGAAAAAATGTCGTTGGATGCCCTGCAAGAGATGCGGGCTGACGTGGCTGCCCAAACCGGTGGTGACGGCGCAATGACACTTGGTGAATACACCGCCAAATTCGGCGAGACGCATACCTTGCGGGCGGAGCATGCCGCCGTTCTCGCGCAATTAGATGATGCTATCGCCAAACATCTGGCGACCGGCTCGGAGAAAATCCAATGACCCAAATCGACTACACCCGCGCCGCGAAGTATTTCCTGCTGCAGGATTTCTTCCAAGGCTTCAAACTGGGGTTCAAATACTTCTTTGCCCCCAAAGCGACGATCAACTACCCGCACGAAAAGGGGCCATTGTCCCCGCGTTTCCGTGGTGAACATGCCTTGCGCCGCTATCCCAACGGGGAAGAGCGTTGCATAGCGTGTAAACTTTGCGAGGCGGTCTGCCCCGCTCAAGCGATCACCATCGACGCGGAACCCCGCGATGACGGATCGCGCCGCACCACGCGCTACGACATCGATATGACCAAATGTATCTACTGCGGTTTCTGTCAGGAGGCATGCCCAGTGGACGCCATCGTTGAAGGCCCGAACTTTGAATTCTCCACCGAGACCCGCGAAGAGCTGTACTACAACAAAGAAAAACTGCTCGAGAACGGCGACCGCTGGGAAGCCGAGATTGCGCGCAACCTTGAGATGGACGCGCCTTACAGATGACCGCTGGCGTCGACACATATGCGCGCGGCAAGGCTTTGTCAGAAGCGGTGAACCCCGGCATGGAGGACGCTTTGGCGGCCCGCTATGACGCCTTGGTGCCCGGTCTGTCAAAGATGGTGGTGGATGTGGCTTACGGCACATTCTACGCCCGCAACGGTGTTGACGAGAAAACACGACTTTTGGCGACAATTGCAGCACTGACAGCCCTTGGCGGTCAGACGAAACCTCAGTTGAAGGTCAACATCGCCAGCGCCCGTGCCGTTGGGGCAAGCCGCGAAGAAATTTGCGAAATCATCTATCAGATGACCCTCTATGGTGGCTTTCCGGCAATGATCAACGCCATGAACGCCGCGATTGAAGTATTCGAAGCAGAGGACGCTGACTGATGGGCGCTTGGGGTGTCGGCATATTCGAAAACGACGATGCGGCAGATTGGCTGTACGACTACCTAGAGACTGGAGCGGTTGCGGTGACTGAAGTCTTTGGTTCCGTAAGCCGTAGTTTGGCGAATGGGTACGTGGAGGCACCAGCAGGCGCGATGGGCCTTGCCGCTGCATCCGTCGTCGCTGCCTGCTTTGATGCTTCGGACCCAGCGTTTGATAAGGGTGTTGTCGCCGAAATGGTCCGGCATCGTGATGCTGTGAGGTCAATCGACAACGGTGTGGGGCAGGCCATTGCCGCAGTCGAAACGATTAGTTTGGATGTAGAAAAGTCCGAACTGCGACAACTGTGGGCAGACTCTGTTGATTTTGCAGCCTTCGATGCGGTGAACGCAGATCTCCTCAATCGGTTGCGGAGGGTTGCATGACCGACAATCCATTCGACGCGATGATGAAGATGGGGCAGGAGTGGGCCAAACAGCTGAACCCTGCGTTGGAATCCTTCACCCCGAAAGGGTTTGAGGACATGTTCCCGACGATGCCAAAGGACATGATGGAAGCCTTCATGGGCAATGCCATCAATCCCGATAGCCTGGATGCCAAGACCAAACTGCTGTTGACCCTGCATGGCCTGACCATCGCGGGTGCCATCGCTGAACCACAAATCAGATTGACCGTGCGCCACGCCATCGCGGCTGGGGCCACGCAACAAGAAATCGCCGAGACTATCGCCAATGCGGGTCTCTTCGGGGGTGTCCCGGCCATGACCAAAGCAATGGAACTGGCCACGGATGTCACCAGTAAAGATAAGGACCAAGACATATGACGGTTGCTGCTTTTACCTTCTATCTTTTCGCTATTTCAACGCTGGTTGGTGGGCTGTTCACGGTGATCAGCCGAAACCCCGTGCACTCGGTTCTTTGGTTGATCCTTGCATTCTTGTCGTCTGCTGGTCTGTTCGTTCTCTTGGGGGCAGAGTTCGTGGCGATGCTGCTTATCATTGTCTACGTGGGCGCTGTCGCGGTCTTGTTCTTGTTCGTTGTCATGATGCTTGACGTGGATTTCGCTGAATTAAAGGCAGAGATGACCAAATATCTGCCGCTTGCCTTGCTGATCGGTGTTGTCATCGTGATGCAACTGATGCTGGCTTTTGGCGTCTGGGAATTCTCGGACGGCTTTGAAAGTCGGGCTGCGGCGCCTGTTGGGACTGCAGACAACACAACAGCCTTGGGCCTGTTGATCTATGATCAATACATCATGCTGTTCCAGCTGGCGGGTCTGATCTTGCTGGTCGCGATGATCGGGGCGATTGTCCTGACGTTGCGCCACCGGGTCGACATCAAGCGTCAGAATGTGCTGGAACAGATGTACCGCGATCCAGCCAAAGCGATGGAGCTGAAGGATGTAAAGCCCGGGCAGGGCCTTTGATCCGCCGGGCAACGTTGATCATCCTGCCATTGGCGCTTCTTGCAAGCATCGTCTCTGGCCGCGATCCGGTTGGGGCGGTCCACGGCACAGACCAAGGTGTGTTCGCAGATGGTGTCCAGCCATTGGAGCCGGGTCAATAGCCGGGCGGATGCGGATCATCACGTTGACCGCACCCTTCGTTATGCTCGGATGTGCAAGCCTGCTTGCTGCAGACTTCTCCGCCTGCGAGGAAATTGGTCCGGACCACAGCATCGTGGTTCACGATCACCGGGACCTTGGCAATGGCCATATAGCCTTTTCGACCAGCTATAACTTTCCAAGCAACGAAGACTTCACTCCTGATCGCACAACGCAATTGGACATTGTCCAATGCCAAACCGGGGCGACGCTATCTGTCCAGACACGGCGCGCGGCTTGGCCTGCATCTGCCACGGACTATGATGAAGCTGATGCCGTCAACGCCGTTTTGAACAAGGCATTGGCATCTGAGACCGCCTATACCCTGCGTGACCTACACGTGCTGATTGATGTGGTGACCACCAGTGCGGTTCGGACAGGGACACCGTCGATAGGCACATGTGGATGTCAGGTGGCCTACCTACATGCGATCTGACTGTTGGTTCTGGCCACGACTGCGCCAAGTGCATGCGCCAACGTGAATGTTGCCTGATGCTGACCAGTCGTGGGGCCTCACCGGCTTTGTCGCGCGATCATCAACCCGTTTAGTCCGGCGGACATTTTTTCTTTGAAATCGAAACGGAAATCTAAGCCACCTTGACGGGTGGTGCACATCAGCCGGGTAAGCGGATTTGTGACGATGTAAGCATTGCAAACAAGGTGGTTTGTTGAACGCATGTCCTTATTGGCGATGTTGGGCACGCGATCCAAAGGTCCGGTATCAGGTCTCAACGGGGCTCCAACGGCGCAGAATGTGTCAATCTGGCGGGGCGCGGCACGTTCTCTCCCTAATTATGCCAAACATCTCGGCTTTTTAAGCCACGTTGGCTTGATCCGTCTTGCCGGTCGTGCGGCTTTTTCCTGTCGGACGGCACTGGATGGATATCAAGCGCCAAGCGTTGTGGCCCGAACATTGCGTACCCCGGCCAAGGCGATGGAACTGAATGACGTGAAACCTGAACAAGGACTTAAAGTAATGAAAACAGCAATGATGGCGGCGGCGCTGATTGCGTCTGCATCGTTTGCATGGGCCGACGATGACACCACATTTTCGGTGATTGAAACCAGCGCAGCTGGTGCCGGACAGATCGAGATCGTGACAAAATCATCTGGTGAGTACACGCTGACTTTGGTGAACTGCTTGCCAATGAAATCAGCGGTTTTGGATCAAGACAATGATCTGGATGACCTTTCCAGCAACGGGTCTGCAACACTTGAAGAAGTTGTGCGCGGCACATTGCGCCACAACATCGCGACATATGCCTGCAGCAACGGCTAAGGCCGACCGCAAAGCCATATATCACAATCGTGATGATGAAAGCGGGCCCTCGGGTCCGCTTTTTGTTTGTCCAAATCAGGTCGGCCCGGCATGGTTTGGGCATGAGACCACTTCATATATCGATCTGGCTATGCAGCTGCGGACTGCTCTGCGTCCCAGTTGCCGCGCAAGACCTGACCTTGCCACAATGCGATCGGATTACAAATGTCAGTCATGGTGGCCAGTCCGATCATGTTGATCTAGGCGCGGGCCGCGTGATGTGGATCGACTGGTGGTCCCTGGAGGGAACAGCCAAGGACATCACGATCATGGACTGCGCCAGCGGCAACGCACTTTCGTTTCGCAGCGCCGAGACAAACATGACCCCCGGTCGCACCAGCTTTGACCGCACCGATCTGGCGATGGAGGTTATTGCGCTGCACGAAAGCGGTGCCCGCGTGTTTGCGACGTTTGACCGGATCGCAGAAGATCTCAAACGGATCGCCCGTGATATCGAACAAGTGACGGTAGCGGCGGAAAGCTGTGCCTGTGCCGCCTTGTATCCAGAGTCCCGCATCGACAAGATCCCATTTGCTTTATCAGAGTGAATTGGTCTGACTTTTGGACGGATTCACCAAGACTTAACCTGCAAATTGCGGCGAAACGGCACGGTTGCTTGATTTATCTCAAGGAACCCACGTCTAAGGCACAGAATGACACGCTCAGGGCTTGAACCTCCCCCCCCAAAATGACTATCACCACGGTGAAAATACTGCGCCCGCACCATTCGTGCGTCGCCGGAGATCGCCACTCCGAAGGGGAAGCAAAGCATGACCAGTCTCAAATCGAATGCAGTGTTGGCGTTTGCATCTTTTTTGGTGTTGGCCGCGTGCCAACCTGACGAACCTAAGGTGACGACAACTGCTGACGGTTTCACCGTCCGCGAACTACGTAGCTGTGGAACTGAACGTGTTGGTGCTTTGTCGTTGTATCGCGAAAGCCCTGTCACCAACGAAGGTAACGGTTATGTTGGGTTCGCCACAGAAGAGCAGAACGCGACTGGTGTGAATTACCAACGCTATTCTCTAGTGAATTGTGCCACGCGAACCTTAGTCAAGGTTGAGTCTACTCTGCCCTCAAGCGGTGCCGCGGATGTCGACACGACATTGTTTCAGCGTGTAGATCGCTTGCGGAACAATTCTCGACTTGCGAATGAGAACTTGTTCGAGGCTGCTGCCCGCGAAAATGGATATGACGTGACAACAGGTGTTTTACCCGCCGTTGGGTCCGAGGCTGCGAAGCGCGCAGATTGTGGGTGCCGCAGATTCTATTGGGATACCGTTGAAAACGATGCTGAAGGTGGTCTTAACCCCTTCATCGTCGAGTAATGAAACAGGAACTGCGGCTATGGACTTGCACTTGCTCCAAGGGACGAACGCATGATCGGCATTGAACACTATCTGGCAGTGGCAGCGGGCCTCTTTGTCATTGGGATTTTCGGCCTCTTTCTGAACCGCAAAAACGTGATCATTCTGCTGATGAGCATTGAACTGATGCTGCTTGCGGTGAACATCAACCTTGTGGCTTTTTCCAGCTTTCTTGGGGATTTGGTGGGGCAGGTCTTTACCCTCTTCGTTCTCACCGTCGCCGCGGCCGAGGCTGCGATTGGTCTGGCCATCCTCGTTTGCTTCTTCCGCAACCGCGGCACGATTGACGTTGAAGACGTCAACGTGATGAAGGGATAGAGCATGGCGACCGTCTTGATGTTTGTGCCATTACTCGCCTTCTCAGGGTCATTGGCACTATCGTCGCCGCCGATCCTTGCTTTTGGTGGCGCGATTGCGTTTCCAGCAATCGTTGCGACCGGACTTATAGTGTCGAGTCCGTCCAGCATGTTTTTCGCCTACACATCGCCGATTTAGGAACATACGATCATGGAAACCATTATCCTTTTCGCACCCCTCGTCGGCGCCATTATCGCAGGCTTTGGCTGGAAGGTCATTGGCGAGCAAGCCGCACAATACCTCACCACTGGCCTGCTGTTTCTCGCGGCCATTTTGTCTTGGGTGGTGTTTTTCACATTTGACGGCGTAACCGAGAAAATCCAGATACTGCGCTGGATCGAATCCGGTACGCTCAGCACCGACTGGGCGATCCGGATGGACCGCCTGACTGCGATCATGCTGGTTGTGATCAACACGGTCTCGGCCCTCGTGCACCTTTATTCTATGGGCTACATGGCCCATGACGAGAACTTCAAAGAAGGCGAGCACTACAAGGCCCGTTTCTTTGCCTACCTGTCGTTCTTCACCTTTGCGATGTTGATGCTGGTGACGGCTGACAACCTTGTGCAGATGTTCTTTGGCTGGGAAGGCGTGGGCGTCGCGTCTTACCTGCTGATCGGGTTCTACTACAAAAAGCCATCCGCAAATATCGCTGCGATGAAGGCCTTTATCGTGAACCGTGTCGGCGACTTTGGTTTCGCCCTTGGTATCTTCGGTCTGTACTTCATGACCGACAGCATCAACTTCGATGATATTTTCGCCCAGACACCTGAACTGGCCGCTACAACTATGGAATTCATCGGGTTGGAATGGAAT
>CALILP010000038.1 GCA_938016515.1 uncultured Paracoccaceae bacterium
GCTGCCATGGCGTTTGAGGGGGGCAGTACATCAGGCAAGAAGGTGATCGAAGCCTTTGGTCTTACGAAAGCCTATGCGGGCAAGCAAATCGTGCGCGGCCTCGATCTGACGATCCAGCGGGGCGATCGGGTGGCTTTCGTAGGGCCCAATGGGGTGGGCAAGACAACCTTGATCAAGATGTTGCTGGGTCAGGTGGACCCCGATGCCGGGTCGGTCAAACGCGGCACAAACCTTGATATCGCGGTCTTTGATCAAGCGCGGGCACAGCTGGATCCAGACATGACGCTTTGGGATAATCTGGCCAGCGATCCGATCCTTGGCGGGTCCGGGAAATCAGACCAGATCATGGTGCGTGGGGCGCCAAAACATGTGGTCGGCTACCTGAAGGAATTCCTGTTTGACGACGCGCAGGCGCGGGCCCCGGTTCGGTCCCTTTCGGGCGGTGAAAAGGCGCGGCTGTTGCTGGCCAAACTAATGGCGCGGGAAAGCAATCTGCTGGTGTTGGACGAGCCGACGAACGATCTGGACATCGAAACGCTGGATTTGTTGCAAGACATCTTGGGGGAATACCCGGGCACCGTTTTGCTGGTCAGCCACGACCGGGACTTTCTGGACCGGACAGCGACAACTACGATTGCGATGGAAGGGAATGGGCAAGCGGTTGTTTACGCAGGCGGCTGGTCCGACTACCGGGCGCAGCGGGGCGAGACGGTCGCTGAGACTGGCAAAGCAGAGGTGAAACGACAGGGGAAAAAACCCGACACAGCTGTGACACCTGCAGCAAAATCTGCATTGTCGTTTACACAAAAGCACCGGCTTGAAGAACTTCCCGCCGAGATTGACCGCATCACCGCGGAAATCGAAAAGCTGACGACACTGCTGGCGGACCCGGATTTGTTCACACAGAACCCGGTGAAATTCCAGAAAGCAACAGATGCCCTGATCCAAAGACAGGCAACACTCGACGCGGCTGAAGAAGAATGGCTGCGCTTAGAGGAAAAGGCCTCTTAACTTCTTTTGGTCAAAAAAACTTCGGGTGTTTGGGGGCAGCGCCCCCACTTGATCGGCGCCGTCAGGCGTCGTAATCAAACTTGTGCATCACGGGCCTTTCTCGCGTATCTTCACTTTGTCCCATAGCGCATCCATCTCAGTCAGATCACTGTCTGCAGGTGTCTTCCCCAGACGGTCAAGTGCGTCTTCCACCGCTTCAAACCGGCGCGTAAACTTAGCATTGGCGGCGCGCAATGTCTCTTCTGGATCCAGATCAAGATGGCGGGCCAGGTTGGCGACGACAAACATCAGGTCTCCGAACTCTTCTGCCACCGCTGCCTGGGTCAGCGTCTCTCTGGCCTCTACCAATTCGGCGGCCTCTTCTTTGATCTTGTCGATCACATGTCCGGTATCGGGCCAGTCGAACCCTACGCGGGCCGCGCGTTTTTGCAGTTTCACGGCACGGGTCAGGGCAGGCAGTCCGATGGCAACCCCGTCAAGGGTGCGCTTTTGCGCCTTGGCACCACGTTCGGCGGCTTTGATTTTCTCCCAGTCGGCGGTTTGCTGTTCGGCTGATTTATCGCGCGACGCGTTGCCGAACACATGGGGGTGGCGGGCGACCATCTTGTCCGAGATCGACCGCGTGATGCTGTCAAAGTCAAAATGACCAGCCTCAGCGCCCATTTGGGCGTGGTAGACGGTTTGCAACAGCAGATCGCCCAATTCGCCCTCCAAGTCGGCGTAATCTGCGCGGGCGATGGCGTCTGCGACTTCGTAAGCCTCTTCGATTGTGTATGGTGCGATGGTCTCAAAGGTTTGTTCGATGTCCCAAGGACATCCGGTTTGTGGATCGCGCAGGCGCGCCATGATGGCCAATAAGCGCGGCATGCCCCCCTGTGGATCAGTTATCAAATCATCAGCCATTGCACCTGTCCCCCGGTTGCGATCTTTTGCACCCTAATCAGCCACCCGGCAAAGGAAAACCCATGCCCATCATCAATCGGATCGCAGATTTCACGGAGGATATGACAGCGTGGCGGCGGCACTTGCATGCGCATCCAGAAGTGAACTTTGACTGCCATGAAACGGCGGCTTTTGTCGTGGCGCGTCTTCGGGACTTTGGGATCACAGATATTCACGAGGGCATTGCCACCAGCGGGGTTGTTGCGATGATCGAAGGGCAGGGCGCAGGGCCAACGATTGGGTTGCGGGCCGATATGGACGCGCTGCCAATGGATGAGATCACAGGGTTAGAGTATGCGTCTGCGACGTCAGGCGCGATGCATGCTTGTGGTCATGACGGACATACGACGATGCTGCTGGGGGCTGCGCGATATCTGGCGGAAACCCGCAATTTTACAGGCCGGGTTGCCCTGATCTTTCAGCCAGCAGAAGAACTTGGCGGCGGTGGCCGGGTCATGGTGGAAGAGGGCATTCTGGACCGCTTTGGCATCGCACAAGTCTATGCATTGCATACGCTGCCCGGTCTTCCTGTTGGCCATTTTCTGACAACACCGGGCCCGATCATGGCAGCCGTTGACACCGCGACAATCCAGATCCGGGGCCGTGGTGGACATGGGGCGATGCCGCATGAGACGGCGGACCCTTTGATTGCGGCGGTCAGTTTGGTGCAGGCGATCCAATCGATTGTCAGCCGGAACCATGATCCGATGCAGGAGTTGGTGATTTCGGTGACGCAAATCCACGCAGGCTCTGCGGATAACGTCATACCTGACGAGGCATGGGTCCAAGCGACTGTTCGGACCTTTGATACGGCTGTTCAGCGGATGGTCATGCGTCGATTGGAAGAGATTGTGGCGGGGCAGGCTGCAAGTTTTGGAGTGGAGGCCACGCTGGACTATGCAATTGGCTATCCTCCGACGATCAACGATCCGGAGAAAACAGCCTTCGCCGCCGCTATTGCTGCTGAAGTTGCCGGTCAAGCGGCTGTTGACGCAGAAATGCAGCCGCAGATGGGATCGGAAGATTTCGCCTATTTGCTGAATGATCGGCCTGGGTGCTATCTGTTTGTTGGGAATGGCGATACAGCAGGGCTGCACCATCCGATGTTTGATTTTACGGATGAAACAGCGGCTTACGGCGCGTCGTTCTTTGCGCGGGTGGTCGAGCGGGCCAATCCAGTTTGACCGCGTGGTTTGACCCCAATGAGCGCGTTCCGCGCATGCGATTTTTTGTCGACCCGCACGGCGCGGTGCTGCGGTCTGCAAGCGTGCCTTGCACTATGTCGCACCCGTCCTTGACCCCACTGACACCGCAGTGTCAGGTATTCGAAAAGGGGAACACATCATGAGTCTGGAAGATGCCAAACGCGAGATTGATCGTGGTTTCACGGGTGAATTGAAAGGCTTGGCCTATGAAAACGCCTTTGCCGGTGCCACGTCCTTTCTGCGACGTCGCTATACGAAGGATTTGACTGACGTCGATCTGGTCGTGACCGGTGTCCCTTTTGATCAAGCCGTGACCCATCGCACGGGCACCCGCATGGGCCCGCGCGCGATCCGTGAAGCCTCGACTTTGCAGCCATTTGATCCGCCCTATGGCTGGGATGGCTTTGATCCTTTGTCTGAATTTGCCATCGTTGACTATGGCGATCTGGCCTTTGACTACGCCTATACCCCTAGTTTTCCGGGGCTTTTGCAGGATCATATCGCGGGGATATTGGCGCGGGGGCCCGGCACCATTTCCTTGGGTGGCGATCATTTCATGACCCTGCCGATCCTGCGCGCCTATGCCAAAAAGTATGGACCGATGTCGGTGATCCAGTTTGATGCCCACTCTGACCTGTGGCCCGATGATGATATGGACCGCATTGATCATGGGACGTTCATGTACAAGGCCGTGAAAGCCGGGATCGTGGATGTAAGCCGCTCTGTTCAGATCGGGATCCGCACGGACTGTGATGATTATCTGGGGATGCCTTTTATTGATGCCCGCACATGTCACGAGAAGGGGGCGTCGTATGTCGTTGATCAGGTGAAGAAAATCGTGGGTAACCACCCGACTTATGTGACCTTTGATATCGATGCTTTGGATCCAGCCTTTGCGCCCGGAACGGGCACCCCGGTTTGGGGTGGTTTGGCCTCCTGGCAGGCGGCTGCGATGCTGCGGGATCTGGCTGGGATCAACATGGTGGGCGGCGACGTTGTTGAGGTCTCGCCTGCGTATGATCCGACCGGGGCGACGGCGATAGCAGGGGCGCACGTCGCGATGGAACTTTGTTGTCTTGCGCTATGGAACAAAAGGTAAAAATGATGCCAAACATGCCCATTTCCGGCAATGATCTGGCCCGGTTTTCCGGTCCGCAGACCTTTATGCGCTTGCCAGAGGCTGCGACGGCTGATGGAGTCGACGTTGGCTTTATCGGGATACCGATGGACATCGGGACGTCCTGGCGATCAGGCACCCGGATGGGGCCGAAACAATTGCGCGAGCAATCCGCGATGATCCGGCCTTATAACATCCAAACCGGGGCTGCGCCCTTTGATGCATTGCAGTGCGTGGACCTTGGGGATGTGCCGATCAACACGTTTAGCCTATCCGAATCTATTCGTTTGATTACAGAGACCTATGATGCGCACTTACAGCATGATTTTATTCCGATGGGGCTGGGTGGGGACCATACGTTAACGCTTCCTATCTTGCGGTCGATCGCCAAGAAACATGGACCTGTTGCATTGGTCCATGTGGACGCCCATGCCGATGTAAACGACGAGATGTTTGGCGAGCGTGAGACGCATGGCACCGTGTTCAGGCGCGCGTATGAGGAAGGGCTGATCACTGCTGACAAGGTTTTTCAGATCGGGCTGCGCGGTACTGGCTACACTGCCGATGATTTTACGGAAGCCGCGGGTTGGGGGTTCAATCAATATCTGGCGCCTGATCTATGGCACAAGAGCCTTGCGCCGCTTGCTGCTGAAATAAAACAGAAAATTGGTGATCAGAAGACCTATATCACTTATGATATCGACAGTCTTGATCCAGCGTATGCACCGGGAACGGGTACGCCAGAAATCGGGGGGCTGACCACGCCGCAGGCGATGGAACTGATCCGGGGATTGCGGGGATTGAACATCGTGGGCTGTGATCTGGTGGAAGTTTCACCGCCTTATGATACCAGCGGAAATACAGCACTGACCGGCGCAAATCTGATGTTCGAGATGTTGTCGATCTTGCCGGGCGTGCCCTACAGATAGGTGTACACCGCGCGTGCACCAATCGTACACCGGCGGTACACCGATGAAGCACCGTCCGGTCGTTTGTTTTGATAGAAAGGATTAACACATATGCGGTGGATCGCGCTATTCGTCATCGTCGTTGTCGCAGGCTTTGCAGCTTACGTTCGGCTGGCGCCACCGAACCTGACGGTCATTCACGCGGCAAGCACACCGCGTGATCCCGGAGATTACCCGACCACTGGCAGTTTCACGGCTGTGCGCGCCCTGACAACCTCGCCCGTGGAGGCGCTGACTGCGATTGCGCGCATTGCGGAACAGACAAACCGCACGTCGTTGCTGGCGGGGTCTGTGGATGAGGGGATGATAACCTTTGTGACCCGCAGCCGGGTGATGGGGTTCCCTGATTACACAACCGTTTCGATTGTGCTTGCAGACGATGATGCCCCTTTGCTGATGATCCATGGGCGGTTACGCTTTGGCGCTTCAGATCTTGGCGTGAACCGGGCCCGGATTGAAGGGTGGTTGGCCCAATTGGGTCCACTGGTCGTGGCCCCTTGACCAAGCCCCGCCAATCCGCCAAGCCAAACCCATGATTGCGGAAGACAAAATCAACCAACTGATCGACCGGTTCCAGTTTCTGGAAGCGAAGATGTCTGGCGATGTGGCCGGATCGGACATCGCGAAATTGGCGAAGGAATACAGCGACCTGAAACCCGTTGTTGAGACGGTGTCTGCCTATCGCGACCTTGTTCAGCAGATTGCCGATGCCGAGGCGATGCTGAAAGACCCGGAAATGCGCGAACTGGCAGAAATGGAGCTGCCGGATCTGAAAAGCCAATTGGCTGGATCAGAGCATGACGTGCAACTGGCTTTGCTGCCCAAAGATGCCGCTGATGAACGACCTGCACTGATCGAGATCAGGCCGGGTACGGGTGGCGACGAAGCCGCCTTGTTTGCGGGTGATTTGCTGCGGATGTATCAGCGCTATGCTGAAGGACGTGGCTGGGCATTTGAATTGCTGGAACACACGGAATCGGAGCTGGGTGGCGTGAAAGAAGCCATCGCACGGGTCGCTGGTGAGGGCGTCTTTGCGAAACTGAAGTATGAGAGCGGCGTGCACCGCGTACAGCGCGTGCCGGAGACGGAAAGCGGCGGCCGGATACATACGTCTGCTGCCACGGTTGCCGTTCTGCCGGAAGCCGAGGATGTGGACGTGCAGATCGCCTCGACCGATATTCGGATTGATACGATGCGCGCCTCCGGCTCTGGCGGGCAGCACGTGAACACAACCGATTCTGCGGTGCGGATCACGCACTTACCGACCGGAATTATTGTGGTCAGCGCCGAGAAATCACAGCACCGCAACCGCGAAATTGCGATGCAGGTGCTTAAGACCCGGCTGTTCGATTTGGAGCGGCAGCGGGTTGATGGGGAACGCTCTGCCGATCGTAAGGCGCAGGTGGGGTCTGGTGACCGCTCGGAGCGGATTCGGACCTATAATTTTCCGCAAGGCCGAATGACGGATCACCGGATCAATCTGACGCTTTATTCACTGGGTCAAGTGATGCAGGGCGATCTGGATGAGGTGATCGATGCCTTGGCCGCTGATGCGCAGGCCGCTTTGCTGGCGGACATGGGCGCGTGAGCCAAACCGTGCAGGCCGCTGTGCGGGCTGGGGTCGCGCAACTCAAAGACGCTGGGATAGATGGCGCTGCCCGCGATGCGCAGGTGCTGATGGCGCATGTTCTGGGTGTCCGGACGGATCGGTTGATCCTGATCGGTCCTGATCCGCTGACCGAAAAGCAGGCAGCGACATTTGATGATATGATCCAGCGGCGTGCGAGCCGTGAGCCGGTTTCACATCTGGTCGGCGGGCGGATGTTCTATGATCGCTGGTTTAAGGTCACGCCGGATGTCCTTGATCCCAGACCCGAAACCGAGACCTTGATTGCGACCGCGTTGGCGCGACCTTTTCAACGGGTCCTTGATTTGGGCACCGGATCAGGTTGCATCTTGCTGACGCTGCTGGCTGAGCGTCCGGGGACTACTGGCATTGGAACGGACATTTCGGTTCAGGCGGTTTCCGTCGCAAATGAAAACCGGGAACGGCTTGGTTTGACGGACCGTGCAACGATTGGTCAGGCCAGTTGGTATACCCAAGTGAGTGGCAGGTTTGATTTGATCGTCTCGAACCCTCCATATATTGCTATCGCAGAAATGGCCGATTTGCAGCCAGAGGTCCGCGATCACGAACCCCGGTTGGCATTGACGGACGAAGGCGATGGCCTTGCCTGTTATCGCGCGATTGTGGCGGATGCCCCGGATTTTCTGACGCCGCAGGGGTATCTGATGGTCGAAATCGGACCGACGCAGGCTGCAGCAGTGTCACAGATGTTGGTCGGGCGGGGATTCGCAAACATCACCGTCACGCAGGATATTGATGGCCGAGACCGTGTCGTTTCCGCCCAAAACACGGGCAAATAGGCCGTTTTTCGGGTCTGACACCACTTTGTCCTTGCGTGACACAAGCGATCATGCTTTTTCGAGTGTACCGGCAGCAGAGCGTTGGCTCTCGCTGGTTAGTCGCCAAAAACGCTTTATCCACATGCGCCGCGCTGCTGCGGGCAGGATCGTAAAGCGCAACAAAGTCTAGAAGGCTTGACGGAAGTATTCCATGAGATCATCAAAGTCGCGTTCGCGGGGCAATAAGAACCGCAATAACCGCCCCTCTGGCGGGAATATCATCAACCGCGTATTTGACAGCAACGGCCCTGACGGCAAAGTCCGTGGGACGCCCCAGCAGATTATCGAAAAATACAATCAGCTGCATCGTGACGCCCAGCTGTCAGGCGACCGTGTGAACGCCGAAAACTTCGCACAACATGCAGAGCATTATTTGCGCCTGCTTGCCGAAGCCCAACGCGAGGTTGACGCAAAGCGCGAAGAGCAAGAGCAAGCCAACCGCGAGCGTCAGGCAGAACGGGATCGCGAGCGTGCAGAGCGTCTGAAGGCCCAGGAGGCTGCCGCCAATGCCGATCCCGGTGCTGGCGAACAGCCCGGTGGCGACGCGAACCTGGTGGACACCCCTGAAGCAAAGCAGGGCGATGACCAACCGGCCCCAAAACCACGCCGTGCCCGTCAGCCGCGCAAACCCCGCGCCCCCAAGCCGGACAAGGCAGAGGGTGACGCCCCCCAAGATCCGGCCCCCGCACCCCCTGATGGTGATGCCGCGCCGGAAGCCGCTGAATGAGAACACAGCCCTCCGGTTTCGGGGGGCTTTTTTCTGCCCGGCGCATTGTGGTTGTCGGTGCAAACGGTGCAGGTAAGACATGGTTCGCGAACCGGTTGTCCGCTGCCTTGGGATGCGACGTCACCCACAACGACGCCTTGGCCCTGACAACGCAGTGGGCCCACCGCGAAAAGGCAGATATCCGTTTGGCCCGTGATGCCATCGCCGCTCGTGAGGCGTGGATCATCGAGGGTGGACCCTCGACGCTGAGCGGTGTCGTATTGGACCGCGCCCAAGTGACCGTTTGGCTGGACATGCCGCGGTGGGTGCGGGTCCGCCGCGTTCTTTGGCGCTCTGTGGTGTTTATGGGCCGCCAACGCCCGGAACATCCCACGGGCAACCGCGAGTGGCCAGGGCGGCGCCAGACCCGCTTTATCGCAAAGACCTGGGCCTCTGACGCGGCCATGCGGCGTGCCATTACCGCCGGGCTGGAACGCTGTGCGGGGCAGATTTTGCATCTTGTCAGTCCTGCAGAAGTTGCGACACTGTTGGCGCATGCAGACAGGGTCAAGGCCCAGACAGATGATTGAGATCAAAGACTGCAAGACGGCTGATTTGCCCGCGCTGATTGAATTGTACGCCTTCCTTAACCCCGGTGATCTGCCGTGTTCAGTCTCCTGCGCTGCAGACAGCCTTGGACAACTGGGCCGCTATCCCGGCAGCGCCATCATGACCGGCTGGGTGGATGGGACGCTTGTCGCGTCTTGCACCTTGATCGTGATCCCCAATATTTCGCGGGCCGGCACGCCCTATGCCTTGATCGAGAACGTTGTGACCCACGGCGACTATCGCAAACGTGGTTTTGGCACTGCCATGCTGAAAGACGCCGTCGGGCGGGCTTGGGCCTGTGGCTGCTACAAAGTGATGCTGCTGACAGGAACGACCAAGCAAAGCACGTTGGATTTCTACGCAGCGGCGGGATTTGCCCAGACCAAAACCGGTTTCCAGATCAGGCGTTAAGTGGTTCCAGCCACGCTGCGGGCAAGGGCACAGAACCCTTCCAAGGGCACCTGTTCGGCCCGTTCGGTCGGTTTGATCCCGGCAGCAACCAGATGGTCTTCTATGTCTGGCCCCAGCGACTTTAAGGCAGAGCGCAGCATCTTGCGCCGCTGATTGAAACCTGCGGCAACCACCTTGTTCAAGACGGCCGGGTCGGCGGGAAAGCGGGGTGCGGGCAGGGCCGTCAGATGCACCACCGCAGAGCTGACCTTGGGGGGAGGCGAAAATGCCTCTGGCGGCAAATCCAGTACGATGCGTGGATCGGCCCGCCATTGCGCCAGCAAAGCCAGACGACCGTAAGCCTTGGTGCCCGGCTGGGCCACGATCCGTTGCGCCACTTCGCGTTGGAACATTAAGGTCAGGCTGTCCCAGAACGGGGGCCAGTCTTTTGGGGTCAGCCAGCGCACCAGCAATTCGGTGCCGACGTTATAAGGCAGGTTTGCGGCGATCTTGATGGGGGCTGTCAGATGGGCCAGCGGGTCGATTTCCAGCGCGTCGCCGTTGATGACCTCGAGCTGGCCCGGATAGCGCGCGCTGATCTCTGCCAGGGCCGCCATACAACGGGGGTCTTTCTCGATCGCCAGAACCTTGCGCGCGCCTTCGGCCAGCAACCCCCGGGTCAGCCCACCCGGACCCGGCCCAACTTCCAGCACATCCGCCCCGGACAGATCGCCTGCCAGACGCGCAATCTTTGCTGTCAGGTTCAGGTCCAGCAAAAAGTTCTGTCCCAAAGCCTTCTTTGCCGCGATCCCGTGCGTTGCAATCACATCCCGCAACGGCGGCAGATCATCAATGCTGCTCATCAGGACCACACCCGAAAGGCTTCTTTGTTTCTTTCTATATCCCCCCCGGAGGGTCCCGCACCATCAACCATTCCGCGCATCTGCCATTCTGGATGCCAGCTTGATTGCCTCAATCATCGATGACGCATTGGCCTGCCCCTGACCTGCGATATCAAAGGCGGTCCCATGGTCCGGAGAGGTCCGGATGAACGGCAAGCCAAGCGTCACATTCACGCCCGTATCAAAGCCAAGGGTTTTGACAGGGATAAGCGCTTGATCATGGTACATGCAGACCGCCACGTCATAGCGGGCCCGCGCGCTTGCATGAAACATTGTGTCCGCAGACATCGGTCCTGTCAGATCCATGCCTTCGCTGCGCAGGGCATCAAGGACGGGGATGATCATGTCGATTTCTTCCATGCCCATTTTGCCGTCTTCGCCCGCATGTGGGTTCAGGCCAGCCACTGCGATCCGGGGCCGGTCGATCCCAAAGTCGCGCCGCAGGGATGCGTGTGTGATCAGCAGTGTATCTGTAAGAAGGCTGGCCGTCAGTTCAGATGATACCTGCGCCAAGGCGATGTGGATGGTTGTCGGCACCACCCGCAATTCATCGCAGGCCAGCATCATCACCACCCGGTCCACGCCTGCCAAGGCGGCCAGATATTCGGTGTGACCGGGGTATTGGAAATCTGCCCCATCAATTAGCGCCGCCTTGTGGATTGGTGCCGTGCAGATCGCCCGCGCCTGTCCACGGGTCACAAGATCGACCCCATCTGCAATCGCCTCGATGACCCCTTGCGCATGAACCGGATTGGCCGTGCCCGGCGTGACAGGTCCGCCAAAGTCCCGTGCAAGGACCGGCAGGGCTGTCGCGCTGTGCTGGCCCGCTTCGGAGGGATCTGTGATGATCTGATAAGGTGTTCCCGCGGGCAGGTGGGTCGGGTCGCCGATCCATAACAGCACTGTGTCCTGTCGCAATTCCCGCCACGCCTGCACCGCGATTTCTGGTCCGATGCCTGCCGGTTCCCCACAACTGATGACGACAGGTTTTTGGGTCACGTCACTTATGGCGCCACGATTGTGGCGCGCGCTTCCAGATCAGCCAACAGCGCGTCGGCAAAGCCTGCCAACTTGCGGCTGCGCAACTGGTTCGAGATCGCATCACGGTCGGTTTCCTCGCCTGCGACCGCAATCCGGTTGCACAGCATCAAGAACACAGTGGTTTGACCGCCTGCACGCGTCAGGTTGTAAGAGGCTTCGCCCGGATCAAGACGCGCCAGTTCAAGCGCCACGTCCTGAGGGATATCTCCCAATGGCAGGCTTTCACGCTCTAGCACTTCGGCCGGTTGGCCTTGTGCCACGCCATAGAGATCATCGCAGGTATCCACACGATCATCGAGGGCCCGCGCTGCATCTTGACCGCCCGCCAGATAGTAAGCCGCGTATTCGATGGCCGCAGGTGGTGTTGGTGTCGTTGGGACTTCCCGGATGCCCCGCATCTGGAACAGGGCCACACCATTGGGGATCTGGATTGGTGCTGTCACTTCGCCGGTACCCAGTTCAAGGATGATCCCGCGCAGTTGCGGTGGATAGTTACTGATCGGGAGCCAACCAAGACGGCCCCCGTTGTTGCGTGACGGCAGTGCTGAGACCCGGCGGGCTTCGCTAGAGAAGACGGATGTCGACGTGGTTTGCGAAATCCGTTCCGCTGTTGCCAGCGCCTGCGCCGCGCGCGGTGGTGGGGCTGGGATGATGATCTCGGACAGCAACACTTCGATGCCTTCCGATCCTGCCCCGCTTTGGTTGATGACCCGGTCAATTTCGGTGTCGGTGATGGTCACGTTCGGCCCAAACCGCGACCGGATAAAGTCGCGCCAGGTGACCCCGATCTCGACGAAGTCTCGCAGCGTTTCTTCTGCCACGCCGTTCTGGCCGAGCAGTGTCACAAATTGCTCTAGCGTCAGATTGGCCCGTCCTGCGAAGTCTTCCATCGCAGTCAGAAGCGCTTCGTCAGTGATCTGCAATCCGAACCGTCGCAGCTCTTGCTGCTTGAGCCGGTCTTCTATCAGTTGTTCGCGCGCAAGGTCGTTGCCAGCCCCCGGCGTCCGAAACAAGGTCAACAGGCGCGCCCGTTGGTCGATCTCATAGAATGTGACCGCCCGGTCATTGACGATCACCGCCGGGCTGAATTGGCCCTGGGCTGTGCCCGTGCTGGCAGTGATCGCAAAAGCAATCAGACCGCAAAGAAGTGTCAAAAAGCGCATGGTGATCCTCATTGCTCGGGTGGCCGTTCTGGCCTTCTTGGTGTCTTTATCGTCGCCCCCGTCAATTTGTGCAACCTGCCACAGGGCCTGTCGCACTGCGTCCGGCCGAAAAACCGCCCAGTGACACCGACAATCCGTAGTCTGTCGACGGCTCGACCGTTGTGGAAGAGGTGAAACGGCGCGAGGCCGACAGGTTCACGGTCACGCATTCGTTGCGCCATTCCACCCCGAAACCCGCACGGGCCGGGCTGTCGTTGGCGACATCATAGCGGGCGTCTGCTGTAATCGTGAAAACCTCATTGAGTTTCACTGCTGTATCGAAGGTCCATTCAGAGACCGAGTCTGGTCTGCTTTCTGTCGAATCTGCGGCTTGCCAGATATATGCCGCCGTCAAATCAACCATATCTGTCCGCCAGCCTAACCGTCCAGCACCCCGTGTGGTTTCGATGTCGTCGCTGACCAGCACACGGCCATCCAGGTAGATCCCGGTTGGTGATGTGACCTGTCCTGCAAGCAACCAGTCAGAGGCTTGGCCTGCAAGACCCGATGAGGGCGAAAAGTCCAGTTCTGACCGATCCCTGACCACCCGTCCAAAAGTGAACGTCCCAAAGCTGCCGCCAACGCCCGTGCGGCTGTATGTCAGGCCGATGGCCGCACGAAACCCCGTCTCTGCGCGGTCATCGCCGGGAAAGCGGCTGAGATCAAACAGGTTGGCCTGATCCAGTTCTGCACGGGTGCTGTCTTCATTGGGAGGTGTGGTGCCGTATTGGTCCGACCAGCCTAAGGCGACGGTGGGGGTCAACAGATGCGTGGCCTTGCCGGTGTTTTTGATCAATGGCCAGCGAAAGGTCGCCCCAAGGCTGGGAATGACCCGGCCAATGGTTGTGTCGAAATCAGGGTCGTTGTTGACCCGGTAAAGATCCGCGCGCGCGCCCGCAGAGACCTCGCCGCGCAGGCCGTATGGTAAGTTCAGGTCGCGCGTCCACATCGCGAACGTCCCCGCACGCAGTGTGTCGCGTCCTGCATCCCCTGATTCAAGGGTCGTGCGTACAACCGCATCCGCAGATCCCCCAAACCGCAGCATGCCACCGCCGACCGGCGTGGAGTTTTCATACCGCAAGTCGGCTACCACGGGGGGCAAGGCGCGGTTGCTTTCGTCGTCCCGCAAGGTTTCAAAATAGCTGACCCTTGCCCTGAAATAGTGGGTGTCTGAAATGTTTTGTGCCGTCACCGAGCTTTCCAGGCGGTCGAGGTCGGCAAAACCGTATTCCAGCAGGTATGCGCTGTCGCTAACGGTCTTAAGGTCAAACGACAGCGTCGTCCCGCTGCCTACATCAAATGCGCCATCAGCAAAGAGGTACGATCGCCGTGCGTCTTGCAACGTATCATCGCTGATTGCACCCCGCACATTCAGATCGCCACTGAAAAAGGCTTGTCGGTATCGCGCCTCTAGGGTGCGGGTTTCTGGCGACAGGTATGGTGTGAGGGTCAGATCACGGTGATCGCCAAGCGTGATGAAATAGGGCAGTTTGATCCCTGTCCCGAGCAAATCTGATGTCCGGATCTGCGGGATCAACAGGCCGGTTGCCCGCTCTAGCGTGGGATCAGGCAGGCGCGCGTAGGGAACCCACAGGATCGGGATACCCCGGACCCGAAAGGTAGCGTTATCAAAGTAAAGTTGCTGTGCTTCTTGATCATGCACAACGCGTTCTGCCCGGATGTCCCACAGCGCAGCTTCCGTGTTGCAGACGTTGCAAGAGCTGACAACAACTTGCCGCAGCTGCGAATAGCGCCCATCAACCCGGCTGACCTGATTGGCTGCCAGTTGCAATTGCTGGTCCAGCACCAGGCGCGCCCCGCGCAACATCCCGTTTTCGAGTTGCGGGTCCAAAGTGGCCCGCTCTGCTGTCAGGATGTCGCCGTCGGCTGCTTGAATGAAAATCGGTCCGCCAATGATCAGTTGATCTGTCGCGCGGTCATAGATGATTTGCGCCGCAGACAGCCGTGTACCGTCGAAAAAGACTTCGATATTGCCCTGTGCCACAAGCCGGGTGCGGTCTTCGACCACAACGCTGTCTGCCACGAGGGTTGCCACACCCTGCGACTGGGCCGCCATGGGAAGGGCCCACAACAAAGCAACAATAAGCAACCGCATCAGCCGTCTTCCTTGTGCAACAAAAAGCCCATCGCCATCCCAATCGCTGCAATTGGCGGTGCCCAGGCCGCCAGCTCTGCTGGCAGTTGCCCGTTTTCGCCAAGGATGGCTGCAAAGTTGCGGATAAAGTAGGTTCCGAAAGACAGCAGGATTGCCAGCAGCACCATCAGGCCCGTCCGTCCGCCCCTTTGGTGGCGCAGCGTAAAGCTGGCCCCGATCATCACCATCGCCACCAGAAACACCGGCATCGCCAGTTCCATCTGGAACCAGACCTGATGACGTTGCGCCGAAAACCCTGCTGCTTCCAGCCGGTCAATGAAGGCAGGCAGGTCATAAATCGGGATCGAAGAGGGCGTGCCAAAGCTGTTGCGGATCTGGTCGGCGGTCAGGGTTGAGGGCAGATCGTAGGAGGCCGCAAAGGTTGCGTCTGCTTCGGGGGTCCGATCTTTTGAGAGGGGCCAGATCTTGGCATCTTGCATCACCCAATGGCCGTCCTGAAGCTGCGCATCTTGGGCTGCGATCCGCTGGACGGGCAGGCCTGAAGGCGCAAAGGTCAGGAAGGTCACGTTGCGCAGCTCTGTCCCGTCCAGATTGGCAGCTTCTGCCCGTATGACAGTCTGGCTGTTGGCGTCCCCTTGCCGCAACCACAGGCCGGTAGAGCCCAGCGTCAGCACCCTGTCTTCGCCTTTGAAGCTGTTGGACCGTGCCTCGAACTCGCGCGATGTGGCGGCTACGATGGGGTTCAGCATACCGACCCCCAGCACCCCGATCAAAAAGGCCACTGTCAAAGGCGACATCAGCGCCCGCACCGCAGACCGGCCCGCCGCACGGGTGACAACCATTTCTGATGATCGCGACAGGCTGAGGAACAAGGCGATGGTTGCAATGATCATGATCAGGGGCAGGATCCGGTAGATACCTTCCGGGACATTCAGCATTGTCAGACCCAGGATATCAGAAAAGGTCGCATCTGTGCCCGAGAACCGGCGCAATTGTTCGACCAGATCAAGGAACACCATGATCAGAAAGAACACACCGAACACCCCTGCAAATGACTTGAGGAACCGCAGTGCGAAATAACGGTGCAGGATCATACGGACCCTCCGGCGCGGCGTTTGAACAGGGCCGGTCGGGCCGCAAGGAACAGCAGAACGTAGACGATCAACAGACCAAAGGCTGAGGCGAAGTAGGCCGCGTACCAGAACTCTGGCGTCTCACGCGCGGCGTTCAATCCCGCGGTCTCGACCGCTTTGATCACTATGATCAGGAATATCGCCACGACAATTTGGCGCCACACGCCGAACCGGCTAAAGCCGCCGACGATCAGGGCTGCAAACCCAAGCAAGGCTGCAACCGTTCCCAAAAGGGATTGGCTGATCCGATCATGGGCCCGCGCGATCAGACGCGCGCGGCTGCGTCCGGTCTCAGCGACCAGTGCGGGGGTGGCTTGCAGCAGTTCCAGCGTGGGGACATGCGCATCGCGCCGCCCCTCGGATGTCGGCATCGTCATGAAGGACCCGATGTCATAGGCGAAGTCCTTGAAGGACGTGGTTGACAAGCGATCGTCATCCGTTTGCAAAATCTGCGCAAGGCCATCGACCATCACCAACTGGACGGTGTCTTCTGTTCGTACCAGATAGGCTTGCGATGCCGTGTAGGTGACATGCCGGTCCGGGTCGCGCAGATCTGCCAGAAAGACGTTCTGCAACTCGCCCGCTGGTGTGACCTCGCCGATATAGAAGGTCAGGCCATCTGTGGGCTCCAGAAATTCGCCGGGACTGAGAAGCCGGGCCGTGAAGTTTTGCGCGATCTCGTTCTGGCGCTGGTCCAGTTGCGCCGAAGCCAGCGGGACAAGGAGATGCATCAGCAAGGTCATCAGAATGAAAACAATGCCGCCAAAGTAAAGGACTGGCCGTGCCATGCGGTAGGGCGAAAAGCCGGTGGCCTGCACCACCACCAGTTCTGATTCCGTGGACATGCGGTTGGTGACGTAAACAGCTGCCGCAAAGGCTGCCAAGGGCAGGGCAAGCCGGATGACGCTGGGCAGGGACAGGGCCGTAAACTCTAGGAACACAACTGCCGATTGGCCGTCCGCGATGAGACGATCAAACAGAACAACCGCCCGATTGATCCAGTAGACAAGCACCAGCACAAGGCTGAAAAAGCCAAACATGACCATCAGCTGGGACAGCATATATCTGTCAAACCGCGCCACTGCTTACCCCTTAACGCCCGCGTTACTTTTGTTTTGCCACGAAACTAGCCCAAGTCTGCGGCGGATTGAACTGCTAACTGGTCAATCGGCGATGCCCGGACTAGGTGTGGGGCAACATCAGATATTTTGAGGCTTCCATGACCGCAGTTACCCCAATCACTTTTGCCGCCTTCGCGCCAGACCTGCTTGCTGAAACCGCCGGCAAGATAGCTGTGAGCGTCACGCCGGACGGCAAGCTGGACCAAGGCGCCCGCAAGATTAATTCGCTGACCCGCAAGATGGTCCAGCGGGTCGCCGACAGCGAGGCGTTCGAGAAAGCCAAAGTTGGTGATGTGAAAGCGGTCGCAATGCCGTTTGGACTGGCTGCAGAGGCTGTCTTGGTCGTAAAACTGCCCCGCCGCCCGACATCGCATGAGGCGCGCAAGGCTGGCGCGAACTTGGCCAAGCACCTTGGCAAGGATGATCTGTTGGTGCTGGGTGGCTCTACCAACCGGATTGAAGAGGTTGCCCAGGGCGTTGCGATGCGCAACTACACCTATGAGGACCACAAGACAGGCGACAAGAAAGAAACCGGCGCTGTCAGTTTCATGGTCAGCGACCCAGAGGCTGCGACAGCCGCCTATGCCCCCATTGCCGCCATCGCGGAGGGTGTGTTTTTCACCCGTGATCTGACCAATGCTCCGGCTAATGATTTGACAACAACGTCGTTCGCCAACCAACTGGCCGAATTGTCAAAAATCGGTCTGAAAGTCGAAGTGCTGGAAGAAGACAAGCTGGCTGAGCTGGGCATGGGATCGCTGCTGTGTGTCGGCCAAGGGTCGGACAGCCCATCCAAGGTTGTGGTGATGGAATGGAACGGCGGGGGCGATGAAAAGCCCTTTGCCTTGGTGGGCAAAGGCGTTGTGTTTGACACTGGCGGGATCAGCCTGAAGCCCGGTGCTGGCATGGAAGACATGACTATGGACATGGGCGGCGCGGGCGTTGTGTCTGGCCTGATGAAGACCCTGGCCTTGCGCAAGGCGAAGGCGAATGTCGTGGGCTTGGTTGGCATCGTCGAGAATATGCCGTCCGGAAACGCGGTGCGGCCCGGTGATGTGGTGACCTCGATGAAAGGGGACACGATTGAAGTGATCAATACCGATGCCGAAGGGCGTTTGGTGCTGGCCGATGTGCTTTGGTACGCGCAGGAGCGGTTTGAGCCGACTGGCATGATCAATCTGGCAACACTGACCGGGGCCATTCTGGTGGCCTTGGGGCATGAAAACGCGGGTGTCTTTTCGAACTCTGATGAGTTGTCCGGCGCGTTTGTGAAAGCGGCTGGTGAGGAAGGCGAAGGCGCTTGGCGGATGCCGATGGGGCCTGCCTATGATGCTTTGCTGAAGTCCCGCGTAGCGGACATGAAGAACATCGGTGGCCGGATGGCTGGGTCGATTACCGCGGCGCAGTTTCTACAGCGATTTGTGAAAGACGATGTGCCGTGGTGCCATTTGGATATCGCCGGTACGGCCTCCGTGAAGTCCGAGACTGCCTTGGCACCCGCGGGCGCGACCGGTTGGGGTGTAATGGCGCTGAACCGCTTGATTGCGGACAAATACGAAGTGTAAGTGATGGGGGCTGCCTTTTTCTACCACTTGACCGACACGCCGCTGGAACGGACCTTGCCAATGCTTTTGGGTAAGTGCCGCGACGCGGGGTGGCGTGTTGCGGTGCGTGGTCGTGATGCGGACCTACTTGAACGTCTGGATGCAACCCTATGGAACGACGGGTTTTTACCGCATGGGGTTGCGGGCGGCGCACAGGATACCGAGCAGCCGGTGTTGCTGGGTGTTGATGTGCCCGCAGATGGATTTGCCTGTGTGATGTCGGTGGGCGGTGCAGATGTTACCGCCGCCGAAGTTGGCCTGACAGAGCGGGTGTGTATTCTGTTTGACGGCCACGATGAGGGTGCGCTGAACCAAGCGCGGGGTCAGTGGAAATCCCTGACCGAGCAAGGCTGCGCGGCCCAATATTGGGCACAGGAAGACGGTCTCTGGACGAAAAAAGCCGAATCGTCAGGTGCTTAGAAGTCAAAGTCTGCGTCGAAATCGTCTGGCAGTGCAGTCGGTGCAGGTGTGCAGGCGGCGCTCGCCAGCAGGGCCAGCAATGGCAGAATGAGGCGCATGTTGTCGTCCTATCGTGTCAAAACGAGTTCACCATCGGTGATGCTGAAACTGCGGTAAAGCCCCAAATACGTCATGCCAAGGAGCGATCCGAACATCTCGCCCTCGTTCACGACCGCCCGCACGTTGGCATCGACATATGGCCCGATGGAGACCTCGTCGAGGGTGACATCGGCTGTCCGGACCTCTCCGTTTGCTGTGTAGGCGATGCCAAGGTAGTTCAGATCAGATGGGTTGATGCCAACGCGCCGTGCGTCCAACTGGCTGAGGACCACCATGGAAGCCCCTGTATCAACGACAAACTCTACCGGCGTGTTGTTCACATAAAGGGTCATATAGTAATGCCCGTCGGGGCTGCGGGGCACCACGATCTGCTGCCCGATCACGCTTTGCCGGTTGGTCACATCCCGGCTGATGTCGTTCCAAAGCCCGATTGCACCGATGGTCCCAAGAAAGATGAACCCCCAGATCGCCGCCTGTTGCGCCATTTTCCCAAGGTTGCCCCGGTTGGCCATGATGTATGAGCCGCCAATCGCGGCGGCGAGTAGGCCAAGATAAGCCACCTGCATAAGCTGATTTGTGTCCATGGGATCTATATAGGGGCTAGGTACCGATCCCAAAAGACTGCGCGATGCCATCAAGGATAAATTGGATCGCGAGGGCTGCCAGAAGCATGCCCAGAAGGCGCGTGACGATGTTGATGCCGGTTTTGCCAAGCGCGCGCTCGATCAGGCCGGACGCCGCGCAGAAGATAAACACAAAGGTGAGGACCGCCGCCAAAACCCCTGCAATTGCTGCGAAATCGGCAGGGCCGTTGGCTTGGCCTGCGAGCAGGATGATCGTGGTGATCGCTCCTGGACCGACGATCAGTGGCATGGCGAGGGGGAATACAGATGGATCGTCTTCATGCTCGGTCTGTGCCTCTGTCGCGTTGTCTTCACGCCGCGCTTGCCGTTTTTGGAAGAGCATTTCGAGGGCTGTTAGGAAAAGGAGCACGCCACCTGCGATCCGGAAAGCGGGCATTGAAATGCCGATGAAACCCAGAAGAGTTTCGCCGAGGAGCAGGAAGGCGATCATCAGCCCGAAGGAAATGATGACAGCCAGGACCAGGATGGACCGGCGTTGTGCCGGCGTCATGCCTTGGGTGAGTGCCACAAAGAGCGGTGCGAGCCCCGGTGGGTCGATGATCACGAAGAGTGTCGTGAAAGCAGCGATGAGGGCGGGGAGCTCTGTCATGTCAGCGGGTGATGATGGTGCGGGACGCCTGCGGCGGGCGAGTTGTTTTGGCGAAATGAAGACAGGGGCTGCGGTCCACAAGCGGGGGCTGACTGAATGACTTCAGCGGGGCTTGCGCCATGCGGCCTGGCGTGTCTGATCACTTTGTCTTCTCCAGTTTTTCGAGCGCCGCCATCCAGAGCGCTTCGGCCCGCTCTAGCCCTTGCATGACTTCCGCGTATTTCTTGTTCCAGGTTTCCAGCTCGCCTTTGCGACCGTCTTCGTAGAGGACTGGATCGGCGAGTTTCTTGGAGAGTTTGTCGCGCATCTCGCTGATTTTGGTGACCCGTTCCTCGGCCTTGCGCACGTCTGCCTTGAGGGCCAGTTTTTCGTCGCGGGTGAGCACCTTGGCTTTGAGTTTTGGTTTTTCCGCAGCCTTTGGCTTGTCCGGTGTCAGCAGCATTTTGCGGTAGGTGGGCAGGTCTTCGTCGTAGGGTGTGACGTGTCCGCCTTTGACCAGCCACAGGCGGTCGGCGACCATCGACAGCAGGTGCATGTCGTGGCTGACGAGGATGACAGCACCGGTGTAGGCGGTCAGCGCTTCGACCAGTGCTTCGCGGCTTTCGATGTCGAGGTGGTTTGTCGGCTCGTCGAGGATCAGCAGGTGCGGCGCGGGCAGGGTAGCGAGCAACAGCGACAGGCGCGCTTTTTGACCGCCTGAGAGGCGGCCGACTTCGGTGTCTGCTTGGTCTGCCCCAAGGCCGAAACCGGCGAGACGGGCGCGGAGTTTGGCTTGGCCTTCGTTTGGGCGTTCCCGGAAGAGGTGGTCCAGCGGGGTTTCGTCGATGCGCAGTTCGTCGACCTGGTGCTGGGCGAAAAAGCCGATGCGCAGTTTGTTCGAGGTGACCATCTTGCCGCGTGAAACGGGCAGGCGGTCGGAGAGCATTTTGGAGAGGGTGGATTTGCCCTCGCCGTTGCGGCCCAACAGCGCGATGCGGTCGTCCTGGTCGATGCGCAGGTTCAGGTCGTGCAGGACAATGTGATTGCCGTAGCCGACCGCGGCGCCCTCGGTCGCGATGATGGGCGGCGACAGCTCTTCAGGTTTGGGGAAGGTGAAAACGGTGCGGGCCGCGTCTTCCGGTGCCCGGATCGTTTCCATCTTTTCCAGCATTTTGACGCGGGATTGCGCTTGTTTTGCCTTCGAGGCTTTGGCTTTGAACCGGTCTACGAAGGATTGCAGGTGGGCCCGCTGCAGGTCTTGTTTCTTGGCGGCCGCCGCTTGCACTTCGCGCTTCGCTGCCCGCTGCTTGACGAATTGGTCGTAAGGGCCGGTGTAGTAGGTCAGGCCTTTGTCTTCGAGGTGCAGGATGCCGCCGACGGAGCGGTTCAGCAGTTCCCGGTCGTGGCTGACGATCAGCACGGTGTGGGGGTATTTGACGAGGTAGGCTTCGAGCCAGAGCGCGCCTTCGAGGTCGAGGTAGTTGGTGGGCTCGTCGAGGAGCAGCAGGTCGGGCTCGGAGAACAGGACCGCCGCGAGAGCCACGCGCATGCGCCAGCCGCCGGAGAAGGCAGAGCAGGGGTGGTGGATTTCTTCGGGGGTGAAGCCGAGCCCTTTGAGGATTGTCGCGGCCCGCGCCTCTGCCGACCATGCGTCGATGTCGGCAAGCCGGGTCTGGATATCCGCGATGCGGTTGGGGTCGGTGGCTGTATCAGCCTCGGCCAGCAGTGCCTCGCGTTCCGCGTCGGCGCGCAAGACGGTGTTGAGAAGTGAGACCTCGTTGCCCGGCACCTCTTGGCTGACCCCGCCGATCTTCCAGCCGCGCGGAATGGTGACGCCGCCGGTTTCCGTGGGCATCTCGCCCCGGATGACGCGGAACAGGGTCGTCTTGCCAGAACCGTTGCGCCCGACAAGGCCCACTTTGTGGCCCGTGGGAATCGTGACGGTGGCGTGTTCGACCAGCGTGCGGCCTTCGATGGAATAGGTGAGGTCTGATATCTTGAGCATACGCGCGGCTTTGCCTGAACGAACACGCAGGGTCAATGCGCAGTGAGGCACGCAAGGGTCTTTTCAACGTTGGGGGGGCATGCTAGGGCCCGGGCAAAGATAAACTCACTTCAGGAAAGACCAAACACATGGCCATCCAGCGTACATTCTCGATCATCAAACCAGACGCCACCAAGCGGAACCTGACTGGCAAAATTGCCGCCAAGTTCGAAGACGCTGGCCTGCGGATTGTTGCCTCTAAGCGGATCCAGTTGACGCTGGCCCAAGCCCAGCAGTTCTACGGCGTCCACTCTGAGCGTCCGTTCTTTGGTGAGCTGTGTGAGTTCATGATTTCCGAGCCGATTGTGGTGCAGGTTCTGGAAGGTGAAGACGCGATCGCCAAGAACCGTGAAGTGATGGGTGCGACGAACCCGGCTGATGCAGCTGAAGGCACGATCCGTAAGGAATTTGCGCTGTCCATCGGCGAGAACTCTGTTCACGGGTCAGATGCGCCAGAGACCGCAGCCGAAGAGATTGCGTTCTTCTTTTCTGGTCTTGAGCTGGTTGGCTAAGCGGCGCGTGGGTTTTACCCACCCTACGAAATACGAAAGGGCGCCGATTGGGGCGCCCTTTTTTATGCCTGCTGCTGTTGCGGCAGGCCGCGCGCCAGAATGTAGGCCGCGTGGATGAAGCCGGGGATGTAAAAGCACAGCGTCAGCAGGATGTTCAGCCAGAATGCCCCGCGCAGGCCCACTGTTAGGAAGACACCCAGCGGTGGGATGATGATCGTCAGGATCAGTTTCACATAATACATATCAGGCCATCCATGCAGTTTCGGGAATACGGGTCGTGCGGACCTCGCGGGCGCGCGCGGCGCGTCGGTTGAGGTTGGTTTCCAGCGCCCGGTAGTTGCGCAGGTTTGCGTTGTAGACCACGTCGAAGATATCACCGATGATCGGGATCGAGCCGATGACGAAGTCGAGGGCCGTGTTCAGGCTCATGTACGCAATCGTGCCGGGCGTAGCCCCGATTTTGTGTGCCCTGTGGATCATCCAGACGGATGGGGCCATCGCCAGTAAGTCACCGACCACGGGAACCAGACCGAAAATGTTGTCCAGTCCGACAGTGACACGGGTGCCGGGGATCGTGAAAATTGCGTCCATACGCATCGCGACTTTGCGCAAAAGCGCCAGTTCTTGGTCAATATCATTTTGAATGTGCATGGTGTTAACATACACTGGTATACCGCTAAAGTAAAGGGTCTTTACATTATGGGGTGTCGCGGACGCCAATGCGGTCAAGAAAGTCTTCTAATTCAGTGCGTTCTGCGTTGAAACTTTGAGCCTTGATGGCGTCAAAGGACTTGCGGAGTGCCTTCTTTTCCGCGCCCTTGCAATCATTCCAAGGGCGGCCTTGAAGTGCCATATGCAAGACGTAGAAGCCGATAAAATGGGGTTTGCCGCCGTTTTCGAGAAGCCGCGCATAGGCGGCATCTGCGCCGATCTCGCGCAGTTCTTCCGCTGTCATGATGCCAGCCTTGTTCAAGGCCTCTTCAACTGCTGGCCCAAGGTTCCGAATAGTCGAGATCGCGGTCATGGGCCCATCGTGGCTCAAGCCGAAAAAAAAGACCAGTGGGGTTTGCGACTGACAGGGAGAAGGTCAGTGCGAACGCCCGCTGGTCATATTCGGTCACCGCAAGCGCAGGGAGGAGGCGCTGTTGGTCTCACCGACATTCTAAATACTCGCGTAGTCCTGAAAGACCGGATGTTTGTCGTCCGGTTTGGTCTCTCTCGGGGCCTGCTGCGGCGCAGGAGCTGCGCCTTTGGGTGTCTCATCTTTCGCCATAACACTGGTCCTTTTACACAAACATACGCACCTTCGAGTGCCTATTGTGTAGGTCAGCGCCATCGAAGGCGTAGGTGTAGTGTACGCGCAAATCCGCCGATAGCGGGGCTGAAATGTGGAAACACTGCGTTTATCAACGACAGGTTGTGGCAATTTTGCCGCGACTAGCCTTTCGACCGATGCGGGGGTTGCCCCCCGCCGGGCTTGCCTTTGCCCGGTTTGCGCTTGCCGCCGGGAGGCGTGAAACGCTTGGACGTGTCGGATGCAGTTGGCTTTGGTTTGCCGGGCTTTCCGCCGTCGGATTTGCCTTTGAAGGTAGGTTTTCCGCTTGGTTTACCACCCGGTTTGCCAGAAGGCTTGCCGCCCGGTTTGCCTTGATACCCGCCCGGCTTGCCTTTGCCAGCGGGGCGGTCTTCTCCACGCGGTTTGTAGGCTTTTGGTTTCAGGGCGTCCCCGTGATCTTTGCGTTCGGGCTTGCCGAAATCTGATTTCTTGTGGCGCGACTTGCGCGGTGCTTCGACAGGCGCAAGATCGTCTTGCCGGGATGGCGGCGGTGAGGACTGATCGCGCGGCTTGTCGTATTTGGGTTTGCTGCGCTGCGGACGGTCTCCGTCCGGTTTGCCCCGTGGCGGACGCCCGTCTGGCTTGTCGCGGTACATTTTCTTGTCAGGGCGCGGTCCGCGATCAGAGATCTTTGGCGGGCCATCCATGGCGGACAGGGTCGCCTGGTTTTCCAGCGACATGTCGGGCCCAACGGACTTGAGGAAACCCGGAACAGCGGCTTCTGAGATTTCCACGTAGGTCTCGTTGGGCTGAATGCGGATCGCCCCGATCTCTTTCTTGGTGATGTCACCGGCCTTGCAGATCATGGGCAGTAGCCAGCGGGCCTCTGCTTTGCCTTCGCGGCCCACGTCGACCTTGAACCACTTGGATGGCCCAAAAGGTGCGCGTTCCTTGCGTTCCCGCTGTTCGCGTTGGGGTGGGGCCGATGGGTCGATGGCTGTAAGGTCCTCGGGCGCGGATTGCTTGCCTTGGAAGAGACGCAGGTAGGCAGCAGCGATCTTTTCGGGGGCATGCTGAGCAAGCAGCTTTTCGGCGAAGGCGGTTTCCGCTTCGGTGGCTTCTTCGGACCAAACGGCGTCCGTCAGCAGACGTTCTTCGTCTTTCGCCTGAATTTCTTCAGCGGTTGGGGCTGCCGCCCATTCCGCTTTCAGTTTTCCCCACTTCAAAAGGTTCTCGCCGCGGCGGCGCATCTTAGGCGGCACGATCAGGGCTGAAATCCCCTTTCGACCCGCCCGACCCGTCCGGCCAGAGCGGTGCAGCAGGGTTTCAGCGTTGGTGGGCAATTCCGCGTGGATCACCAGTTCAAGGTTCGGCAAATCGATCCCGCGGGCCGCAACATCGGTCGCCACACAGACTTTGGCCCGGCCATCGCGCATCGCTTGCAGCGCGTGGGAGCGTTCTTGTTGGCTCAGCTCCCCCGACAAGGCCACCGTCGCGAACCCACGGTTCGACAGGCGTGTCGTCAGGCGCGTGACCATCGCACGGGTGTTGCAGAAGACGATGGCATTGGGAGCCTCGTAGTAGCGCAGCACGTTGATGATCGCGTTGTCCGCGTCGTGTTGGGCGACGGGAAGGGCGCGATATTCGATGTCGGCGTGTTGGGTTTCTTTGGTGACTGTAGAGATCCGCTTGGCGTCGTTCTGGTAGGACTTTGCCAGCTTCACAATCATCGGTGGGACCGTGGCCGAGAACATCAGGGTGCGGCGGTCTTCGGGGGCCTCGCCCAAGATGAATTCAAGGTCTTCGCGAAAGCCAAGGTCGAGCATCTCGTCCGCTTCATCGAGCACGATTGCGCGGATGTCGGACATATCGAGCGTGCCACGCATGATGTGGTCTTTCAGGCGGCCCGGTGTTGAGACAACGATATGGGCACCGCGTTCCAGCGTGCGCTTTTCGTCCCGGAAATCCATGCCGCCAACGGTCGACGCCACTGTTACGTTTGTTGGACGATAAAGCCACTGCAACTCGCGCTTCACCTGCAAGGCCAATTCCCGCGTCGGCGCGATGATCAGCGCAAGCGGACGGCCCGCTGGTCCAAAGACACCATCCTCGGGCAGGATCGTCGGCCCAATCGCCAGTCCAAACCCAACCGTTTTGCCAGAACCGGTCTGGGCTGAGACCAGCAGGTCCTGCGTGATCAGATCCGGATCGGTCACGGCTTCCTGTACGGGGGTCAGGGTGTCGTAGCCCTGTTTTTCCAAGGCAGATGCGAGAGTCGAGATCATGAAGAACGGTCCAGTTGGGATAAGTGCATGCGCCTATGCCTGTTCGGACAAGGTGTCTAGGGCGAAAGCGCCTAACCTTGGGGACCTGTGACCGGGACGACCGCAGTCAGCCGGTGTCCGGTGCGGCTGCAGTATTGATACAGGACTGCGACGGCGATGAGGGTGATGATACCGGGTAAAAGCAGGCTCCAGGGCGAGAGGTCTGGGGCTTCGACTGCTGTTCCGGGCACGTTCCCCATGAATTCCGCTGAAGCGACCCCCATCATCGCGTAGCTGTTCCAGATCATGTGCAACAAAATTGCGGGCCACAGGCTGTGTCCTTGCAAAACAAGGCTGCAGAACAGAACCCCCAAGGCTGTTGCATTCAGCATCTGAAACAGGGTTTCCGACAGCCCTTGGCCGACCCCTGCGTTCACAAGGTGTAACGCACCAAATGCAATAGAGGAGACAATGATAGCGGTTGCCAGCGAGTGCCGATGCCGTAACGCTCCGAAGACGAAACCGCGAAAGAGAACTTCTTCGGACAGGCCAACGAAGAAATTCAGCGCCAATACCATGCCAAGGATGCCGAGTGGGTTCTGAGCCGCCTCTGCGTTGAACAAAAACAACGAGAAAGTCACGATCCCGACAAGCGGATAGATCAATGTCGCAAAAAGGGGCTTTATCGCCCAATTTTGCATACGTGCCGTTACAAGCGTGATGTCCCACCAATCCAGCAACCAAACAAGCGCGAGCAGCAGTGCCGTCAGCATGATCTGCCAAGGCAAGCCGCTGACCAGTGCGGCAAAGTCCAGGTTTCCGGTCCCCCCGGTCAGGTCCGTTGTGCCAAAAAAGATGAATGGTGCCGTGAAAATCAGAATGAAGAGGCCCAGAATTGCCATGGCAGTGGCCTGTTGATGTGTTTTTGCCCGCAGACGGAGTTTGATCAACCACATGGGCAAAACCTTGGCGCTTTTGATCCTGCACTGGTCATGCGGTGGCAAACCACGCGTCCAAACGGTGCTTTAGTGCAGTCCAAAGCGCTGGTGCGCCTTTGGTGACTTTTGAACCAACCCGCGCCTCCACTTGGTCGCGTGTGACGTTATAGTCGACCCAAGACTGCCCGCCTGTTTCAAGGTTGGCAATAACTGGCTGGACCCGGTCGATTGATTTGGCAAAGATCGCATCATCCGTTTCTGCAGCCTCGAATTCGTCCCAGAGCGCACGAAATTCTTCGGCTTGGTCGGGCGGCAAAATGCCGAAAATGCGGTCTGCGGCGGCTTGTTCAAGCGCGTCTTGGGCTGCGGATTCTTGGGCGGCTGCACTGTGGATCGGTGTGTCGCCGGCGTCGATTTCGACGAGGTCGTGCAGCAACAGCATCTTAAGGACCCGATTGATGTCGATTGGTTTGACTGCGTGTTCGGCCATTGTCAGGGCATAAAGTGCGACGTGCCAGGAATGCTCGCCAGAGTTTTCAAATCGCGCACCATCACAGGTTTTGGTCGCCCGCATGATTGTTTTAAGCCGATCAGCCTCGGTCAGAAATGCGAATTGTGCGGCGATCCGACGGTCCAAGGAGGTCATGGTTGTTTCACCCCGGTGGCGCAAGAAGGGCACGGCATGTCGGAGCGTTTGATTTCATCAAACAGGTCGCCAAAACTGTCCCATGGGTACAGGCCGTGGACTGCGTTCACGAAGGCCTCGATCACGGCTGGATCATGCGTTGGATGGTTGGGAAAGTCGTTGCGCGCGGCTGCGTCGAAATTCAGGATGTCGCGAAATCGCGGGATCTGATCAAATCCAGCAACGGCCCACTGGCCCGACAGAATGGGCGCGTCTGTGGTGAAAGCCAGCGCAATGACATCTGACAGCAAGAATGGTGTGATGGTGTCGTTTGGACCTGTTTTGCGCGTGGAAATGCCTAAGAAAACGCAGTCTGGGCGCGCAGGTGTGACGTCGAAAATCTGTGCTGCGGCAAAGCCGCCATCCAAAAGCGGTATCCGAAGATAATCCGCCTGATCATAGGTCATGCGCTGTCTGTTGGGCCGTTTTCGCCGCCAGGTGCCGGGTCATCAGATGCTGCAGCAGCAGCTGTGTCACGTGCGGTCGCACGCTCTGCCAGCAGTTCGCGGGCGCGCTTTTCTGCGCGCCGCACGCGGACGGCTGTCAGAAAGGACTCTTCCAGTGTTTGCGAAGAAGCCCCCATGATGTTGGCAATCGTCTGCACGATTTTCTCGTCGCCGGTAAGCAACTCATCGGCAAGAGCCATATCTGCGATCTCATTGGCGGCGATTTCTGTGTAGTCGGACATCGGGGGGTTACCGTGTGTTTTCTGTCAATCTGCGCTGGACGTAATCGGTCACTGTGTCGATCATGGGGTCCATGTACGGATCTTCAAAGAAATGCCCGGCCCCGTCCATCACATTATGGGTGATGGTGATCCCCTTTTGCTCGTGCAATTTATTCACGAGGTTCACAGTATCCTGAGGCGGTGCCACGCGGTCGCCAGAGCCGTTCATGATCAAGCCAGATGACGGGCAGGGTGCCAGAAAGCTGAAGTCATACATATTGGCAGGCGGCGAGATCGAGATGAACCCGGTGATTTCCGGGCGACGCATCAACAGCTGCATGCCGATCCACGCACCAAACGAAAAGCCCGCAACCCAACAGTGCTTGGCGTTGTTGTTCATCGATTGCAGGTAGTCGAGCGCTGAGGCTGCGTCAGACAATTCCCCCACACCCTGATCATATTCACCTTGGCTGCGACCCACGCCGCGGAAATTGAACCGCAACACTGTGAAGCCCATGCGCAGGAACGCATAGTGCAGGTTATAGACAACCCGGTTGTTCATCGTCCCACCAAACTGTGGATGCGGGTGCAGGACAATGGCGATCGGTGCGTCGCGATCTTTTTGAGGGTGGTAGCGGCCTTCAAGGCGGCCTTCGGGTCCGGGGAAGATGACTTCGGGCATAGGCGTCCGTTTTTGACAACAGGTACCGACATAATCTTGACGAAAATGATCAGGCACCTTAGAAAGATTCTAAGTTTGGCCTTATGGGCCAATTGGGCTGGTGTTTTGACCTAAGCTTTGCAGCCGCAGAGGTCAAACAAAATGAAGCTATTGCGGGGGAAGACGCATGAAGTTGAGCACCAAAGGGCGTTACGCCGTTGTGGCACTCGCTGATCTGGCTTTGCAGAAGGACGGCGCATTGATGAATCTGACCGAGATTTCAAAGCGTCAGGACATCTCGCTGGCCTATCTGGAGCAGCTTTTTGTGAAACTGCGCCGCGCGGGGCTGGTCGAGTCGATGCGCGGTCCCGGTGGCGGTTATCGGCTGGCCCGCCCTGCGTCTGACATTCGTGTTGTGGATATCTTGAGTGCTGTTGATGAGACCGTGAGTGCGATGCACAAAGGTGCTGGCGCCTCTGGCGCTGAGTCTGGCAGCCGCGCTCAGTCTTTGACGAACCGGTTGTGGGAGGGGTTGAGCGCCCATGTCTATGTTTTTCTGCACCAGTCCCGGTTGTCGGATGTGGTGGGGAACGGGCTGGCGCCCTGTCCGGCCGTGCCAGCGTTGTTTGAAGTTGTAGATGAGTAGTGTCGTCGCATATTTCCTTGCGGAAAATGGGGTAGCCTTGCTACCGCACCCGCGCGGTATTTTTGACCAAAAGAAGCTGGGCGCGTGATGAGCCGTGTCTATCTGGATCATAACGCGACGACGCCAGTGCGGGCAGAGGCGTGTGCGGCGATGATTGCCGCAATGGATATCGTGGGCAATCCCTCTTCCGTGCATGCAGAGGGCCGTGCTGCGAAGCGGCTTTTGGAAGGGTGCCGTGCGGATTTGGCCGAGGCACTTGGGGCTGCGAGCGCGGATATTGTGTTCACGTCTGGCGCCACAGAGGCGGCAGCACTTGCTTTGGCGGGTAAGGGATACCTGGCCTCTGGACTAGAGCATTCTGCTGTGGCTGCTTGGGTTGATCCTGTGTTGCCGGTTGTCGATGGCGTGGTTCAGGTCGCAGAACCGGTGCGATCCGTCGTTCAACTGGCGAATTCAGAAACCGGGATAGTGCAGCCGGTCGATGGCGTGGCCGTCACCGACATCACTCAGGGGTTTGGTCGTGTGCCCTTTGCTTTTGACTGGTCCGGCGTTGGGGCTGCGATTATGTCCGCTCATAAATTTGGAGGCCCTAAGGGTGTCGGGGCCTTGATCGTTCCGCAAGGTGCTGACGTGACAGCCCAAATCAAGGGCGGTGGACAGGAGATGGGCCGCAGGTCTGGCACTGAAAACCTGATCCTGATTGCCGGATTTGCGGCTGCTGCAAAGGCCGCGCAGGCTGATTTGGCGGCCGGTCGTTGGGACCCGATTGCCAAACTTAGAAATATTCTAGAAAAGGCCATTGAGGATGCAGCACCCGGTACTATTTTTGTAGGGCAGGGATGCAATAGGCTTCCTAATACAAGTTGTTTTCTCAGCCCCGGCTGGAAGGGAGAGACGCAGGTGATGGCCATGGATTTGGCCGGTTTTGCAGTCTCGGCAGGCTCTGCCTGTTCCAGCGGCAAGGTGCGCGCCTCTGGTGTGCTGCCGGCTTTGGGGTTTGAGAGTGAAATTGCGTCTTGTTCTGTGCGCGTGTCGCTGGGACTTGAGACGACCGAAGACGAGATATTGCGCTTTGCTGATGCGTGGGCGCGTAAGAGACAAAAAATCGCAGCAATTGCTGCTGCGTGAAAGAGGGAAACACGATGACTGCATTAGACGAAGTTCAAGTGAAAGACGGCGTTGATCAGGATACCGTTGATGCTGTGTCTGCCCTGTCGGGGACGTATAAGCACGGCTGGAACACCGAGATCGAAATGGAGTACGCACCCAAGGGCGTGAATACCGATATCGTCAAGCTGATCTCGTCCAAGAACAAAGAGCCGCAGTGGATGACTGACTGGCGTTTGTCTGCCTTCGCCCGCTGGGAACAGATTGAAGAGCCTACATGGGCAATGGTCAACTACCCTGAAATCGATTTCCAGGACATCTATTACTATGCCCGTCCAAAAAGCATGGAAGAGAAGCCGAAGTCGCTGGATGATGTCGATCCCAAGTTGCTGGAGACCTATAAGAAGCTGGGCATTCCGCTGAAGGAACAGGCGATCCTCGCTGGCGTCGAGGGCGCAGAAATGCCCGAAGAAGGCCGTAAGGTTGCTGTGGATGCGGTGTTTGATTCCGTTTCTGTGGGGACAACCTTTCAGGCTGAACTCGCCAAGGCTGGTGTGATCTTTTGTTCAATTTCTGAGGCGATTGAGAACCATCCTGAACTCGTGAAGAAGTATCTGGGCACTGTGGTGCCGCCATCCGACAACTTCTATGCGACATTGAACTCTGCTGTGTTTTCGGACGGGTCGTTTGTTTACATCCCACCCGGTGTCCGCTGCCCGATGGAATTGTCCACCTATTTCCGGATCAATGCCGAGAATACAGGGCAGTTTGAGCGCACGTTGATCATCGCCGACAAAGGCTCTTACGTCTCCTATCTTGAGGGCTGTACAGCGCCGAAGCGTGACACCGCCCAGCTGCATGCCGCAGTTGTCGAAATCATCGTCGAGGAAGACGCTGAGGTGAAATATTCGACCGTTCAGAACTGGTATCCCGGTGATGAGAACGGCGTGGGCGGTATTTATAACTTCGTCACGAAGCGTGCCGATTGCCGGGGTGACAGGGCCAAGGTGATGTGGACCCAAGTTGAAACAGGCTCTGCCGTGACGTGGAAGTATCCAAGCTGCATTTTGCGCGGCGACGATTCACAGGGTGAATTCTATTCCATTGCTATCGCCAACAACCATCAGCAGGCTGATACCGGCACCAAGATGGTCCACTTGGGTAAGAACACCAAGTCGCGGATCGTCTCGAAGGGGATTTCAGCGGGTGTGGCCCAGAACACCTATCGTGGCCTTGTGTCGATGCACCCCAAAGCCAAGGACAGCCGAAACTACACCCAGTGCGACAGTTTGCTGATCGGTGATAAGTGTGGTGCCCACACCGTGCCTTATATCGAGGTGAAGAATAACTCGTCGCGTGTTGAGCATGAGGCGACCACATCCAAGGTTGACGACGACCAGCTGTTCTATTGCCGGTCGCGTGGCATGGACGAGGAAGAGGCCGTTGCCTTGGTGGTTAATGGTTTCTGTAAGGAAGTCCTGCAGGCCTTGCCAATGGAATTTGCGATGGAAGCACAAGCGCTTGTGGCCATCTCGCTTGAAGGTTCCGTGGGGTAATCCGCATGCAATCGCCCCTGTCTTTCCCGGAAGCGGCCTTGCCGTCGCCGCTATTTCGCCCCAGTTGGTGCCTACCAACGGTGGTGTTACAGTGGTTGACAGAAAGACACCAAAATGCACTCGCCGCAGCAGATGGATACCTTCAAGTCCCGGATCAAGCGCATCGAGGACCCGCGCTACACCCACTATGTGGATCCGGAAAACGGTATGAAAGTGCCGCGCCGCGTCAGCCGCAACGAAATACGCGGCAAAGCGACCAGCTCCGGCGGGATATTGTTCATGGCAGCGCTTCTTGGCGCTTTGTGCCTGATGGTGGCGCGTTACCTGCGCATGGAAATCATCAACGTACAGCCGTATTTTCCCGATGGACTGATCGCCGAGATGTCGATGGCCTGCATGGCCGCGGTCGTGATCGGCGGGTTCGTTCGGATGCAGTCCATTCGCACCACGATCGCGCAATTTGTGGGCGCGCTGGTGTGCGCTTTCACGATGCACAACGTCGTGTGGCTGGCACCCGATCAGTTCGCAGCGATCTTTTCGCAAGGCTATGTCGATCAGATTTTGGCCCTGACCGATCCGCTGTCGATCTACCTGAACGGCACCAGCTTCACGCTGAACGTCTAACTTCGGGCGCGGCTGCGCCCATCCCCAACAATTCATTTGCTATTGCCGCGCAGGGTTTCGCCTTGACGCGGCTTCACTACGTTGTGGCCACTGTTGCCCGTCAAGGAGACTATGATGCTTGAGATCAAAAACCTGCACGTCAAACTGGAAGAAGAGGACAAGCAGATCCTGAAGGGTGTGAACCTTGAGATCGGAGCTGGCCAAGTTCACGCAATTATGGGCCCGAATGGATCGGGTAAATCTACTTTGTCTTATGTTCTGTCTGGAAAAGACGGGTACGAGGTCACAGATGGATCTGCAGCTTTGGCGGGTGAGGATCTGCTGGACATGGAACCCGAAGAACGTGCGGCAGAGGGCTTGTTCCTCGCATTTCAGTATCCTGTTGAAATTCCGGGCGTCGGGAACATGACTTTCCTTCGAACGGCTGTAAATGCACAGCGCAAGGCTCGCGGTGAAGAGGAACTGTCCGCAGGCGATTTCCTGAAAGAAGTGCGTGCCCGTGCAAAGGCCCTTAGGATTGATGCTGACATGCTCAAGCGGCCCGTCAACGTCGGCTTTTCCGGTGGTGAGAAAAAGCGGAACGAGATTCTGCAGATGGCCATGCTGGAACCCAAGATGTGTGTGCTGGACGAAACAGACTCGGGTCTTGATGTCGACGCGATGAAGCTGGTGTCTGAGGGTGTTAACGCTTTGCGCTCAGAGGGGCGGTCGTTCCTTGTGATCACCCATTACCAGCGTCTGTTGGATCACATTAAGCCCGATGTCGTGCACATCATGGCTGACGGCAAGATTGTCAAAACTGGCGGTCCCGAACTGGCGTTGGAAGTCGAAAACAATGGCTACGGCGACATTCTGGGGGAGATGGCCTAATGGCGCTGCCTGAACTGAAGAAAGACGCGGCGACCGCGCGGCTTGATGTCTTGTCACTGCCAAGCAGTGCAGGGTGGGCCAGTGATGCGCGCCAAAGTGCGCTGGCGCGGGTGTCAAAGATGGGGCTGCCGCACAAGCGCGATGAATACTGGCGCTACACGGACCCGGTATCATTTGTGACCCCTGAACCGCCAGAGGCGGCCCTGTTTCACAATGATGAAGGCCCTTTGTTTGCAGGTCAGGATCGGGTCAAGGTCGTCTTCGTCGATGGTGTTTTTGATGCAGCCAAGTCCGATGATCTGAAAGCTGCCGGGCTAGAGATTGAGTTGCTGTCTGATGCCTTGAATACCGATATTCATTGGGCAAAGGATGTTTACGGCGTGCTGGAAACCAACGGACAGACCCCTGTGGAACGGCCCTTGGCATCCCTGAACACTGCGTTTGCGGATGCAGGTGTTGTGATCCGGGCGACCGCAAAGGCTGAAAAGCCTGTGAACCTGATTTATCTTCACGAAGACACCACCTCTGACGCGATGATCCATAACGTGGTCAAGGTAGAAGCCGGGGCAGAAATGACACTGCTGGAAACCGGTCCAGCGGCCGCGCGGTTTTCAAAATGTCTGGAAGTGGACGTAGCCGACGGTGGCACTTTCCATCATGTTCGGGCCCAAGGTCGGGACCACGAACGCCGGGCGATCACCCATATGTTCACGCGGATCGGGACGGAATCCACCTTTAAGTCATTCACTTTGACTGCGAATGGCGTGCTGACCCGTAACGAGTGTGTCATTGAAATCGCCGGTGACAATGCTGTGGCACATGTCGCGGGTGCATGCGTCGGTGACGGGAAAGACTTCCATCACGATGATACCGTTTTCATTACCCATGACGCCGTGAATTGCGAAAGCCGTCAGGTTTTCAAGAAGGTGCTGCGTAACGGCGCCACTGGCGTGTTCCAAGGGAAAATCCTTGTGAAGGCGGGTGCTCAGAAAACTGACGGCTATCAGATCAGCCAATCCCTGTTGCTAGATGAAGACAGCCAGTTTCTGGCAAAGCCCGAATTGGAAATCTACGCCGATGACGTGGCCTGTTCGCACGGTTCAACATCAGGTGCGATTGACGAGGGGGCTTTGTTTTATTTGCGCTCGCGTGGGGTGCCACACAAGCAGGCGACGGATTTGTTGACGCTGGCGTTTCTGGCGGAAGCGCTGGAAGAGATCGAAGACGACGGTCTTGCGGATGATCTGCGCGCGCGGCTGGAAAGCTGGTTGGCGCGGCGCAGTTAAATGGCAGTCTCGACAGACATTGTGCGCAGTTGGCGTCGCCCGCGGGTCGTCATCCGTGAAATCCTGTCTGAAGGGCAGCGTGAGGATCGTCTGATCGGGGTGGTCATGGCCGCCTGTCTTCTGATTTTCGTCGCACAATGGCCGCGCTTGGCGCGCAAGTCGCAAGGGTTCGAGTTGGCAGACGGCGCTGAAGTGCCTGAGATGAGCCAGCTTGTCGCCTATGAAATGCTCAGCTGGCTGATTGTCTGGCCCTTGCTGTTATACGCAATTGCAGCGATCACGCGCATCATTGCAAGTCTATTCCGGGGTAAGGGCACTCAATACGGCGCACGGCTCTCGCTTTTTTGGGCGCTGCTGGCTTCGGCCCCGGTGCTGCTGCTGCACGGCCTGACGATGGGTTTCATTGGTCCGGGACCAGCTGCAAATCTGGTGGGTACGCTTTGGCTTGGCTTGTTTATGTGGATATGGAGCCAAGGGTTGTGGGTATCGGAAAGCGGGGCTGTTGATGTCACCTGACTTCGGAACATTCTTGCGGCTGTTCGGTGAGACGTTGCGCGACCCAGAAGCGATGGCGCGCCAAATCGTAAAACTGCGGCTACCGCATGAATTTGGGTGGATGGCTTTGGCCAGCGTCACCGCACTGACGGTGATCGTCGTCTACCTTGAAGGTCTGCTGCCTGGGCGATCAAACGTTGGGGTGACAATTGGCGGACGACCCTTCTTTGACATGATCTTTCTGGGATCAATGACCGTCGTTTTCATTTTCACTCTGTACTACGCGGGGCGGGCGATGGGCGGTGCAGGCACCTTTGGTGGCACGCTTTTGATCATGACCTGGTTTCAAGCCGTCGTTTTGGTCCTCATCACAATCCAACTTATTGTCGCATTCCTGGTCCCGACCTTTGGCGGTATTGCAGCACTGATTGCTGTCGTGGTGCAGCTGTACTGCCTGATCCACTTTCTTAATGTGCTGCATGAATTCGATAGCCTGGCAAAATCTGCGGGCTTGTTCTTTTTATCGCTGATCGGCTTTGCGCTGGGTCTGGCGTTGATACTGACGGCCATCGGTGGTGCCGCGGTTGTAGGAGGGGCGTAGATGGCCTTTGACGTTGAGAAAATCCGTGGTGACTTTCCGATCTTGTCCCGACAGGTGAACGCAAAGCCGCTTGTCTATTTCGACAATGGGGCTTCGGCGCAAAAGCCGCAGGTTGTGATTGATGCGATCACGAGAGCTTACGCTGAAGAATATGCCAACGTGCATCGCGGTTTGCATTTCTTAAGTAACCTTGCGACCGAAAAGTACGAAAGCGTGCGGGGTGTGATTGCCAAGTTTCTGAATGCACCATCGGAAGATGATATCATCCTGAATTCGGGGACAACCGAAGGCATCAACATGGTGGCGTATGGGTGGGCCATGCCGCGGATGCAGGCCGGCGACGAGATTATCTTGTCGATCATGGAGCATCACGCCAATATCGTGCCCTGGCATTTCTTGCGTGAACGGCAAGGCGTAGTGATCAAATGGGTCGATGTGGATGCCAATGGGGATCTTGACCCGCAGGCGGTGATTGATGCGATTGGGCCGAAGACCAAACTGGTCGCACTGACGCATATGTCCAATGTACTGGGCACCGTAGTTGATATTCAGTCCGTTTGTCAGGGTGCCCATGCAAAGGGTGTTCCAGTGCTGGTCGATGGGTCTCAATCAGCGGTGCATATGCCTGTCGATGTGCAGGCGCTTGGCTGCGATTTTTTCGCGATCACAGGTCATAAGCTTTATGGGCCTAGTGGGTCTGGCGCGATTTACGTGGCCCCAGACCGGATGGCTGAGATGCAACCGTTTTTGGGCGGGGGCGACATGATCAAAGATGTGACCCGCGAGACGGTAGAATACAACGACGCTCCGATGAAGTTTGAGGCAGGCACACCCGGGATCGTGCAGACGATTGGGTTGGGCGTGGCGCTTGACTACATGATGGACATTGGCATGTCGGCGATCGAGGCGCACGAGCATAGCTTGCGCGACTATACCAACCAACGTTTGGCCGGCCTGAATTGGCTTCAGGTACAAGGGCAATCCGCGACGAAGGGGGCGATCTTTTCGTTCACACTGGATGGTGCGGCGCATGCGCATGATATCTCGACGGTCCTTGACAAGAAGGGCGTTGCTGTCCGTGCGGGCAGCCATTGTGCCATGCCGTTGATGGATCACATGGGCGTTCCGGCTACCTGTCGTGCATCCTTAGGAATGTACAACACAACTGATGAGATCGACGCGTTCATCGATGCGCTGGAGTTGTGCCACGACCTGTTTGCCTAGGTCGATTTTTCTGGAAGAATCATCCAAATTTTCCAGAAAATTTGCCTCTAGCCCAGCGATGCAAACTTGTTGCGTTAGGCGTTTTCCGTGTTGCGAGGCTGTGGGCAGGGTGCTAGGTCATCGCACAGGCACCCGTAGCTCAGCTGGATAGAGCGCTGCCCTCCGAAGGCAGAGGCCAGAGGTTCGAATCCTCTCGGGTGCGCCATTTTCTACGACTTTATGGCCGAATGAGACGCGCTTCGTATGGTTTGACCTCTGGGCGAACCTTCGGGCCATACGATGCCGGCTGCGCCCCAACGTCGGGAAAAAGGTCAAGTAACGTGCTGCGAACGTCGTCGTTGAGGCCGTCAAGCGACATGCTGTCCGGATGGAAGCTTTCAGACGCGATCCCATGTGCCATGATGATTTCGTGGTGATCGAAAGCAAGATGGATGTAGGTGACCTTGCCGCCAATGACTTGTTTGATGTCGCGGTCATTGATTAAGTGCCGCGCTGGCGCCAACACCTCTTTTGTGCCCGCGATTGTTGCGCACCGCCACCCTGTCAAAAGGACGCGATGTTGTGGCGATACCTGCAAGGGCACAGTGTTTCCAAGTGCGCCAACTGAAAACGCGATGGGTGCCGTGTGAGGTGTCGCATCAACCTGTGACTTGCCGATCCAGCGGATGATCTGTGCGCCGTGATCGCGGGTCATGACGGGGTCACCGACTGAAAGCGCGTCGATAGGCACTTCGCCGGACGGTGTGCGGATTAAGGTATCCGCAACGAAGCACGTCACATCGGATATGCTGGTAAAATCGAAGGTTTGGTGATGCGAACGAGGCTGGATTTTTGCCGTTCGGACATTTGGTTTGCTGTCACAGTGACCAATCCAATCGAATGGATCGGGCCCGTCAGAGCGTCTGCTTTCGGAAAGACGTCCGACTTCGGGCGTGGTGGCAAATCTGAACATGGCGAACTCGGCAACAAACACTGAACCGCTTAAGCGTTGCACAGGTGATGCAACCGTCAAAGCAAATTGTCTGTTACCGCAGTTTGCTGTCTCAGATTTGGAAACGACCGACGTTAAGATCACGCCATTGTTTCAAAAATGAAATCAACCGCCCCAAGAGCGCACAGGGCCGCAATCCATATGCACAAAGTTGGAACCAGAGTATCGGCCGACGCCGCCAGCAGCACATGATCGTGCAGCGCGCGCCATTTGCGCCGTTGTCCGGCTTTCCAACCGAAGATCAGCGGCCTGACCCTTCATGTGCAAAGAGTTGCGCGCGACACCCGAAGACCGGCTGCGCAGCATTGCGTTTGTTTCTGGTGACCGGTAGCCCGACAACAGCATGTAAGGCTCGCTAGCGTCGAGAAGGCGTAGTGATGCTGCCATGATATCAACGTTACGCACGTCGATATTGATGGCCTTGCCATTGCGCCAGTCACGCATGAAGACGTTTATTTCATGCAATGCTTCGCCAACGTAGCCGCCATCAATCCAGTAGATTGTGTCGATCCGCTCGCCTGTCCGGCCGCTGTACATTTTGAGGCGGCGGACGTCGCCACCCCCACGTAGAAAGCCTGCTGCATTGGAATAAGAAGGGGCTGCTGCCACCGCGGTTGCTGCAAATGCCGTAAGTACGCCGCGTCGGGTCAGGCCCGAAGAAGGTGATTTCGTCATGATATTGCGCTGTCCCGTCGCTCGATTGGGCGGTGTGTTCACCGCGTGCACTTAGTCCCCAGGTGCAGCTACACGTTCTCACATATCCACATGGGTGCCAAGGGCTGCACCCCTTCATTTCATGGGGTATGGCCTAGATCGGCGAAAATCGGCTCACACTGCAATCTGTTGCGGAACCGCATGCAACTGTCACAATAACGCCACAGATATCAGGGGCAGGTTGGTCTGACAAAACGGTTATTAGACAGTCGACACAGGCTATGATGAAAACAAATCATGTTCGGGCGCGCTGCCAGCGCCTTTTGTCTGGGGAAGACATGTTTGATTTGATAAAGATGGCGTGCGCCCGTTTGCGTGCAATTTGCTTATCCACTTCCGTTGTGTTGGTTGCCAGTTTGGCTGTTGCGCCCACATCCGGCGCAGCACAAGTCACCGCGTTCCGTCAGGCTGTTGCAGAGACAGCGGCCCGTGACGACGTTTTGGCCGCCTTCTATCGGGCGCGGACGTTTGAAGGTATCTGGACAGGTGACGCCGGCCTTGCGCGCCGTACCGCCCTGATCAACGCTTTCGCTGATGCACAATACCACGGTCTGCCTGCGGCGCGCTATGACGTGCAAAGCCTGATGTCTCGGCTGTCTAACGCGCAATCCGCAGCAGAGCTTGGTGCCTTGGAAGTCAAGTTGACAGAACTGTATTTGCAGTATGCCCGCGATATCCAATCAGGTGTACTGCGTCCGAAATCAGTGGATAGCGGGATCGTCCGCGAGGTCGTCTACACCCCGCAAGAAGACTTGCTGGCTGGGTTGATGTCGCAAAACCCAACTCAATTCTTACGCTCATTGCCACCCAGCACGCCGGAATATGCGCGGCTTGTCGCGGCAAAGATGCGCTTGATCAATCAACAGGTCGCAGGTGGTTGGGGCCCCGTTGTGAACGCCTCAAAAATCGAGGCTGGCGCGTCCGGCCCAGAGGTCATTGCCTTGCGCAACCGTCTTACGGCTATGGGTCATATGGAACGGTCCTTGTCTGCAACTTATGACGGCACGTTGATCGAAGCTGTAAAAGCTTTCCAGCGCAGTCACGGATTGGCCGAAGACGGCACTGCTGGTCCAAGCACGCTGGCTGAGATCAACACCTCCATTACCGAACGGGTTCAGTCGATCATCGTCGCAATGGAGCGCGAGCGGTGGTTCAATCAAGACCGCGGTGATCGCCACATCTGGGTGAACCTGACGGACTTTTCGGCCAAGATTATCGACCACGGCGACGTGACCTTTCAAACCCGGTCTGTCATCGGTGCTGTTGATCCTGATCGCGTGACGCCAGAGTTTTCTGATGTGATGGAATACATGGTGATCAACCCAAGCTGGTATGTGCCACGCTCTATTGCGACCAAAGAGTATTTGCCGCAGATGCAGCGAAACCCCGGTGCTGCCAGCCACTTGCTGATTACAGATCGCAACGGCCGTGCTGTGAACCGTGCCAACATTGATTTTAATCGCTACACTGCCAAGACCTTCCCGTTTGCGATGCGCCAGCCGCCATCTAATAGGAACGCCTTGGGCCTTGTGAAGTTCATGTTCCCGAACCAGTACAACATCTATCTTCACGACACCCCTGCAAAAAGCCTGTTTGGTCGCGAGGTCCGCGCCTACAGCCATGGCTGCATTCGGCTGAACGATCCATTTGATTTTGCGTATGCCTTGCTGGCCAAACAATCGCAGGATCCTATTGGCCTGTTCCAGTCCCGATTGCGGTCTGGCAATGAATCTTCTGTCCGGCTGGACGAGCCTGTTCCTGTTCACCTCATTTACCGGACCGCGTTCACGACAAACTCTGGCGAGATCGAGTTTCGGCGTGACATCTACGGTCGTGATAAGCGGATTTGGAATGCCCTTTCCGGCGAAGGGGTGGTTGTTCCGGGTGTTCAGGGGTAAATCTGCCGTCGACGCCAACCGGGCGGAGGGGCTGATATGCTGACACTTTCTGAAATCGCAAAAGCGATGGGTGCTGCCGTTCTTGGTGACGGTCAAGTCCGCGTCGATGGCTTGGCTGAACCTGCAATGGCGGGTCCGACTGATCTGGCTTTGGCGATGTCGCCTCGGTTTGGGGATGCGTTGCGCGAAGGACGCGCGGTAGCGGCAGTTGTTTGGGAAGGTGCTGACTGGAATGCGCTTGGCCTAAAGGCTGCAATTGTTGTGCCGCGTCCCAGACTGGCGATGGCGCAGTTGACCCAGATGATGGGCAGGTCCGACATCTTTACGGGGGTTCACGCAACTGCGGTCATCGATCCCACGGCCACAATCGGCGACGGGGTTGCGATTGGTCCGTTCTGCGTCATTGGTGCAGACGTGGATATTGGCGCTGATACCCGACTTGCGGCGCATGTAACGGTTGGGCCGCGGTCCCGTATCGGGGCGCATGGCCAGATTGAAGCGGGCGTTCGGATCGGTCGTGATGTATCGCTTGGGAATCGGGTGATCTTGCAGCCGAATGTTGTGATTGGCGGGGATGGCTTTAGCTTTGTGACCCAGGCGCCCTCTATCGCAGAGACGGGTCGCCGGACGTTGGGTAAAACGCCATTTGACCCACTCGAAGACGCAACACAGCATCGGATACATTCGCTTGGCGGTGTCAAAGTGGGTGATGACGTCGAAGTAGGTGCCAACAGCACGATCGATGCAGGCACCATACGGGCCACATCTGTCGGATCAGGGACCAAGATCGATAACCTTGTGCAGGTTGGTCACAACGTGGTGCTGGGCCGGGATTGTCTGTTGTGCGCCCAAACCGCCATTGCAGGATCTGCCGCCATTGGAGACCGGACGATCCTTGGCGGCAAGTCTGGTGTGGCTGATAACATTACCATCGGGAACGATTGTTTGCTGGGTGGTGCGGCTATTGCGCTGTCAGATATCCCGAGGGGCAGTTTTGTGATGGGATACCCCGCAAAGCCAATGCAGACCTACCGGGCCGAGCAACGTGCGCTGCGTGATGCAGCCAAGGGTAAGTAGCTGACATATTCTTGTGTCAGGCCGCTGCGATGATACATACGTCGCAACAGACGGGATGAGGGCTGCCGCCGTGTCGATCAAAGATCAGGTCATTGCTATTATTGCCGAACAGGCGCTTATGGCACCAAAGGATATCAAGCTGACGGATACGCCATCGGATCTGGGGATTGATAGCATGGGGTTGGTTGAAAGCATTTTTGCCATTGAAGAGACCTTTGATGTCACGGTCCCGTTTAACGCCAATGACCCACAAGACAGCGACTTTGATATCTCATCCGTTGCGGCAATCGTGACTGCGGTTGAGCGTCTTGTGGCCGCCAAGGCCTGACGGATGCGCCGGGTTGTCATCACGGGGGCGGGCACGATCAACCCGATCGGGCGCGACGTCCCGTCGACGCTAAACGCCATGCAGAAAGGTCATTGTGGCATCGGACCACTTGACATCCGCGACGCAGATCGCCTGCAAATTCGGATAGGTGGACAAGTGCACGGCTATGATGAAACCGCCCACTTCAACCGCCAACAGACAGCCCTTTATGACCGTTTCACCCAGTTCACCTTGCTTGCAGCCCGAGAGGCGTTGGGGCAGGCGGGTCTGACCTTCAATGGGGACTTGGCTGACAAATCCGGCGTAATCCTTGGCACCTCTGGCGGAGGGCTGAACACGCAGGACGAGAATTACCGGGCCGTCTATGAAGACGGCAAAAACCGGGTACATCCTTTCATTGTGCCTAAGCTGATGAACAACGCGGCGGTGTCTCAGGTCTCGATGGAATGGAACTTGCGGGGACCGTCGTTCACGGTCGCCACGGCCTGCGCGTCTAGCAATCACGCGATGGGACAGGCGTTCAACATGGTGCGCTGTGGGATGGCGACTGTGATGATCACCGGTGGTTCGGAAAGCATGCTGTGTTTCGGGGGGATCAAAGCGTGGGAAGGCCTGCGCGTGATGTCCAAAGACGCTTGCCGCCCGTTTTCAGCAACGCGAAACGGGATGGTACAAGGTGAGGGCGCGGGCGTCTTCGTGTTCGAGGATATGGCGCACGCAAAGGCACGCGGCGCCGAAATTCTTTGCGAGGTTGTGGGGTTTGCGATGTCGTCTGATGCATCCGATATTGTGATGCCATCCAAGCAAGGGGCGGCGCGGGCCATCGCGGGGGCCGTGGCTGATGCCAAAGTCCCGATGGAGTCTGTTGGCTATATCAATGCCCATGGGACCGGGACAGCGGCGAATGACAAAACGGAATGTGCCGCCGTGGCTGATGTATTTGGGGCGCATGCAGATCAATTGATGATCTCGTCCACGAAATCCATGCACGGCCATCTGATTGGTGGCACCGGCGCGGTGGAACTACTGGCTTGCATCATGGCGCTGCGCGACGGGGTGATCGCACCGACGATTGGCTATGAAGAACCAGACCCAGAATGCGCGTTGGATGTGGTGCCCAATGTGGCACGCGACGCCAAAGTCTTGGTCGCTTTGTCGAATGCGTTTGCCTTTGGCGGACTGAATGCGGTCTTGGCCTTGCGGGCTGTCTGAAGTCTTTGGGGCCGCAAATAGGCTGCGCCGGAGACCCAGCGCAGCCTACAGTCTCGATCTTTATTCGGCGTCCGGGATTTCAACCAGATTGTCATAGCCCGCCGTAAAGCCCGTCAAAGACACGGTCAAAACGACTTCCTGATCTGGCGCTGCTGCGGGGACCATCCGCAGGGTTGCGGTGTTGCCACGCTTGAACTGGGCAACCTCGTCGGCGGTAAAGCCGACACGGGCCACACATCCAGCAGTGTTGCAGAACGTGAACGGATACCGGCGGGCTTCGCCACCATCAACCGAGACTGTCAGCTGCTGTGTCAGCAATGTCTCTAGCGGAGCCACGATCGTCGCCCCTGCAGCCGCGCGACCAGAGTTTGGCAACGGGAACATGCTGATCTCTGCGACGTCATTGCCGTCTGCGTCTTTCAGCAGTTGGTACAATTGGCAGGGGTCGATATCGCCTTCTGCCCCTTTGAGGCAGCGAAACAGCCAGTCCCCTGACTGACCGCGCACATAAGGCTGTCCGGGTGCCAGATCTTCGATTGTCGCAGGCTCTGCGGTTTCAAGTGGTGTGCCCAGCGACAGGCCATCAGCAGGATCAGCTTCGGTTGCTGTTTCCGGTGCTGCGTCGTCGTTTGCTGTGTCCTGCGCGATCACGGGGCCTGCCAGCATAAGGGCGAGCAAAAGTGGTGTTGCGGTCTTGATCATGAATCTGGGTCCATTTGTTTGCTTTTGCGCTGCTGTATCATGGCGAAACATGGGTGTCAGCGGCAAAAAGTACCCCGTTGGCAATGGCCTGCTGATTGCCAAGATGACGCGCCAAAATAAAAGAGGGCCCTTCGTCGAAGGACCCTCTTGTAATGTCTCCCTGTCGGACTTTGCCGACTAATTGGCGCAACGCTACGCAAAGCGCCAAGGCGGGTCAATACGATTTTTAGTGAATGATTCCAGTAATTTTTGACCCTTTAGTAAAAAAGCCGTGCCCGAAGGCACGGCAAGTCTGACAGGGAGGTCATGCATTGCAGGATCTGGGAGGATGACCCGCAATGCATGTCGAATTGTCTAGCAAACAAAGGTTAAGAATGTATTTTAGCGCCGGACGTGTAATTTGGGGGCACAATGTCAGACAGTATTTTTATCGGCGGCGGTGGGCCAGACTATGGTGAACCGCAACAGCTTTTGCTGGACAAATCGAACCGCCACGGGCTGATCGCAGGGGCCACCGGGACCGGCAAAACCGTAACATTGCAAATCTTGGCAGAAGGCTTTGCTGCTGCAGGTGTGCCGGTCTTCCTGTCGGATGTGAAAGGTGATTTGTCAGGTCTTGCAAAGTCTGGCAGCGCTGATTTCAAACTGCATGAACCCTTTGTGAGCCGGGCCGAAACCATTGGCCTTGACCTGCAATACAACAAATTCCCGGTCACTTTCTGGGATTTGTTCGGAACGCAGGGCCATCCGATCCGTGCCACCGTCGCCGAGATGGGGCCATTGCTGTTGTCGCGCCTGATGGAATTGACCGACGTGCAGGAAGGTGTCCTGAACGTTGCCTTCCGCGTGGCCGATGAAGAGGGCCTGCCGCTGCTGGACCTTGAAGACCTCCAAGCTTTGTTGGTTTGGGTCGGCCAGAATGCCAAAGCCTTGTCATTGCAATACGGCAATGTCTCTGGCGCTTCGGTTGGTGCGATTCAACGGCAGCTGCTGGTGTTGGAGAACCAAGGCGGTGCTGCCTTGTTTGGCGAGCCTGCCTTGGAACTGGCGGACCTAATGCGCACCGATGCTGATGGCCGGGGCCAGATCAATATTCTGGCCGCAGATCAGCTGATGGGATCGCCGCGCCTTTATGCAACGTTCCTGCTGTGGCTGTTGTCCGAGCTGTTCGAGGAGATGCCCGAAGTCGGCAACCCCGACAAGCCCAAGTTGGTGTTCTTCTTTGACGAGGCCCATCTGCTGTTTGATGACGCCCCCAAGGCCTTGGTGGACAAGGTCGAGCAGGTCGCCCGGCTGATCCGGTCCAAAGGTGTGGGAATCTATTTCATCACCCAGAACCCTGCTGACGTTCCTGACGATGTGCTCTCGCAGTTGGGAAACCGGGTGCAGCATGCTTTGCGCGCCTTCACTGCAAAGGACCGTAAAGAGCTGAAACTGGCGGCCCAAACATATCGCGACAACCCTGTGTTCGACACTGCCGAGGCTATTCAAGAAGTCGGCACCGGCGAGGCTGTGACCTCGATGCTGGACAAGAAGGGCATTCCTTTGATGGTCGAACGGACCTTGATCCGCCCGCCATCATCGCAACTTGGCCCGATCTCGGCGGGGGAACGCAAAGACATCATGAATGCCTCTCCGATGTCTGGCAAATACGACACGACCATTGACCGCGAAAGCGCGTCCGAGATGTTGGCGAAACGCGCGTCTGCGGCCGCTGAGGAGGCGGCAAAGGCCGAAGCTGAAGAAGAACGACTGGAAGCAGAAGAACGCGAGTTCAAGGCAGCCCGTCGGTATAGCGGAAGTGGTACCAAGGGCCGATCAACGTCACGCCGTCGGTCCGCGGTGGATAACAGCTGGACAGGCGCCATCGCGACGGTTGTCGCCAAGGAATTGAAGGGCACGACAGGCAAACGCATTGTGCGCGGAATCCTGGGTGGATTGTTCAAGGGGCGCTGACCGCCCACCCCAATGATGCAAAAGGGCCGCGCAACAGACGCGGCCCTTTTGTTTCATTCCCCAATCGCAATGCCTTCGCGACGGGGATCGGCGCCGCCCAGCAGTCCGCCATCAATGTCGATAGCATGCAGGCCAGAATTGAGGCCGCGGATGTTCACTTCAAATCCCATGTCAGTCAAAGGCCCTTCAAGCGACACAAGGTCGCTGCCTTCTTCGATGTCATAGGTCCCAAACCGGTTGACCAGATGCGCCATCGACACGGCCTGCTGGATGTCCATGTCCCACGCCATATGTGCCACGATGGCTTGTGCGACGTAACCGATGATCCGGCTGCCGCCGGGAGATCCGATGACCAGCGTTGGTGCGCCGTCTTCCATCACGATGGTCGGCGACATGGACGACCGTGGCCGCTTTCCCGGTTCGATGCGGTTCGCAATCGGGACACCGTCGACGTGGGTGCGGAAGGAAAAGTCCGTCAGCTCGTTGTTCAGCAGGAACCCACGCACGAATACCCGGCTACCGAAGCCGTTCTCAATGGTTGTCGTCATGGACAAGGCGTTGCCGTATTGGTCCACAATGGAGATGTGGGAGGTGGACGGCAGCTCAAGGCTGATATCATCTGCCCAAAGCGATGCGTGGTCCCAACCAGGGTTGCCGGGTGCGACCTCTGGCAGGGCGTCTTCCCGGTCCAGCAGCGTCGCGCGGTCAACAAGGTATTGATCGTCCACGAGGCCTTTGGTTGGCATCGGAACGTAGTCGCTGTCAGCCATGTAGCGGCCCCGGTCCGCAAAAGCGAGGCGGCTGGCGTCGCCGATCAGGCGCCATGCTTCTGGGTCATCGGGGCTCATAGCGGACAGGTCATAGACGTTGAGCATGCCAAGGATCTGGCCGACTGTCAGCGCACCGGATGACGGTGGGCCCATGCCACACACGTCTGCTGATCGAAATGGGACGCAGACGGGCGCGCGTTCGACAACGTCGTAGGCCGCGAGGTCACTGGCGGCAAGGACGCCAGGATTGCCTTCCGCGTTTTGCACCGCCGAGACGATGTCGGCAGCAACCGGTCCGCTGTAAAAGGCGTCAGCGCCATTGGCTGCTATCATGCGCAGCACGTCAGCGTAATCTTGGTTTTGAAGGACTGTGCCTGCCGCCAAAGGTGTGCCGTCTGGGATAAAGTAGCTGGCGGTATCGGCAAACCGGCCAAGGCGCTCTGCGTCATTTGCGATAGAGGTCGCCATCCGGTCGGACACGGTAAAGCCGTCCTCGGCGAGGCTGATGGCCGGATCAAACAGCCTGCCCCAGTTCGCACGGCCCCATTTTCGATGGGCCACTTCCATCAGTTTCGGGGTGCCCGGTGTTCCGACAGACAGGCCACCAACAACCGCGTCGAAAAAGCCAAGTGGTTCGCCTGCGTCGTCTTGGAACAAGGTGGGGGTGACGGCCATCGGTGCGGTTTCGCGGCCATCCAAAGTCGTCAGTTCACCGCTCTTGGCGTCATACCAAACAAGGAACGCGCCGCCGCCAAGGCCGGAGGATTGCGGTTCAACCAAACCGAGGACAGCTTGAACGGCAACCATTGCATCGGCGGCCGTGCCGCCATCTCGCAGAACGGCTGCACCTGCTTCAACGGCCAGCGGGTTTGCAGCAGCGACCATCCAGTTTTCAGCCAAGACAGGTTCGCCTGCTTGTTTGGACGCGATAGCAGCTTGTGCAGCATCGGACAGGGCGTCGAAGGCAGAGACATCACCACCTGCACCTTCAGGGGCAACGCCGTCGGCTGCGTCTTGTGCGGAAAGGGGCGGGGCAAGCAGCGCCAAAATAGACAGCGCGGATACAACGGAGCGATACGTCATCACAAACCTCATCTGTTGGAATACGAGGATCGTGACACGTTTTGGTTGAATGACAAGGGCTGCTATGCGCCTTGTGGCTTAAAGCGGTCGGACCTTTATTTCAGCGATCCGGTTTTCTTCCTTTTTTACAACTTCAAAGCGGAATCCGTGAAAACTGAAGACCTGACCTTCGATTGGGATCATCTGGGCTTCGTGGATCACCAGACCTGCGACGGTGTTTGCTTCTTCATCGGGCAGGTTCCAGTCGTGCGCCCGGTTCAGGTCGCGGATCGTCATGGCGCCGTCGATCAGATATGTACCATCAGCGCATTTCTCGATCTCGTTGACGTCTTCTTCGTCAAACTCATCAGCGATTTCACCAACGATTTCTTCAAGGATATCTTCAAGCGTAATCAGACCCTGCAGGTCCCCATATTCATCCACAACAAGGGCAAAATGGGCTTTGCGCAGCAGAAACTGGCGCATCTGATCATCAAGTGTCGTGGTTTCTGGCACAAAGTACGCATCCATCGCAACAGACATGACATCAAATTTTGCCATCGCGTCAGCGGTTTCGTTTTCCCCAGTCAGGAGCTTATGCATCGCGCGCAGCAAGTCTTTGGCGTGGATGACGCCGACGATGTTTTCTGGGTCATCGCGGTAAACCGGGTGGCGGGTGTATTTGCTTTGCAGAATTGTCGAAAGAATCTCTTGCGGGGGGAGGGCTGCATCCACCATCTCAATATTGGAACGATGCAGCATGATTTCCTCGACTGCCCGCTCGTTCAGATCAAGCGCGCCTAAGATACGGTCACGGTCTTCCTTTTCGACAACCCCTTCGGAGTGACCAAGCTGCAAGGCTCCGGCAATTTCTTCGCGGACCGCCAGAATGTTCCCATCGGGGTCGGTGGCCACGCCGAAGATCCGCAGAATGCCACGCACCAGAACGCGGACGACAGCAACGATGGGCGAAAAGACCCGCACAACAATGCTGATCGGGAAAGAGACGATCGAGGCGACCTTTTCGGGGTTCGTGATGGCGTAGGTCTTTGGCAGGACCTCTGCAAAGATCAGTACCAGCAGGGTCATGATCAAGGTCGCGGCAGCTACACCGTTTTGTCCAAACACCTTGGTCAGGACTGCTGTTGCAAGCGATGTTGCAAGGATGTTGACGACGTTGTTGCCCAATAGGACAGAGCCGATCAGCCGTTCGTTGTCTTCGGTCAGAACAAGCGCTTTGTCAGCACCCTTGGAACCACGATCCGCCTTGGCCCGCAGTTTGCCACGAGAGGCCGCCGTCAGCGCAGTTTCAGAGCCGGAAAAAAAGCCGGACAGGGCCAGCAATACAAGAATAGAGGCAGCCGTGATCCAGAAGGCGGCGTCAAATACGGAGGGGTCCATCAGTGTCTTTCAGTGAATACTGTCACAGTATTAAGCACGCAGCGGGTCGCATTCAAGTTGCGTCCTCTTCGTCCTTGCCGCGCGACAGGGGGTGATGCTCTTGCACAAGGGCGGTCAGGCGTTCGTCGACGACATGGGTGTAGATTTCTGTCGTTGCAACATCTGCATGGCCCAGCATTGTCTGGATTGCCCGCAGATCAGCCCCGCCGGCCAGCAAATGCGTCGCAAAGGCATGGCGTAGAGTGTGCGGCGTGACCTTATCGTGGGGCACGCCTGCGGTGACGGCGAATTCCTTGATCATCCCGAAAAAGCGGTGCCGGGTCAGGTGGCCTGCTTTGCTGCGGCTGGGGAAAAGGAACTTTGAGACAGGCTTGCCCTTGGCTTTTCCTGCGTCTTCGGCAGCGTCACGAACCTCTAGCCAGCTTGCAACCGCGGCTTTGGCAGGCGGTGACAAAGGCACCAAACGTTCCTTGCCACCCTTGCCGCGCACCAGCAGCATTGCAGGATCGCCCCGCGCTGCCGCCGCTGGCAAAGTGACCAGTTCGGTCACGCGCATGCCGGTCGCATACAGCAGTTGCATCAGACAGGCATTACGCACCCCTTCGCGTTTGTGGCCGGCTGCGGCGGCCAGAAGGCGGTCAACCTCGTCGTGGCTCAGCGTTTTGGGCAGGGACTTGGACTTTCCAGGCCCCTTGATCCGAATAGCCGGATTGTCATCGCGCCAACCTTCTTCAAAGGCGAAACGATAAAGCTGCCGGATTGCAGACAGGCGCCGTGCACGGGTGGACCGTGAAAGTCCCTGTGCGTCGCATGCGATCAGATAGCCTTCGACGTGATCCTGCATGGCGGTTGCAAAATGCAGATTCTTGGGCTCAAGCCAGCCTGCGAAGTCGCGCAGGTCGTTTGCGTAGGCCAGTTGCGTGTTGGTTGCAGCATCCAGTTCCGCAGCCTGTGCTTCCAGAAAAGCCTGAACCCAATTCATCATGGGACGGTTTGCAGCATCGGTAAGGTAGCTCATATCGCGCGCTCCAACAGCAGGATCTGCAAGCTGGCGCGGCGGGCGACGTCTTCCAGACCGACCGCACGCAAGAAGGCCAGCGCATCCGTCAAGGATTGGGTGTCGCCCTGCGCGCCTGCATCAAACAAGGCAATGGCGCGCAACAAGGCCTCGCCCAGCTTTTCCTGTTGGACCAGCGTTATCAGGCGACTTGGGGGTGCGGCCGTCGTAAATGCGCGGGCGATAGCCTGATACATCTCGTCTGCGTTGGGTGAGGCAATGGGTTCGCCGCGCGCAAGTCCAACCAACGGTTGATCCTGATCTGACTGGGCAATCGCGGCGTCCTCATAGTCGGGTGACAAAAGGGCGACTTCAAAAGCGATGGTTGCCGCAGCATCGGTCAAAGGCAATTCGGCTAGGGCAGCGCCGTACTCTGCAGCGAAGGCAGGCTCGACCTGAACGTCCTGAGCGGCCGCCCATGCAGCGGGAAGCGTGCTGGCCACACGTTCTGTGTCTTTGGCGCTGATTGCGGCATCAAAGGCCTGCACGGCATCGGCCCTGTCCCACACCCCGCCGGACGCAGAGGGCGTGCGGGACGTATAAAGCGCAAACAGGACATTTGGTGCGATTGCGTCATGTCGGGTCAACCGCTCGGCCGCTTCCAACTGGCTTTTCCAGCCGACGGTGTTGCGCAGATCCGCATGGGCAAAGGCGCGGGGCAGGTTGGTCGTGCTCATCCGTTCGCCAATGGCCTCGTACATGCGGAACATAAGGGGGGACAGCCGGTCTGGCGGGCCCAGAGGTGGCTCTCCTTCGAATAATTCAGGGTCCAGAAATCGGGACAACAGGTCCTGTTCCGGCGCCGACAGATCGCCCAGCGCGATGTGTGTGTTCAGCGAAAGTGCGGCGGCCGACCAATCGCCGCCACGCGCCAGACAAAAAATGCGGGCGGCATAGGTCGGGGCGACGTCAATGCGCCGTTGCATGACATGACAGGCGCGATCTTCCGTTCCGGTCAGCAAGGCCACATCAAACCAGCGCCGGAATAACGTCGGGCTTTCGACTTGCGCCTGTTCCAGTAAGGCCTGAGCCGGTTCAATCGCACCCAGATCGAGCAGTTTGTCGACGCGGGCCTGAAACAATCCGCCAGCGGACGAGGCACCGCGCGGCGGATCAGCCTCTGCCAGCAGCAGCGTCTTTAACAACCCCTGCATCGCAGGCAGACCGTTAATGTCTTCGGCGCGCAACAGGGTGATGAGCAGATCTTCGTCACTGCCAGACCAAAGGTTCTTGGGCAAAGCAGTTACCGACGGGGCCAGCAACCCAATCGGGTCCGGGGATGGTCCATCCAATGGTGTCGTTGTCACGCGCGGCGCTGTGGCGTTGTTGGCCACCGGAGGCTCGTCGCGCGGGGACCTTGGTGCAATCTGGCTGGTGGTTGGAATGCGCACGCTTTGCGACAACCAATCAATGGCCGACAAGGGCTCATTGGGTTGGGTCATGGCGGACACTGGTGCTGTGCACAGAAATCCGGCAAAGAGAATGCGTTTCATCCTAGTTCAGATCCAGTGTGACCGGCTGCGTGACCTGTTCCAGCGGCGGTGCAAAATCTTCAGCAAAAAAGATTGGGCCCACATAGGCATAGCCGATCAAGCCAATGGCCGCGAGGGCTGTCAGAAAAACCAAAGCTTTGATCGCGCGCCACATGGGATGCCCCTATTCGCCTCATTACCTGCGCCTACGGTTGTCCCACCGCTTGCAGTTGCGTTTATATATGGCCTTTTTGGCAAGATCACGCCATTGCATGACATAAATTATGATTAAGCGGTCGATGGCCGAAAATTGTGTCTATTGCGAACCTCGGGAGGGACCATGCCAGAGACATCTCAAGCACCAGCGTTCCGGCTGAACCGCACCGTGGTTCTGGTGGGCATGATGGGGTCAGGCAAGACCGCAATTGGCAAGGCGCTTGCTATCCGCTTGAACGTGCCATTCCTGGACAGTGACGCCGCTATCGAAGAGGCAGCGGCGCTCAACATCTCTGAAATCTTTGAGCGCGACGGCGAGGCCTTCTTTCGCAAGCGCGAGGCAGAAGTGATTGATCGCTTGCTTGGCGAAAGACCGTGCATCCTTTCGACGGGTGGCGGTGCGTTTTTGACGGACAGTGTCCAACAAGCGATTGCGGACAAAGGGGTGGCGCTTTGGCTGGACGCAAAGCTTGATACGCTATGGGACCGGGTTAAGCACAAAGATACCCGCCCTTTGCTGCGCACATCTGATCCCAAGCAAACTCTGACAGATATTTACGCCGCACGGGTCCCTGTTTATGCCAAGGCTGGTCTGCGCACCGCAATCACCTCTGACACGTCGATCGAGCAGACAACCGACCGCGTTCTGCAAACGCTTGCGTCTGCCCCAAATGTACTGGAACCTGTTTCTTGACTGACCAAACTGCAAACGTTTCTGTTGATCTGCCGGGCCGGGCCTATGATATCGCAATCGGACCGGGTGTGATGCAAACAGCCGGGACGCGGATCGCTGGGATGACACGGCGTCCACATGTGACAATCATCACCGATGAAACGGTTGCAGGGCTCCATTTGGCCAAACTGCAATCGGTTCTGACGGATGCGGGTCTGACCTCTGCATCGCTTGCCTTGCCACCGGGCGAGGCCACAAAATGCTGGACGCAGCTGGAACGGGCTGTGGAATGGCTCTTGTCCGAAAAGGTCGAGCGCGGCGACATTGTCGTGGCCTTCGGTGGCGGGGTGATCGGTGATTTGGCCGGTTTTGCAGCGGCGGTCTTGCGACGGGGCGTCCGATTTGTGCAAATTCCCACGACGCTGTTGGCTCAGGTCGACAGTTCTGTAGGGGGCAAGACAGGGATCAATTCGCCTGCTGGCAAGAACCTAATCGGGGCGTTCCATCAACCCAGTCTTGTCTTGGCAGACACTGATTTGCTTGGCACCTTGCAGCGGCGCGACTTTTTGGCGGGCTACGGCGAGGTTGTTAAATATGGCCTCTTGGGGGACGCGGGTTTTTTTGAATGGTTGGAAGACCGCGGTCCAGCCATGGCAGACGGTGACGTGACAGCGCAGGTGCGCGCGGTCGCACGGTCTTGCCAGATGAAGGCAGAGATCGTGACCCGTGACGAAACAGAGCAGGGGGATCGCGCCCTTCTGAATCTCGGCCATACATTCTGCCATGCCTTGGAGGCCGCAACCGGGTATTCGGATCGGCTGCTGCACGGTGAAGGGGTAGCCGTTGGGTGTGCCCTAGCGTTCGAGCTGTCGTCACGCCTGGGTCTATGCAGTCAGGAAGACCCCAGCCGAGTGCGGGCGCATCTGAAGGGAATGGGCATGAAAACTGATCTTGCTGACATTCCCGGCGATCTGCCGTCTGCGGAAGTACTGTTAGACCTGATGGGCCAAGACAAAAAGGTCCTTGATGGCAAACTGCGGTTCATCTTGGCGCGCGGTATTGGCGACGCATTTATCACAAGCGATGTGCCGTCGGATGCTGTGCTGCAAGTCTTGAAAGACCAGCTTTAAAGCAACGCGCCCGTTCCATTTCATCTGGTCAAAACGCGTCTACCTGAGGGGCCGATCTTACTCTTCTTGCGTCATGGCAAGTGCGGTTCTGAACCGGGTTGCTGGTGAAAGATGGCACCTTAGCCCAATGCCACCAAATAAAAAAACGCGCCGTCCTTTCGAACAACGCGTTCATGTTCATCAGATGTAGGGCGCGCTTAGAACGGGATCTCGTCATCCAGATCAGAGCGGCCGCCACCGCCACCGCCGCCAGATGATCCGCCACCATCATATCCGCCGCCTTGGCCGCCACCACTGTCGTAACCGCCGCCGCCGCCATAGCCGCCGCTGTCACCGCCGCCGTAGCCACCACCACCACCGCCGCCGCCATCGCGACCGTCAAGCATGGTGAGTGTTCCGCCATACCCTTGCAGAACCACTTCGGTTGAATACCGGTCCTGACCGGATTGATCCTGCCATTTGCGGGTCTGCAACGCACCTTCGATGTAAACTTTTGATCCTTTTTTCAGGTACTGCTCTGCGATGCGCACAAGACCCTCCTGAAAGATTGCCACGGAATGCCATTCCGTTTTTTCGCGGCGTTCGCCTGTGTTCTTGTCTTTCCAATTCTCAGACGTGGCGATCCGCAGGTTGCAGACCTTACCGCCGTTCTGGAATGACCGGACTTCCGGGTCGCGCCCTAGATTTCCGATCAAAATGACCTTGTTGACCGATCCTGCCATGATTTTCCCCCTCGAAGCGATTCTGCGTCAGACATTTGGCGCAACCTACGTAGGCTACCCCGGCTTTGCCAGACCAAAGCGTTAACCAGCACCTGTTACCTGAAACAACATTAAGAAATGGTTTCGCATTCCAGTCTAGCAAAAAGCCGCCGTTTGCGGCATCTTGCCAAAATTGGACGTGATAAGGTCATTTCAATGCGTAACCTAAAAGTTCTTTTGATCGGCAGCTGCTTGATTGTTGGCAGTGTCAGTTCCGCCGATACGGTCTCGACCCGGACAGCGTCTGGTTTGTTGCAAAGCCAGCTCTCAGTGTTGGATGGTCGGGCGTCGCAGCAATATTCCAATTCCGTCAGGTTGCAGCCGCCACGCGCTGAGGTCCCGGCACTTAGCGGTGCACCAGCCTATAGCGGGCGTTACACTGGACCTTACCTTGATTTGGCCCGAAGTGCTGCGCGTCAACATAACATCCCGGAAGATTTGTTTTTGCGGCTGGTTCAGCAAGAAAGCGGCTGGAACGCAAATGCGCGATCCCACAAGGGTGCGCTTGGATTGGCCCAATTGATGCCGCAGACCGCCCGCGCACTTGGCGTAGATCCCTATGATGTGCGCCAGAACCTTGAAGGCGGTGCGCGTTATCTGCGGACCCAGTACAATACGTTTGGGAATTGGCGTCTGGCCTTGGCGGCATACAATGCAGGTCCGGGTGCGGTGCAACGCTTTAATGGCATTCCGCCATACAAAGAAACCCAGAACTACGTGCGGATCATCTTCGGCCAGTAGGGTCGAATTGACGTTAAGCTAGCGTATCTTGCCAGCGCCATTCTTGCGGAAATGCGATGGGGTGTGTCCCATCTTCGCCTGAAAGCTGCGCGTGAAATATGCGGCTGACTTGAACCCAAGGTCATTGGCGATCTGTGCAACCGGCAAGTGGGTTTCGCGCAGCATTATGCAGGCCTCATATGTAATCCGGTCCCGTAGTATTGTCAGTGCTGACTTTCCACAGGTCTGATTACAACAGCGGGTCAGATGCGTTGGCGTGACGCCAAGGGCTGCTGCATATCCTGCGACGCCGTTGTGGGAGCGGTAGTCCCGTTCAATGAGATCGGTATAGGCTGCAACCAGACGCGCTGCAGATCCGTTGGTCCGTTCGTTGCCCGCGACCACTGGTGTCTGATCAATCTGTCGTTCAAAGAAGACAGACAGCAGGCCAAGATGATAATGCGCTGCGCGGGAATGGGTTTGGGCCGTGTTCTTTAGCTCGCGTTCCATTGCCTCGAACATGGCCGCGGCTTCGCGTTGTGCCTGAACGTCACGCAGACGCAGGTGCACAGGCTCGTCCGGCCATTCCCCTGACATCGCACTTGGGATGGTCAGGATTGATCCGAAAACGGCTGGTCCAGCCTCGTATCCATACATGACATGCGCCGGGATATAGATCAGGTTATTGGGCCCATATCCGTAGGTCATGCCCGCAATCGTGATACGCCCCTGACCTTTGGTGATGAACACCAGACGCGGGGTCGCATGGCTGCGCATCGCTTCGGTGCGCCATTTGCCAGCCATGTGATTGAACGCAATCGGCGTCACGCAAAGCGCGCTGTCCTGCAATTGTGTCGCGATAGACTTGTTAACAACTTGATCCACGAAAGGCCCCCCAGCGCAATCAGGCGTAGCCTGCCAAGCCTTACCTATAAAGACAACGCCTAACTTAGGTCGGAAATGTGAAAGCTGTGGACAATTCTGTGGATGGCATGTGGATTGTTTCCCATTTGGCCATGCGCTTGCGAAACCAGGTCCGTTGGCGCTTTGCATATTGGGTCGAGGCGATGACGGCAGCCGCCCGCGCGGCTGCCAACGACATGTCCCCCTTAAGGTGGGCGATCAGCTCTGGCGCGCCGATGGCTTTTGACGACAAATGCTGCGGGTCCCAGCGTGACAACATGCCTTGGGCTTCTGCCAAGGCACCGTCTTTCAGCATGAAATCAAACCTTTGTGCGATCCGCGGTGACAGCCAATCCTTTGGAGCATCCAGAACCAAAGCCGTCGCCTTTTCCAGTGGCAACAACGGCGGTGGCGTATCGTCTTGCCAATGCGCCAAAGTGCGCCCTGTGGCGGTAAAGACCTCCCAAGCACGCTGTACCCGGACACGATTTTGCACATCGATCCGGGATATCGTGATTGCATCAAGCTCGGTCAAAAGATCGGGTAAGGTCATTGCATTGGCCCGACTGCGGACGTCCGCCGAAGGTGCAGGAATATCGGCGAGCCCTTCTGTCAGTGCCGTCAGATAGAGCCCTGTACCGCCGACAATAATCGGTCGGGACCCTTTCAAGAGAGGGGCCACATCGCGTAGCCAATGACCGACAGAGTAGGGCGCATCAAAGGGGATATGGCCGTAAAGTTGATGATCTGCGCGGACCAGATCTTCTGGCGGAGGTCGCGCTGTCACAATGCGCCAACCATCGAAAACCTGCAGGGCGTCGGCATTCACGATAACCCCGCCTTGGGTCTCGGCGATATGTAACGCGAGGGCCGATTTACCAGAGGCCGTAGGCCCTGCAATCAGGACGGGTTTATCAGGGTGAATTACAATCATTGTCAGGCATTTAGTCTCATTTTTTGTTGCCTAAGGAGGTTGGAAAATACCTGCCAAAGTGGCGGGATCGGCCATTGAACCTTGCGCGCTTTTCCGACATTTTGCGCCCAACTTAAAGACATCCGCAAATAAAAGGGGCACATCATGGCCGACGCTGCACAAGCAACCTACAAACGGGTCATGCTGAAGATATCCGGCGAAGCATTGATGGGGGACACCACAGGTGGCCTGCACCCGCCGACTGTGCAGCGCATCGCCAAAGAGGTAAAGACGGTCCACGACATGGGCGTCGAGATCTGCATGGTCATTGGGGGTGGGAACATCTTTCGAGGTCTGCAAGGCTCTGCACAAGGGATGGAGCGGACGACGGCTGACTACATGGGCATGTTGGCCACTGTGATGAATGCATTGGCGATGCAATCTGCCCTAGAGGAGTTGGGCATTCATACGCGGGTTATCTCTGCGATCACCATGAATGAAGTCGCAGAACCCTACATCCGTCGCCGTGCTGTCCGTCACCTTGAAAAGAAACGGGTGTGTATTTTTGCGGCCGGCACAGGCAACCCCTATTTTACGACAGACACCGCTGCCACCTTGCGCGCCAATGAAATGGCCTGTGAAGCGATCTTCAAAGGCACGAAGGTTGATGGCGTCTATGACAAAGACCCTGCAAAGCACGCGGATGCGAAACGCTACGACAAGGTTAGCTACGACGAAGTGCTGCAAAAGCACCTTGGTGTAATGGACGCTTCGGCCATCGCACTTGCGCGCGACAACCATTTGCCGATTGTGGTATTTTCGCTTGATGAGCCAGGCGGATTTCAAGGCATTTTGGCCGGGCAGGGCACCTACACCATGGTGCATGACTAGGTTCGCGATTTAGACGGCTACCGTATCGAGGTCCAGATTGGCTGCCTGCTGAAGCTCTAACTCGAATGCGTTCAGGGTTGTCCGGAAAGCGTCCTTTGTCAGCGACGCAGCTTCTTGTGCGATGTCGGCTTGTGACAAACCTGTAGCGACGAAAATGGGACCGTCGTTTGTTGTGTTGGTATCCCTGACCAAAAAGTCGAACAGGTCCATACCAGCCCCGTCTAATTGGCCGCTCAGCGACGCTGCTGGGGTTTGTGCAGGCGTCGCGGGTGTCGCGACTTGAGGTGTTGCGGGTTCCAGTGCGGATGGTGTGCTTGGTGTTTGTGCAACTGGCGTGGGTGTTGGTGCTTCTGCTTCAGGCGCTGGCAAGTCTTGCACGACAGATTGGGTTTCAGTGACAAATTCCACGACGAGTGCATCTGGCACGGGTGCGATGATCTGTGGCTGCGCGACTTCGCCGGTGTCCAGATCTACAGAGCCGCCGGTGGACGCAAAATTTTGCGTCACGATGACGGATTCGTATGTTCCGGAATCGAAATCGAAATCTCCCAAGGCAATACCGATCCCGATATAGTCCAGATCCGGGTTCAATATGTTGGCCCGGTGACCGGGGCTGTTCATCAACGACGTGTGCAGATTGGCGACATCATCCATAATGCCGGCCGCGCCGCGTTCGCTTTGCACGGCTATGTTTTCTGCTGTGCGCCACCCCCCGCTGAGGTCAAACTGTGCATCCCGTATCCGTTTGGTCGGAGAGCTGCCGTTCACGCCTGTATGGGAAAAGATGTCGACATCCAGCATCCAGTCAGAATGGGCATCAGCCGCTGCATTGAGATTCTGTTCAAGCTGCAAAGCCGGGGCGCCGACTTTGGCGCGCTCTGCATTGATCAACTCAAGCATGTAGCGCTCGTATTGTGTGGCAATCGTCATCGGGATCCGTCCTTCTTGGGGGGAGAAAGGTGGTCTGGCAGCAGATGATCTGCAAAGCACCAGTTTTACCGGCAAATCCACAGAAAGCGACAGTGCAGCTAAACCAATGCCTGATTCAACGGCGCTATTTCGCCATTAAGCTGATCATCAGGGGGCGGATCAAGGCCGATTGGCTTAATGTTTGTCGGGCAGATACAATCGCCCGGAAATCTCCTGATTGCTGCCTGAAATGCAGCTTAATTGCATGATGAAAAGGTCGCACCGCCTTGTGCACCTGCGCTGCACACCTTGTGCACGCTATACACTCAACCGATTTTGTCTTATGAGCGGGCAAACACGATGGTGCAAAATGCACCGACTAAAAGAGCAGACGAAGACATGTCAGACGACTTTGAACTTGATACGGATGATTTAGGCCGCCGCATGGATGGCGCCGTTGCAAACCTGCGCACAGAGCTTGCATCGTTGCGGACAGGTCGTGCCTCTGGCTCGATGCTGGAACCGATTATGGTGGATGCTTACGGGTCGATGACACCGATCAATCAGGTGGGTACGGTGAACGTTCCCGAACCCCGGATGGTGACGGTCAATGTCTGGGACAAGGGCCTTGTTGGCAAGGTTGAAAAGGCGATCCGCGAAAGCGGTTTGGGCATCAATCCGCAACTCAATGGCACGATTATCATGTTGCCGATCCCGGAATTGAACGAAGAGCGCCGTCGCGAGTTAGGCAAAGTGGCCGGTGGCTACGCCGAAAGCGCGCGGGTCTCGATCCGTAACCTCCGCAAGGACGGTATGGATCAGATCAAGAAAGCCAAGTCGGATGGCATGGGCGAGGATGACCAGAAATTCTGGGAAGCTGAAGTTCAGGAAATGACAGACAAGTATATCAAGATCATCGACGACACGCTTGAGACCAAGCAAGCCGAGATCATGCAAGTTTAAGTTACGTTCACGAGTAGTCAGACAAGCACCCGGTGTGGTGCGCAATGTAAGGAAGCCATCCAATGGCCAAAGACGCGGTTACAGAACACACAGGTCCCGGCCATGTGGCCATCATTATGGACGGCAATGGCCGATGGGCGCAGCAACGCGGGCGTCCACGTTTGTTTGGTCACCACGCCGGTGCCAAGCGCGTCCGTGAAATTGTGAATGCCTGTCCTGATCTTGGCGTCTCGCATCTGACAATTTTCGCCTTTTCCACTGAAAACTGGAAAAGGACTCAGTCCGAAGTCGCTGGCCTGATGCGCCTGTTTCGTCGCTACATTGAGCGCGAGGCGCGCGATCTGTTGAAAGAGGGCGTGCGCGTCCGGTTTATTGGCGACCGGATGAAGCTGGACGACAAGCTGGTATCTTTGATGGACAACCTTGAGATGTTGACGTCCCACAACGACCGCGTCCATCTGACGATTGCATTGAACTATGGCGGGCGGGACGAAGTGACCCGTGCCGCCAAGAAAATGGCGTTTGAAATTGAACAGGGTCGCCTGACCCACAAGGATGTTGACGCCGAAACGCTTGGCCGGTTCCTGGATACGCAATTCCTGCCTGACCCTGATCTTGTCATCCGCACGAGTGGCGAAGCGCGCATTTCGAACTTTTTGCTGTGGCAGTCCGCCTATGCAGAATATGAATTCATCGACACGCTTTGGCCCGACTTTACAGCAGAAGAGTTTGGCCAAGTCCTTGGCAATTACGGCAACCGTGAGCGTCGCTTTGGGGCGGTTCTTGCCTGACGATGGCTGAAGACCCGCCAAGTCCCCCCGGTAACTGGGATGATCTGACCGTCAGGATTACATCCGGCGCGGCCATGACGGTCGTTGGTGCTGTTGGTGTGATCCTTGGCGGTGTCTGGTTCCAGATGATGGTGGTCTTTGTGACTGCAGTGATGGTCTGGGAACTGTGGATGATGATCCGGCCAGAATCGGCAACATCAGGAATGCTTTTGGCGGCGGGGCTTGCATCCGTCATGTCCGGGCAGCTGCTTGATGACAATTGGATAGCCCTATTGTTGTTCCTTGTGGTTCCGGCCATCGGCGCATTTTACCTTAAGAAAGAGCGGGTTACCTTCTTTTGTTTTGCCCTGGGCATTCAGGTGGCCGGCTGGGGACTGGTGCATTTCCGAACTGATTATGGGTTCACATGGATCCTTTGGTTGATGCTGGTTGTGATTGCGACGGACATCTTTGGCTACTTTGGCGGCAAGACCTTCGGCGGCCCCAAGTTCTGGCCCAAGGTCAGCCCTAAGAAAACCTGGAGCGGGACAGCCTCTGGCTGGATTGCAGCCGGTATTGTGGGTTTCCTGTTCACTTTGTTCACCAACGCAGGCTGGTCTATCGTGTTGATTTCGATGGTGTTGAGCTTTGCCAGCCAGATGGGTGACATCGCCGAAAGTGCTTTGAAAAGACGCATGAAGGTTAAGGACAGTTCGACCCTGATCCCTGGTCATGGTGGTCTGTTTGACCGCTTTGATGCGCTGCTTGGCGCGGCCTTGTTCATGCTGCTGGTCGCTTATGTCTTTAACGTTCCCGGAGTGGCGTTTTGAAGAAAGTCTCGATCCTCGGCGCAACGGGATCCATCGGCCAAAATACAGTTGACTTGATCCGACGTGACCCCAAGGCTTTCGATGTGGTCGCGTTGACAGGGGGGCGCAACGTCTTGCAACTGGCACAAGACGCGCGGGATTTGCGGGCCGATATCGCAGTGATCCAAGACGACGATCTGTTACCGCAGCTCAAAGACTTACTGATCGGATCCGGGGTTGAAGCTGCTGCAGGTGCGGATGCGATCTGTGATGCGGCAACGCGTCCTGCGGATTGGACGATGTCTTGTATTGTGGGGGCGGCCGGTCTGGCACCTGGCTGGAAAGCGCTGGAACAGGGGGCCACTTTGGCCTTGGCAAATAAGGAATCTTTGGTCACGGCCGGACCGATCCTATTGGACCATGCGAAACACCACTGTGCGACTGTGTTGCCCGTTGATAGCGAACATTCTGCGGTCTTTCAGGCGTTGGTTGGAGAAGACATCGCAGCGGTAGAGCGTATTATCATTACGGCCTCTGGTGGTGCCTTCCGCGACTGGCCGTTGGACAAACTGGAAAGCGCGACGTTGGCTGAGGCTTCGAGCCATCCAAATTGGGACATGGGGCAGCGGATCACAATCGACAGTGCGTCTATGTTCAACAAGGCGATGGAGCTGATTGAAACAAAAGAGTTTTTTGGCGTTCGTCCTGACCAAATTGAAGCGATTATTCATCCCGAAAGCCTGATCCATGCGATGGTAGGTTTCAATGATGGGGCCATTATGGCGCACGTTGGGCCACACGATATGCGCCATGCAATCGGCTTTGCACTGAACTGGCCGAAACGAACCGAATTGCCGGTCGAACGGCTGGACCTTGCACAAATTGGTGCGCTGACGTTTAAGGCACCCGAAGCGGCGCGCTATCCTGCCTTGCAAATCGCGCGGACGGTCATGGAAGAGGGCGGTTTGATGGGGGCTGCGTTTACCTCTGCAAAGGACCGTGCGCTTGACGCGTTTATCGCAGGCGACATCGGATTTACCCAAATGGCACCTGTTGTTGATAAGGTTCTCAACACGATGACGTCTCGTGATGGGCTGAAAAATGCCAGAATGACACTAGATACGGTTCAGCAGACCGATACCCTTGCCCGACGCCGTGCGGCCGAGGCGATAGCAGACTTGAGGTAGACCATTGGAATTAGCGTCAATTTTGCCGGCCCTTGGCGGGACCGCTTGGACATTGATTTTCTTCGTCATTGCATTGTCCGTGATCGTGGCGATCCACGAGTACGGCCACTATATCGTGGGCCGTTGGTGCGGCATTCATGCTGAAGTGTTCAGCATTGGGTTTGGCAAAGTGCTGTTCTCAAAAGTGGACAAACACGGGACAAAGTGGCAGGTCGCAGCCCTTCCTTTTGGCGGGTACGTCAAGTTTCTGGGCGATGCGAACGCGGCCAGTGTTGGCGGAACCGGTCAGGTTTCAGAGGCTGAAAAGCGACGCACGATGCTGGGCGCCCCGCTTTGGGCGCGGTCGCTGACTGTTGCGGCGGGCCCGATCTTTAACTTCATCTTGGCGATCTTCATTTTCGCCGGCTATCAGATGTGGAACGGTGAAGTGACCGAACCGCTGACGTATGGCGGATCACCGGACCTTCCGTCCAGCTATGTCTCGGAATTGCAGTTGGGCGACGAAATCCTTGGAGTTGATGGACATAACCTAGAGGTTTTGGGCGCATTTCTACAAAATGCTGAGATCGTGACATCGGCCAGAACGTTGGAATATCGCGTCCTGCGCGATGGGAACGAAATCACTGTTCAAGGCCCGCATCCGCGCCTTCCTTTGATCTCATCCGTGGTGCCGCGCTCTGCGGCTGATGACGCAGGCATCCGAGTTGGCGACGTGGTCATGCAGATTAACGGCGAAGACATCTATAAATTCAACGACATCGTCGAGGCGAAGGATCAAAACCTCAGTGCACCGCTGAGGCTGACGGTCGCGCGCAATGGCGAAACCTTTGACGCAACGATGACGCCGCGCAGGTCCGATCGGCCACTGCCGGAAGGCGGCTTTGAGACCCTTTATCTGATTGGCCTCTATGGCGGTCTGTACTTCGAGCCTGAGGCCAAAAGCATCGGGGCGGGGGAAGCATTGTGGCTTGGGACACAGGAAACCTGGTGGCGGATCACCACATCTTTGTCGGGGATGTGGCATTTGATTACGGGATCGATCTCAAGCTGTAATCTGTCCGGCCCTGTTGGGATTGCACAGACGTCCGGTTCGATGGCGCAGCAAGGGACAGAAAGCTTTGTGCTGTTCATCGGGATCCTGTCCGTGGCTGTCGGCCTGCTGAACTTATTCCCAATTCCAATCCTTGATGGTGGTCATCTGGTATTCCATGCCTATGAAGCCGTTACCCGCCGCAAACCATCTGATGCAGCGCTGCGCGTGCTGATGTCGATTGGTTTGGCGCTGATTGCAGCACTTATGGTCTTCGGCCTGCTGAACGACATATTGCTTTGCCCCTGATTGCAAGCCACAGAAATGCGACACCAGAGTCCATTTTTCGCCATATTCTGAAGCTATTCTTTTCCCAACGGAAAGGGGTTTTGATATGCAGACGCTTGCAAAAGGCTACAAAGGCATGACGGTTTTGGTGAACATTAACCTTGATCGGTTTTTGACAACGGCAACGGTCATTGGATCGCTATATTTCGCAGCATACCTTATCCTGGGTTAACTGGCTGCGACGTTCGCGCCACAAAACCTAGATTTTTTTGACATTCGCACCCCTAGGGGTGCTTTGTTGCTTTTGACAACACCTTCAGAACAGTTTACCGCTTTGCCTTAATAATATTAAGCAAAGCGGGCATTTGGGATGAACCTTCGGACGAAGCGCGCCTTCGGGCAATTCACCTCGGGCGCTAAGGTAGCAGCCTTAGTCAGTTCATTAGCAATCATCAGCAGTTTATCGGGCCCAGCGTTCGCCCAGAACTTTAGTTTTGGGGCGGTGTCTATCAACGGCAACCAACGCGTTGCGGACGGCACCATCCTGACATTCGCTGGCATTTCACGCGGTGAGACAGTGGACGCCGCAGCCGTGAATGAAGCCAGCCAACGGATTCGCGGATCGGGTCTGTTTGAAAGCGTGGATGTCACGACGCAAGGCAATACACTGGTGATCAACGTCGTGGAATATCCGACGATCAACCGGATCAACATCGAAGGCAACTCTCAGGTCAGGGATGCGCAATTGCTTGCGGCTGTCCAGTCGGAGCCGCGTCGCGTATACACGCCAGCGCAGGCCGAGGCCGACGTGGCTGCCATCACTCAGATTTACGCAGACCTTGGCCGGATTAACGCGGTTGTTACACCGCGGATCATTCCTTTGTCAGAAAACCGGGTCGATCTGGTTTTCGAAGTTGTCGAATCTGGTTTGACCGAGATTGAGCGCATTTCCTTCGTCGGAAACCGCAACTATTCCGAAGGGCGCTTGCGTCGGGTCTTGGATACCAAGCAAGCAGGTGTCCTGCGCAATATCATCTCGCGCGATACTTTCGCATCGGACCGGATCGCTGTGGACCGTCGTTTGTTGACCGATTTCTATCAATCACGCGGCTACGCCGATTTTCAGGTGCAAAACGTCGATGTGTCCCTGACGCGCGAGCGGGACGCCTACTTGGTGACGTTCAATGTGCAAGAAGGTCAGCAGTTCACCTTTGGTGGTGTTACCGTCAGTAGCCAGATTCCGGAAGCGGACGCCGCCGTTTTCCAGGCGGCGCTTAAGACCCGCAGTGGTCAGACCTATTCACCGGTTGCAATTGAAAACGATATCCAACGTCTCGAAATTCTTGCGACCCGCATGGGTATCAATTTCCTGCAGGTTCAGCCGCGTATCACGCGCGACCCGCGTGGTCTTGCGCTGAACGTAGAGTTCGCATTGGTGCGCGGAGAGCGTGTGTTTGTCGAACGCATCGACATCGAGGGTAACAATACAACTCTTGACCGGGTGATCCGTAATCAGTTCCGGGTCGTCGAAGGTGATCCATTCAACCCGCGCGAAGTTCGCGAAGCCGCAGAACGCATTCGCGCGCTTGGGTTCTTTCGGAACGCTGACGTTGATGCACGCGAAGGGTCGACCCCAAGTCAAGTGATCATTGACGTTGATGTGGCCGAAGGGCCGACAGGATCGCTGACGTTTGGTGCGAACTTTAACACGGACGTGGGGCTTGGCCTGCTGGCCAGCTACCGGCAGCAAAACTTTCTTGGGCGCGGTCAGCAGCTGGATTTTCAGGTGTCGACCGCCGAAACAAACCGGGTCTTCAACTTTGACTTCTCAGAACCGAACTTTCTGGGCCGCGACCTGCGGTTCGGGATCGGTTTGGACTATCGGACCACGGACAACGAGAACGCGAATTTCGACACCGAAACATTCACTTTGCGTCCGTCTTTGAACTTCCCAGTCAGTGATAACGGACGGCTGTCTGTCTTTTACGCATTTAACTACGAAGATCTGACAGACGTTGATGACGATGTCAGTATCGTCATTCGCGAAGAAGCAGAGCGCGGCTCGATATCCACGAATTCGGTGGGATACACTTATTCGTTTGATACACGGCGTGGTGGCGTTGATCCGGTCACAAACTACGTGTTCCGTTTTGGACAAGAGTTCGGTTTTGGCGATAGCGACTTTGTAAGAACAACAGCTCTTGCTGCGGTGGAAACAAAGCTGTTCAGTGAAGAGCTGACACTGCGAGCGACACTGGAAGGCGGCAACCTAAGCTATGCCGATAACGACAGCCGCGTAACGGATCGCTTCTTCCTTGGCTCGCGAATTCTGCGAGGCTTTGATGCGGGCGGCATCGGACCGCGTGACGCGGCAACCGGGGACGCACTGGGTGGCAATACATTTGCTGTGGCCCGCCTGGAGGCAGAGTTCCCGCTTGGTCTGCCAGAAGAATATGGCATCTCTGGTGGTGTCTTCCTTGATCACGGCTCTGTCTGGGATGTTGGCGAAACCTTTGGCGCAGATGTTCTTTACGACGACTACACAGCGCGGACCGTGGCAGGTGTATCGATCTTCTGGAACACGCCTGTGGGTCCGCTTCGGTTCAACTTCACCGAGGCGCTGGATGCGCAGGATGAGGATGAAACCAAGACCTTCGACGTGACGATTTCGACCCAGTTCTGATGCGGGCGGTCTTGCGCGTCTGTCTGTTGGCCGCCTTTGCGGCCATCGGCACGTCCGCGACAGCACAGCAACAAGACCAGACAGTCGTTTTGCCGTCGCCGATCATGGTCGTGGATTTTGAGCGTGTCTTTGGCGAAAGCTTGTACGGCCAGCGGATCGCGCAGGAACTGACAGCCGAGCGTGAACGTGTTCAAGCAGAAAACGATCTGCTGGCCGAAGAATTACTTGCCGAAGAAAGTGCCCTTACAGCTGGTCGCGCAACGATGGAAGCAGATGCCTTTCGCGAGGCAGCAGATGCCTTTGACGAGCGCGCGCAGTTTGTACGTGCCAGTCGCGAAGCAGAACAGACCCGCCTTGTGAACCTGCGGGATTCGGAACGAACCCAGTTCATCGAACGTATCCAGCCTTTGATCGCGGCGATGATGGTCGAACGCGGTGCGGTTGTTGCGATGGATCGCAGGTCCGTCATCCGCGCGCTTGGCAGTGCGAATGCAACTGAAGATGCCATAGCGCTGATCGATGCGACACTAGGTGATGGCACTCTTGACCCGTCAGAGCGTCCGACCCTGCGCCCAGATGAGCCGACCCCGACAGACGATGAAGAATTGATAGTCCCGGATTTGCCAGACGGCGACGGCGACTTGTCCGTACCTGAGTGAATTGGTACTGAACCGAATGCCCGCAACCGGTGATGGCTGCGAAAACGACAAGGAAGACGCGATGTCTGAGACCCCAACAAGCGCTGATATTCACCTAATTCAGGCGATTTTGCCGCATCGGTATCCTTTTCTTCTGGTCGACAAGGTCCGCGCCATTGATGGAACGTCCTCTGCCGTTGGGATCAAGAACGTCACTATGAACGAGCCCCACTTTCAGGGCCATTTTCCGGGAACTCCCATCATGCCCGGCGTCACCATCGTCGAGGCCATGGCCCAAACAGCTGCCGTGATGGTTGGGACGACTTTGAATCTGACGGATGGCAATATGCTGATCTATTTCATGGGGATCGATGGCTGCAAGTTCCGTCGCAAGGTCATTCCGGGGGACGTTTTAGAGATGAATATCGAAACCACGCGAGGCAAAGCTGGCGGCAAAGTCTGGAAATTCAAAGGCGTTGCAACTGTGGACGGTGAGATGGCAGCAGAGGCCGAATTTACGGCCATGATGGATATGCAGGGCTGATGGCGGGCGTCCACCCCTCTGCTGTTGTGGAAGACGGCGCGGTCATAGGGCCGGACTGTTCGATCGGGCCACTTTGTGTGGTCGGGTCGGAAGTTGTGTTGGGGCGAGGCGTGGTTTTGAAAAGCCATGTCGTGGTGACAGGCGATACACATATTGGCGACGAAACGGTTGTTTTCGCCTTTGCCGTGTTGGGGGAGATCCCGCAAGACCTTAAGTTCGGCGGTGAAAAAACGTCGCTGCGGATCGGCCGGCGCAATCGGATCCGGGAACATGTGACCGTCAATACGGGCACGGCAGGCGGCGGCGGTGTGACCCGCGTCGGGGACGACAATCTGCTGATGGCAGGATGTCACGTCGCCCATGATGCCTTGGTCGGCAACCGAGTTGTGATCGTAAACAACAGTGCCATTGCAGGCCATTGTGTGATCGAAGACGACGTGATCGTTGGTGGGCTCTGTGGTGTGCACCAATTTGTGCGCGTGGGCAAAGGCGCGATCATCGGTGCGCTTTCGATGGTTACAAGTGATGTGATTCCCCATGGACTTGTAATGGGACAACGCGGCGAGCTTGATGGGCTGAACCTGGTGGGGTTGAAACGCAAAGGCGTGAACCGCAGCGATATCACAGCCTTGCGGGCCGCGTTTCAGATGCTCAAAGACGGCGAGGGGACGTTTCATGATCGTGCCGCGCGCCTGCAGGATGAAAGCGAAAGTGCCTTCGTGCGCGAGATGGTGGACTTCATCCTCGCACCCAGCGAACGCGGCTTTCTGACCCCCAAGTAATGCTGGCCCTGATCGCAGGCACTGGCGACCTTCCTGCGGCTTTGGCTGCGCGTTTGGATCGCCCCTATCTGGTGTGCGCAATGGATGGTTTTCCGCCGGTGCTCGACGTTGATATTCCGTTTCGGATCGAACATTTGGGCAGCTTTCTTGATGTCTTGAAGGCTAAGGGCGTCACGGACATCTGCATGGCGGGCGCAATGCGTCGCCCACCTATCGATCCAGCCGAAATTGATGCCGCTACCTTGCCAATGGTTCCCCGCATACAAGCGGCCATTGGGGCGGGTGATGACGGTGCCTTGCGGGCTGTCATCGCGATCTTCGAAGAGTACGGCTTTCGCATAAGCGCCGCACATGAGATCGCGCCGGATCTGTTGCCGATCACAGGCATTCCGACAGTCGCAAAGCCAACCGATTGGCATCGGGCTGATGCGCAGGTTGGCGATAAGGCTTTGCATAACATGGGCACCGCCGACAGCGGACAGGCTTGTGTTATACGCATGGGCCGCGTGCTGGCCCGTGAAGGACCAGAAGGAACGGATGCCATGCTGAAAGCATTCCACGACTCCCTGACCTCATCAGACCCGGGCACCCTGTTTGACGCAGCGATAGAGACCGTCGGCAGTGTTGCCGATTGGTTCACCGGCACCGAAGACCCGACAAACAACGCGGACGACGGCATTCTGTTTAAAGGGCCGAAACCCACCCAAGATCGCCGCGCAGATTTACCTGTCATCGGCCTTCAGACGGCAATGCAAGCGGCAGAGGCAGGCCTTGCGGGGATCGTGATCGAGGCCGACGGTGTCATGGTTTTGAACCTGAAAGGTGTCGTCCAAACCCTTGATGCCAATGGCATGTTCCTTTGGGTGCGACCAAGGGGCGGGGCGTGAAGATCTTCGTTATCGCAGGCGAAGTGTCGGGCGATAAGCTGGGTGGTGCTTTGATCGCTGGTCTGGCGTCCTTGCGCGATGATATCTCATTTGACGGTGTTGGTGGGCCTTTGATGCAGGCACAGGGACTGCAAAGCCGGTTTCCAATGGACGAACTCAGCGTCATGGGATTGGCCGAAATCTTGCCAAAGTACCGCGCCTTAAAGGCGCGTATCCACCAGATGGCTGATGCGATCATTGCCACGCAGCCTGACGTTCTGGTGACCATCGATAGCCCGGATTTTTGCTTGCGGGTAGCCAAGCTGGTGAAGGCCAGATCGGACATCAAGACGATCCATTATGTCGCCCCAACCGTCTGGGCATGGCGTCCCGGTCGGGCGGCAAAGATGGCGAAACATATCGATCATGTCTTGGCGCTGTTCCCGTTCGAGCCACCTTATATGCAAGCAGCAGGCATGACTTGCGATTTTGTGGGCCACCCGGTTGTGGCAGAACCCGTTGCGACGGATACACAAGCACAGGCATTTCGCGCCAAGCACGCTGTGACCGGACCTTTGATTTTGGCGCTTCCCGGATCGCGTAAAGGCGAAGTGACACGTCTGTCAGATCGCTTTGGTGCGGCCTTGGGGCAGGTGGCGGCCCATCATCCGGATGCAACTTTTGTTGTGCCTTGCGCAGAACCTGTGATGGCCTTGGTCCGTGAACAGACAACCCATTGGCCAGTGACCCCACTGTTGATCCCGGCGCAAGCTACCGCCACAAAGCGGGCGGCGTTTAAGGCGGCGGACGTGGCGCTTGCCGCCTCTGGCACTGTGTCGCTGGAACTTGCCGCAAATAGGACGCCGATGGTGATCGCCTATGACATGTCGCCAATCTCGCGGGTGCTGATCAGCCGCATGTTGCGGGTGGACACGGTGACGCTTGTCAATCTTGTGTCGGACAGTCGCGTGATCCCAGAGTTTATTGGCAAAAAGTGCGAGCCTGATGCCATCGCGGAAAGCCTGCGCGCGACCATGGCGGACCCTAAGGCGCAATATGCCGCGATGGGAACGACGATGGAGCGTCTGGGACGTGGTGGTGAAGATCCAGGTCTACGCGCGGCCCGCGCGGTGCTTGCCGCGTTGTAAAAGACGGCCATCAAGGATCAAAAGACCCGCGGCAAGCAAACTAAATCCAAAGTAGGATCTGAGCGGCAGGTCTTCATCTAGAACGATGGCCCCCAGCAAAATCGCAACTGGCGCAACCAACAGCGTACACAGCAACAGGTTGCCGCTGCCTGCCATTGCGAGAACCCGGTAGTATAACAGATAGGCCAAGGCGGTTGCGATCAAGGCGTAGTACCCAATCGCGGTCCATGTGCGCGGCGCCAGATCAAAGGTCAAAGGCCCTTCGAATACCATCGCGATGGGGATCGTGATCAGGCTTGCCCCGGTCAGCATTCCGGCCGCTGCAACTTGCGGGGCAAGACCGGACAGGCGTTTTCGTGCCCAGACGCCCGCAAGGGCATAGCTGATTGTGCCAGCAATCACAGCCAATTGGCCCAAGGACCGCAGATCAAAACTGCGCCAGGCGTCCAGACCAATTGCTGTGCAGACCCCGGCGAAACCGACACACACCCCGATGGCGCGGCGCGGGGTTAGTTGTTCATCGGCAAAGAAAATCGCTGCTGCGACCACGCCGAAAATGGCTGTTGCGGCGTTCAGGATCGATGTCAGGCCGGTTTCAATATGAAGCTGCCCCCATGCCATCAGGGAAAACGGGATCGCGTTATTCAGCAATCCCATCACCAGAAAGGCACCCCATACCTTGGGGTCATGTGGCACAGGGAACCTGCGCAGGACAACGTAAAGCCAAAGGATCATCATGGCCCAGCCCGTGCGGTGGGCGACAGCAGTCAGCGGACCGATCTCGTCCAGGGCGACCCGGATCGACAGAAACGACGCTCCCCAGATCACAGAAAGCAGACCCAGCTCTAGCCACGCGCGGGGCGATAAGGATTGTTGCGTTATCATGGTTGCACTTGATGGCAGTACTGCTTCATCAGCAACCCGAAACCTGCGGTTAGACAACAAAAAACCCCGCTGGCGGACCAGCGGGGTTTTCGTATCAACATCGTGTTGAAGCTTAGAACTGGTAGCCGATAGAAAGACCCACGGCCAATGCAGAGTTGTCTGCAAATTCAACGCCGGAACCGTCTGTTGCATCGCCAACCATGACGTATTCAACACCACCCGTGAATTTGATGCCGTTGTAGTTGTACGACCCGCCAAATCCAATCGCAGTGGATCCATCGGTTGGTGCCAAACGAGACGCCTCGCCGCCGTTGCTGTCTTCAAATGTGATCCGGCCGAAAACGGACAGGTCATCGTTGATCCGACGGCCAACACCGATGCGGTATGTAAATACATCGTCATCCAGACCGGTCACACGGTCATTGGTCAAAGCTTCATAGCCTGCAGGGCGCACTTCCCAGACAGACCATTCTGCCCAGCGGATCGAGCCGAAAAGCAATGTATCTTCTGCGATCCCACTCTGGAAATCCAGCGTAACAGCTTGCGGCATTTCAATTTCGAAGTCAGAGGTGCCTGATACGGTCGGTACGGCTGCAACAAGCTCTGTTGCTTCGAACGAATGCGTGACACCCGTTTCATACGTCAATGCGACGCGCAGCGCGATCTCGGGGCGTTCGTAGGCTGCACCGATGATGTAGCTGGTTTGACGATCCGAATTTGTTTCCGCGGAATAGTCCAGCGTTCCGGCTGGCGCACCGCCTGCAAGCGCTGCCGCGGTTGCATTGCCTGCAGCACCGGCTGCTGCAAGGCCGCCACGGATCAAGGCGTCTGGAATGGTGATTTCAGCTTCGGATTCGATGCTGCGAACCCCACCATAGACAGAGATCTCTGGCGTCGCCTGGTACTTCAGAACAAGTGCTACCTGTGATGACGCCCAATCAGCGGCAAGGCCCGTATAAACACCAGAGCCATAGTCAGCGTTTGCGCCATAAGGCTGGTTCAGGAACAAGCCAACATCGAACTGATCATTCAGTTCATATTTCAGTGCGACACCAAAATTGTTGTAGTCTTCAGCCATCCCGCCGGTTGATCCACCGCCAAGTGCCGCTGGATAGTCACCCGATACATCCGGGCGCACGCTGGAGAAGGACAGCTCGACGTAGTTCCCATCCTCGAAAAGCACTGAATAATTGTTGCTGCCGCGATCAAGACCACCGGCAGTTGCGGCCGTGGTGGTCATCAGCAGTGCTGCTGCCGTCGTGAGTGTGTTTTTCATATCTCCGTCCCTATCTATGAAGATTCTCTTCCCTACGGCCACCCTATGGACGTGCTGACCTATGGGTCAATTAATGACGCCGCGTCAGACGGATTCACCTGCGCAAACGGTGCATAAAAGTCCGGATTGGTCCGTTTAGGCCACTGATTTGCGCGATTGAGACAGGATATTCACGTAGTTTGCGCCAAAGATCAGGGCCGCACCAATGAACACGTAGATGTCGATCATTTCGCCATAAAGCAGCATCCCGACAATCGCGATGGTAGGCAGACGCGCAAAATCAATGGGCATAACAATGTTGGCAGGGGCCAGCGACAGGGCTGTGGTCAGGCAAAAATGTGCCAGCAGACCCGCGCATCCGATACCGACTAGCCAAGGCCACGTCTGTGACGTCGGCATAGCGATATCGCCGTCGTAGCCTGCACAAATCAGCCCAAAGACGGCCTGCGTCACCGTCAAGTAGATCAGGATCGTCGTGATCGTCTCGGTCTGCGTCAATTTGCGGGTCAAAATGGCCGTCAAAGCAAAGGCGATGGCAGACGCACCGGCGGCCACGATGCCCGCGTTGATATTGACCGGATCAGGACGGGCAACAATCAGAACCCCGATAAAACCCAAAACGGCTGCAAGAATACCAATGCGTGTGATCTTTTCGCCCAGCAATAAGGGGGACAGCAGGATGACCCAGATCGGCGTCGTAAATTCTAACGCAAAGACCTGTGCCAATGGGATCAATGTGAGGGCATAGAACCACAGGTTTTGCCCTGTAAAGTGGGCTGCGTTTCGCAGCATATGAGTTTGCCAACGCTGTAGGCTTAACGCGCGCCATTTTCCATAGAAGCTGGCGATGCAGACCATGATCAGCAAACCTGTCAGGCTGCGAAATAGCATGATCTCGAAAGTATCGTGCTGGCCACTGACTTCGCGGCCGGCAACGGCCATCAGGCTGAACGAAAAGATCGCCCCGATCATCCAGACAGCGGCTTTTGCGGTATTGGACATGGGGCGTTCCTTTTGTCTTGGCCGGACCCTAAGGTATTCATGCGGCGTGGCAATACGGAGGATGCGATGCGATATCTTTTGGGTGTTCTTGGCGTCTTGGCGAGCACTGCTGCCGCCGATCCTGTGGAAGATGTGATGGCTGCGGCACGCGCCTCTTTCGACAGGATGCCGTCATTGCAGATCGTTGCTCAGATCGCTGGGGCTTGCGGTGCGGATCTGCGTGTGAACCAAAGCGTCGCCTATTGCACCAGCGAAAACAAAGTGTTCCTAAGCGAAGCTGCATCTGCCACACCGCAGGCACCTTACTTGGTTGCTCATGTTTTGGGCCACGCTGTTCAGGTGCAGCACGGCATCGCCGACATTGCGTTGCGCGAGATTACCAAACGCCGAGATGAAGAAGCCAAGTTGCGCGGGTTTGTTGCGGCACAGGTCGATTGCATTGCGGGATTTCTGTTTGCTAAGGCCGATTTACCGGCGGCCAGCTTGACGGATTGGTTCCTAAATGAACCCTTCACCGGAACACATTGGGGCCGCAACCCCCTGCGGATAGGTCCGCAAGTCTCGACCGGCTTAAGGGCAAGGGATACGTGGTTCCAGCGTGGTCAGACAGCGGCCGATTTGGGAAGTTGCGCCGCAGGAGAATTTGAAGCGGCTTTGCTGCTGGAGGCCTACAATGGCTAGGCAAGCCAGTGGTCAATGTTCGTCAGTCCAATTGTTTTTGCGGCCTTCCAAACGCCATAGCGCCCTAGGTTAAACCACACGGCCAAAGTCTCGCGATGGATCATCTTCCAATTGATCGTACCGTCCGTATTGCGCCGAAAGGGTTCTGACACCCAAAGCGTAGTGTTCCACATGCCAAACCCTGCAAAGCTGGCCTTACTGCGCGGCAGGTGAAACCCCTCGGTCACGAGGATGATATCATCAGATAGTCCCATCATTGGGGCCGAGAAAAGCGCGTTCTGTAAGGTGGAATGTGAGTTTTCTTCCAGAATAATTGCGGACTGTGGGACACCAAGACGAATAGCCACAACCGACATTCCCCGTGCTGCACTTGGGGCGCCTAGCACGTCATTACCGCCTGTAAACAACACCCTAGGGGCCGCACCTGCAGTGAACAGCCCGGCGCAGGTCTTTGCCCGCTCGGTTGCTGCGTGATCAATCACACCAAGGTCTGAAACGCCTGCACCAAGACAGACAATAACGTCGGCTTGCGGCACAGTTGACGTGTTTTGAAACGTTGCGGCAAAGACCGTGACGGCCGCAAATGTCGCCGCATAGACAAACGCCGCAATCAGAAGACCGCGGCGTAAGACATTGATTACTCCCACTCAATCGTTCCCGGAGGTTTGCTGGTGATGTCATATGTCACGCGATTTATCCCTTGGACTTCATTGATGATCCGTGTTGCGGTTTCACCAAGAAATTCGTGGCTGAACGGATAATAGTCTGCGGTCATTCCATCGACAGACGTCACGGCACGCAAGGCACAGGCGAAATCATAAGTCCGGCCATCGCCCATCACACCCACAGTCCGCACAGGCAGGATCGCAACAAAGGCCTGCCAGATTTCGTCGTACAAACCATGTTTGCGGATCTGGTCAATATAGACGGCGTCTGCCTTGCGCAGAATTTCCAGCTTTTCGCGGGTGATCTCTCCGGGGCACCGGATTGCAAGGCCGGGGCCGGGGAACGGGTGGCGGCCAATGAAGGACGCCGGCAAACCCAATTCGCGCCCCAATGCGCGAACCTCGTCTTTGAATAACTCCCGTAGAGGTTCGACCAGTTTCAGGCCCATCTTTTCAGGCAGGCCCCCAACGTTATGGTGGCTTTTGATCGTAACAGATGGCCCACCCGAAAAGGACACGGATTCGATCACATCGGGATACAACGTGCCTTGGGCCAAGAACGCGGCACCTTCGATTTGGTCCGCATACTTTTGAAAGACATCAATAAACAGCTTGCCGATGATCTTGCGTTTGGTTTCAGGGTCACTGACACCTTCCAACTCACCCAAGAACAGCTCTTGTTCCTGCGCATGAATGACTTTCAGATTCATGTTGTCGCGGAACATTGCAACCACTTCGTCGGCTTCGTTCAAGCGCAGCAGGCCATGATCGACGAAGACACAAGTCAACTGCGACCCAATTGCTTCGTGCAACAAAGCCGCCGCAACAGAAGAATCGACCCCGCCGGACAAGGCACAAATCACAGGTTTGTCGCCAACTTGATCTTTGATGGCAGCAATCGCTTGTTCGCGATAGGCGCCCATTGTCCAATCGCCCGTGAAACCTGCCAGCCGTACAAAGTTCTCGTACAGTTTTGCGCCATTGGGTGTGTGATGCACCTCTGGGTGAAACTGTACGGCATAGAAATTGCGATCTACATCTGCCGTAATTGCAAATGGTGCATTTGGCGACGTCCCATAAACAGCGAAACCAGGCGCGATTTCAGAGACATGGTCGCCATGGCTCATCCAGACCTGTTCCTTGTTGGTTTGGAACCAACCGTCCAACAGCGCAAGTTCGCTTTCAGGGGTCACATAGGCGCGTCCAAACTCTGCGGTGCCATGACCGCGTTCAACCTTGCCGCCAAGAGATTGCATCATCACTTGCTGGCCATAACAAATCCCAAGGATGGGCACGCCTAGATCAAAAACCGACACGGGCGGCCGGGGCGAACCGTCATCGATGACCGACGCGGGGCCACCCGAAAAGATCACGGCTTTGGGGGCGAATTCTTGCAAAAATGCGTCCGTCACATTCTGAAACGGGTGGATTTCGCAGTAAACGCTCAATTCGCGCAAGCGGCGGGCGATAAGCTGGGTGACCTGACTGCCGAAATCAATGATCAGCAGGCGTTCATGATGCATGTTTTCCATAGGGCTTCCGTAAAACCAGACAGAGCCACGTGCAAGGCCACGGCCGCAAATTCCCGTAAATGTCGGTTTTGCCCTTTATAGGCCGCAATTTCATCAGGGCCCGGGGTACTGCAGCGGTATCACCACAGAAGAAAACGACGTTCCAAAGGATAAATGCTATGTCAGATGCCACTGCACCAGCGCGTGCGCGCCGTACTCGTGGTGGTGGTGGGGCTGCGCGCCGTGCAGAACGGACGGCGGTCAGTGTCGAAACCGCCAAATTTATCGAGCGCAATGTCCCCAACTACGAAGTGCTGACAGAAGAGGCGCTTGATACAATCGAGGCGAACGCAAACCGGATCCTCGAAGAGATCGGTGTCAATTTCGTCGATAGCCCAGAGGCGCTAGACCGTTGGCGCGCCGCCGGGGCCATCGTCGAGGGCGAGCGTGTGCGCATTCCGAACGGCCTGGCCCGCAAACTGTGTGCCACTGCCCCCAGCACCTTTACACAGCACGCCCGAAACCCCGACCGCAACGTTGAGATTGGTGGCAAAAACCTTGTTCTTGCACCGGTCTACGGGCCTCCGTTTGTGCGCGACGCACAAGGTGGTCGTCGCTATGCCACGATGGATGATTTCGAAAAGTTCGTGAAACTGGGGTATATGTCGAAGTGGCTGCACCATTCCGGCGGAACGGTCTGCGAACCAACCGACGTGCCGGTCAATAAGCGCCATCTCGATATGTTGCTGGCCCATATGGTCTATTCGGACAAGCCGTTCATGGGGTCCGTGACCGAACCCAGCCGAGCGCAAGACAGCGTTGAGATGTGCGAGATCCTGTTCGGTAAGGAGTTCGTGCAGAACAACACGGTGATGACCTCGCTGATCAACATCAACTCGCCGTTGACCTTCGACAGCATCATGATGGGCGCGCTAGAGGTTTATGCGTCAAACAACCAAGCCAGCATTATCAGCCCCTTTATTGTGGGCGGTGCAATGGCGCCTGTGTCGATTGCAGGAACTCTGACGCAGGTTTTGGCAGAAGTGCTTGCAGGTGTTGCCTTTTCCCAGCTGATCCGACCCGGTGCGCCGGTGATCATGGGGACATTTGTGGCATCCATCGACATGAATTCAGGTGCGCCGACGTTCGGGACACCTGAAGCGGCACATATCACATATGGGGCGGGGCAGTTGGCCCGGCGGCTGGGTCTGCCGTACCGGTCGGCGGGCAGCTTTTGCGGGTCAAAACTGCCAGATGCGCAAGCCGCGTATGAAACGGCGAACAGTTTGCAGACAGGCTTGTTGTCTGGGGTGAACTTTATGCTGCACGCTTGCGGGTGGCTAGAAGGCGGGTTGGTTGCGTCGTTTGAGAAATTCGTGATGGACGCAGATCAGCTGGGAACGCTTCACCACTTCGCACGCGGTGTGGATCTCAGTGAGACCGGGCAAGCCATGGATGCCATCGCCGAAGTCGGCCCCGGTGGCCACTATCTGGGATGTGCGCATACGCAAGCAAACTTCAAGAGCGCATTTTGGCGGTCAGATCTTCTTGACTATAAGCCGTTCGAAACCTGGGACGAAGAGGGCGCGCGCGACACGCAAGCCCTGGCGACACAGCGCGTACAGCGGATGTTGGACACGTACCAGCAACCCGTCCTTGACCCGGAAATCGAGGCGGCGTTGCGGGCGTATGTCGCAGAAAAGAAAGCATCTTTGCCGGACGCATTCGTATAGGCCATGCCGTCATACCAAGCGCGGTATAGGCCTGATCGCTGTGCGAAAAGCCTGTGCTTCGGCCATAATGGCGATCAGGATATCGACGTGACGGGCGGCTAAATAGTTACCCGATTTTGTTACGCGTTCGGAATTTAACTGTTTCTCAATGTCCAACAGCGTGATCAGCGCCCGTCCGGGCGTTGGCAGTTTTTCTATGCGCAGACAGCGGCGTAAGTGACGGTCTCTGACATAGTCATCCAGACCGAACAGAGCCGCGCGCACCAAGATTTTTGGGCGTTTCAAGCCTGTCGCTTGTGTCAGTATATCTTTCATCGCCGGGTCCCCCATAGCGTGTTTCATGCTTGACGTGCCCAAGCGTCGCATAGTTCTCCCTCCCGTTGCGCAGACCGCAAAACGTCCGCACGGGGCGCTGGAAAAAATTTACACTTTTGCAACCATGTTTTCATCGTGAACAAAGCGTAAATCGAAACGTTGTCCTACTGTCCGGCGCACTGCGTTGGGCCTTCGCGCCAAATCGGGAGGGGGATGTGTAGGAACGGCGTTCAAAGGAAGAGTGTTATGTCAAAAGTTGCCGCCAGTGAGTCCCAAAGCCATCTGCCCAAGTGGGTCCCCTTGGCTGCCAGACATTATCTTGCCCATACAGAAGACGGTCTATCGATACGTGCACTTGCGCGTGCAACCGATTGCCACCCCTCGACAATACTGCGTCAGGTGCGCCGGTTTGAAGGGCGCAGAGACGATCCTTTGATTGATGCAGCGCTGAAGGCGCTGGCGGATCAATCCGACGCCAAGAAGACCCGCAAGACAATGAATGATGCAGGCGTTGCAGGCCCAGATGAGGCCACATTGACGCAAGAACGCATCGATCAAGAGGCCAAGCGCATCCTGCGCCGCCTTTGTGAACCCCGTGCCGTGCTTGCCGTCGCCCGTGAGATGGAAACAGCCGTAGTGGTGCGCGAAACCGATGCTGGGGAAAGTCTGCGCACCGCCGTTGTGGATCGCGAAATTGCACAGGCCATGGCGTTGAAGTCCTGGATCACCTGCCCGGATGACGAAGGGCGGATCTGGCGGTATTTCATCACAAACGCAGGTCGTGCTGCCCTGCGCAGCCTCACAGCGGCAGATGAAAACCGTGCACAAGGGTTCTGTGAGAAACGCAAGGATCAAGACGCTGGCGTTTATGAGTGGAGCTTCCCGCAAGAGGTTGACGGCATGCGCACGCGGGCCCGATATTATGCCACCGAAAGCCCTTTGATCGGCCTCTCGCGGCGTAAAGACCGCGATGGCACCCCGTTCCTAAGCGCTGAGCTGGTCAAAGCAGGGGAACGGCTGCGCGAAGACTTTGAACTGGCCCAGATCGGTGGCCCGGCAACGCTGACCTGTGAGGCGTTCTTGAATTCCACCAATGATCAGGCGGATACCAGCCACACCCCACCTGCTGCACTTGCTGCACGCGATAGGGTTCGGTCTGCTGTGATTGATCTGGGGGATGGCCTTGGGGATGTGGCTTTGCGGTGCTGTTGTTTGCTGGAAGGGCTTGAAGTCACCGAACGAAAGCTCGGCTGGTCTGCGCGCTCTGGCAAGATTGTGCTGCGGATCGCTTTGCAACGGTTGCGGCTGCATTACGAAGAAACGCAGGGTAAATTTGGTCCAATGATTGGGTAGATCGGGGGCTATGCGCGCCGGTTCAACCCGCCATGCGCGGCAATGCGTCGGTTGGACAAATCCGCACGGTGTCATTAGGTAGGTCCTAACGTAAAGGAAGCCTGATGACACCGCGTGATCTGAAAATCCCAGCCCAACGCCACCCCGAAAAGCAACGCCGCGCTGACGCGCCTCAGCCGAAAAAGCCGGATTGGATCCGGGTGAAGGCGCCGACGTCCGAAGGCTATAAGCAAACCCGCGATATCATGCGGGAAAACAAGTTGGTGACGGTTTGCGAAGAAGCAGGCTGCCCCAACGTCGGCGAATGTTGGAGCCAGGGCCACGCGACGATGATGATCATGGGCGAGGTCTGCACGCGGGCCTGCACCTTCTGCAACATCGCTACCGGCAAACCACCAGAAGCCTTGGATGTGTTCGAGCCGGGTCGCGTTGCGGATGCGGTCAAAAAACTGGGCCTCAAGCACGTTGTCATTACGTCCGTCGATCGCGACGATATCGAAGACGGCGGTGCCGAACACTTTGCGCAAACGATCCGGGCCATTCGGCGTCAATCATCGGGCACCACTATTGAGATCCTGACGCCTGACTTTATCCGCTGTGATCCCAGTGTGTTGGATATTGTGGTTGATGCAAAACCTGACGTGTTTAACCACAACCTTGAAACGGTTCCGGGTCTTTATCCACAAGTGCGACCTGGCGCGCGATATTTCCATTCCTTGCGCCTGCTGCAACGGGTGAAAGAGCGTGATCCGTCGATGTTTACCAAATCCGGGATCATGGTCGGTCTGGGGGAAGACAAGCAATCTGTCGTTCAGGTCATGGAAGACATGCGCGCAGCAGACATCGATTTTCTGACAATTGGTCAATATCTTCAGCCAACGCCAAAGCACCACGCGGTGGATCGGTTTGTCACACCAGAAGAATTCGAAACGTATGAAAAAGCGGCCTACGGCAAAGGGTTCCTGATGGTATCTGCCACGCCGTTGACGCGGTCCAGCTACCATGCGGGTGATGATTTCGCACAGTTGCGGGCAGCGCGGGCTGAAAAACTGGGTCTAGCGTAAACCGCGCGGGCTGGCGCGGTCTGCAGCCATCCATTCGGGCATTAGGTCTGCCTTTTCAAGCCCATACAGAATGAAACAAATGCAGACGACGGCGATCACCAGTTTGACTTTCCACCAGGACGGCGGGCGCTGCGCCCACCGCTTCATCCGCAGAAACCAGATCGGGTTCATGTGTCTTCGGTGAAGCGAACTTTGCCGATGAACGCCAAATTGCGATTGCGTTGGGCAAAGTCGATGCCATAGCCCACGACAAACTCGTCAGGGATCTCAAATCCGACATAGTCCGGTTTGTAATCCACCTCACGGCGGGCCGGTTTATCCAACAATGCAATCGACTTGAGCCGGGCAGGTTTTTTTGATTTCAAAAAGTCGACGACGTGGTGCAGCGTGTGACCCGTATCAATAATGTCCTCGACAATCAGCACATCACGATTCTCAATTGTGCCGCGCAAATCTTTGAAAATACGGACTTCTCGGCTGCTTTCCATAGCATCGCCGTAAGATGAGGCCTCTAGGAAATCGACCTCCACTGGCAAGTCCAGTTCGCGCACCAGGTCGGCAATAAACACAAAAGAGCCGCGCAGCAGGCCGACAACCACCAATTTATCTGTATCAGCAAAGTCGGTTTCGATCTTGGTCGACAGGTCCTCAATCTTGGCGGCGATGGATTTCGCGCTGATCATCTGGTCGATCACATAGGGGCGGTGCGTCATGAGGTCCTCAATGCTTGCATTTTGTGCACAACTCTACGACATCCTTGCATGAAGTCACGACCGAAAGACCGCAATGCCCGCCCATTCCGAGACAAAGGTGCTGCCATACACCGCCGACCAGATGTACGCTCTTGTGGCCGACGTGGCTGCATACCCGCAATTTCTGCCTTGGACGGCAGCCGCCCGGATCAGGTCGACGACGGATCAAGGCGATCATGTGGTGATGCTGGCTGATTTGGTGGTGTCTTTTAAGGTGTTTCGGGAAAAGTTTGGCAGCCGTGTGGTCCTGTGGCCAGACAAAAAGCAGATCGACACCGCATACATTGACGGCCCCTTCAAACATCTGGAAAGCACCTGGCGGTTCCGGGATGTAGAGGAAGGGTGCGAAGTCGCCTTTGACGTGGATTTTGAGTTTAAGAACAAGTTGCTGCAAGGTGCCGCCGGCATGTTCTTTAACGAGGCTATGCAGCGGATCGTCCGATCGTTCGAGCGCCGCGCCGCTGACCTGCATGGGTGAATTAACCGATACCATTGTTCAGCAGGCGACAGCGACGCCCACATCAGAGGCGCTGACCGTGATGCGCATGTCCGCGCTCGATTGGATCGCCTGTGGTATCGCCGGGAATCCTGAGCCGGTGTCCGTTATTCTTGCCAAGGTCTTGGACGGCGAAGGTGGTGCGTTTCAAGCAACTGGATTTGACGGCAAACAGCGCCCGGCGCGGGCCACTGCATTGTACAACGGCACCGCGTCGCATGCGTTGGACTATGACGACACGCATTTTGCGCACATCGGTCATGTCTCGGTCGGAGTTTTGCCTGCGGCCTTGGCCATAGCCGAGCAGCAAAACGCGTCGATTGATAGCTTTATGCGGGCAGGTCTTGCGGGATGTGAAGCGGCGGTGCGCATGGGTCTTGCATTGGGGCGCGATCATTACCAGATTGGGTTTCACCAGACGGCAACCGCCGGATCCTTTGGCGCTACGCTGGCCGCGTCTTTGCTGCTGTCGACAGACGACAACGTCAAACGCAATGCGCTTGGATTGGCGAGCACCAAGGCTGCGGGCCTGAAATCGCAATTCGGGACGATGGGAAAACCTTATAACTCGGGTCTGGCTGCCAGCACTGGCGTCGAAGCTGCCTTGCTGGCAGAGGCCGGCATGATCGCCGATGTCGATGGATGGGATGG
>CALILP010000039.1 GCA_938016515.1 uncultured Paracoccaceae bacterium
GGTAGACTGGAACACGAAATTGGTCAGTGTCCGGATCAACTCGCTGGACACGCCATACTGGTATCGCGACGTGGTTGACCTTTTGGAACAAGCAGGCGACCGCCTTGACCAGATCATGATCCCCAAGGTCGGCTGCGCGGCTGACGTCTACGCCGTGGACGCGCTGATCACAGCAGTGGAAGCTGCCAAAGGCCGAACCAAACCAATCAGCCTCGAAGTCATCATCGAATCGGCAGCCGGCATCGCCCACGTCGAAGAGATCGCAGCGTCTTCTCCTCGCCTGCAAGCCATGTCACTGGGTGCGGCCGACTTTGCAGCCTCCATGGGCATGCAGACGACAGGCATCGGTGGGACGCAGGAAAACTACTACATGCAACACGGCGACAATCGCCACTTCTCTGACCCTTGGCACTGGGCACAGGCGGCTATCGTTGCGGCCTGTCGCACACATGGCATTCTGCCAGTTGACGGACCATTCGGCGACTTTTCACACGACGAAGGCTTCCGGGCGCAGGCGAAACGCTCTGCCACTCTTGGGATGGTCGGCAAATGGGCGATCCACCCCAAGCAAATCGCGCTGGCCAACGAAGTCTTTACCCCATCGCAAGAAGCCGTCGCCGAAGCCCGTGAAATCCTCTCTGCGATGGAAGACGCCAAAGCGCGCGGCGAAGGGGCGACTGTCTACAAGGGCCGGCTGGTCGATATCGCCTCGATCAAACAGGCCGAAGTTATTGTCCGGCAGTCCGAGATGATTGCAGGCTGATCGTCACCAGTGATTGCGGCCCGAGGCACCCAGCGAAATCAGCTGTGCGCCATACTTCCGGTCTCGCGCACTTCTGCGATTGTTGTTGCGGCCAGTCGTTCGATCAAGCTGAGTTCGATCTCTTCGAGAACCGATGCCACTTTTCTTTGTAGAACGTGCTCGACTGAACAGGAGGGGGTCTCTTCTTGTGCGCTGCTTGCAACCAAGCTTTCATCAAGCGCAAGGTAGACATCCGCCAAAGTAATCTGCTCGGGACCGCGCGCCAGTCGCCATCCCCCGGCATGTCCTTTCTCCGAGATCAGCAAACCTGCTTCGCGCAGCTTTCCCAAAACACGCCTGACGACAACCGGGTTCGTTCCTGCATGCTCTGCAATATCCGCTGAGGTCCGCAAACGCTTCGGATCACTTGCCATATGACCAAGGGTATGCAGAGCGAGCGACAGACGTGAGTTGCGTTTCATGGGCGCATATTCTCCAAGGTGGAGGCTAAATGTAACATTACTTGTTGCATCAATCTAGTAACTGAGTAAGTTACCTGACTTGCAGGGCAACGAATGGAGTCGAATATGTCAGATACACGCCTTCCCGTCACGGTGCTTTCAGGATTTCTGGGCGCGGGGAAAACCACCCTCCTCAATCGCGTGTTGAACAACCGTGAGGGCCGCCGGGTCGCGGTGATCGTCAACGATATGTCCGAGGTGAACATCGATGCCGATCTGGTGCGGGCCGATACAGAACTCAGCCGTACCGATGAAAAGCTGGTCGAAATGTCGAACGGCTGTATTTGCTGCACGCTGCGGGACGACCTGTTGGATGAGGTGAGACGGCTCGCTGCCGAGGGCCGCTTTGACTATTTGCTGATCGAGTCGACAGGCATTTCCGAGCCGCTGCCTGTCGCTGCAACTTTCGACTTCCGTGACGAATTCGGCAAGAGCCTCGCGGATGTCTCTCGTCTTGATACGATGGTCACGGTCGTGGATGCGGTGAACCTGTTGAAAGATTATTCTAGCCATGATTTCCTGCGTGATCGCGGTGAGACGATGGGTGAGGAAGACGAGCGAACACTTGTCCACCTGCTGACTGACCAGATTGAGTTCGCCGACGTCGTGATCTTGAACAAAGTCAGCGACGCAGGCCCAGACCGCGTGGATGCCGCCCGCAAGATTATTCGCAGCCTGAACGCCGATGCCCGGATCATCGAGGTCGATCATTCCGATGTTGCAGGTGATGCGATTCTAGACACGGGTCTTTTCGATTTCGAAAAGGCGCATGAGCATCCCATGTGGGCCAAAGAGCTGTATGGCTTTGCCGATCACACGCCCGAAACTGAAGAATATGGTGTTGGGTCTTACGTCTATCGCGCGCGACAGCCGTTCATTCCTGAAAAAATCCTGGCGGTTCTGAACGGTGATCTGCCCGGTGTCATCCGGGCCAAGGGACACTTTTGGATTGCGACGCGTCCAGAGTGGGTCGCAGAGTTTTCGCTCGCCGGGTCTTTGTCGAGCGTGACGCCGCTTGGGACCTGGTGGGCGACCGTGCCACAGGAACGCTGGCCCGAGCATGAAAGCGCACGGGCCTATCTGATGGAACATTGGCAAGAGCCGTGGGGAGACCGTCGTCAGGAGTTGGTCTTTATCGGGGCCGGAATCGACTGGCCTGCGATCAAAGCGCGTCTTGATGCCTGCCTTGTGCCAGAGATGGTTGCGACCAGCCCGGACATGCTGCCTGACTTTGTCGATCCCTTTCCAGTATGGCGCCGCGCCGAAGCAGCCGCATGACTTGCAATCTTGGCCAAACCAGCCTGCGTCGCAAACGGCGGGCAGCTGACCCGATGCAGACCTATGATGCATTGCCGACACCGTTGCGTCGGTGGCTTTCCCAAGCCGCCTTGCCTTGGTCACCGACCTCCGCCCGCAAAATTTGGACGCGGGCGCAAGCAAATGGTCTCGATGCTGATGAAGCGCTCGCAATATTAAGTCGTGCAGAAACCCAAACGCTCGCCCGCGACAAGCACGCGATCCGCCAACCGCTCCAAACAATCAAATGAGGCCCTCCCCACGTCGTTCATGACACGACTTGCTGCCGCTACCATTCTGTCGCTGTCCCCGGCGCTGCGTGCAATTGCACAGGGCGGCACCTTCAATATCTTAGTCGGGTTCATTTCCAATGATCTGGTCCCAGATCCACGCGCGGGATATCTTCAGGGTAAGTTTCTTTGACAACATCCCTATGAAAATGCGGGATTTTGGCCTGGGCGTGCGAAGACAAGAAAAGCCAAAACAGTCAAAACTGTTAAGATTTTGAAATTGGAGCTCTAGACAGGGACCTTTGTTGATCAGCGAGCCATTCACTCGGGTTTTTGCCTGATATCCGCAGAAACTCACGATTGAAGTTTGACTTTGTATTAAAACCCGATGCCAGCATTGCGTTGGTTATGCTTTCTCCTGAGATAAGCAGCCGTTGGGCGGCTTTGATCCGGGCGGCGTTGATATAGCGTGAAACGTTGTCGCCAGTGGTCCGGTTGATGGCGGTGGACAGTTGTTTGGCCGGGACAAGCAATCGGCGCGATAGCAAGGACAAGGTAAGATCGGGGTTCAGATAGAGCTCTTGTGTGGACATCAGCGTGTCCAGTTTGCTTATGATCTCGACATCTTGGTCTGACAGCGAAGGTTCCGGAATGTCGTCATCTTCCGTGGGAACCGTATCAAGTGCGGAAGATAGGCTTAGACCACCAACAACAAGCAGCATGATGCTGGAGTAGACGCTAATAATCCAAGGCTGTAGGTATGACGCCCCCAGCAATTGTGCGGTCACAATCAGCACATCGGTGAGCGCGGACGCGATCAGTGCAACCCCGATAACCTGCCAGATGTACCCCGGAAGATCGCCTGCTTCCAAACGCATACGTGGCATTGCGTCGGCGCCCCGCCGACTGACCCACAGGATTGCCACACCATACCCAACAGACAAAGCGGGGATCAGCGTGTCGAGAAAACTGGGCGACACGATAAGGCTTGCCAACGCGCAAACTGGGCCCAGTAGGTTAAGGTAGTCGGCTTTTACATGGTGCCGCACAGCCGTGGTTTGAAATGCGACCCAGGCCATCGGCGGGATGAACGTTGCAGTCACAGGTTGGACAAGCATGAACCCCAGTACGCCATAGTGCTGCGCAAGAGAAATTATCACACCTTGCACCGCACATACGGCGAGCAGCACGACCAAAGGCCCGTGCCTGCGGTCAACAAACCATACACGTAACAGCAAGAATCCCAAAAAAAGCGAACTGATCATTGGAATGGGAAGGCTTGGCATTCTGGTCGTCCTAGGGGTGTCGGTTTGTCTGACGATAGTTCCTAAAACGCGATCTTGGCGACCTCAAACCGGTTTTAGGACGCGCAATGTGTCCGCGCCGCGCAAGAAAAGCACATCGCAATTCATATGGAGTAAGATCAATGAAAACGGCACTCAGCGCTGCAATCGCTTTTGGCATAACTGCGTCAGCAGCATTCTCAAACCCTGCGGGTTACACGCCATTTGGTGTTGACGCCCCGCATCATGGACGCGGGATGATCGGAGCAATCTGGTATCCTTCTGCCGGTGACGGTCGGGCCTTTCAATTCGCCGATAGCCCCGTTTTCCACGGTGTGACCGTTGTGGAAGAGGCCACGGTCTTGGAGGGGACCCACCCCGTTGTCGTTCTCAGTCATGGGATGGGTGGCAACGTCAGATCACTGACTTGGCTTGCCACAGACCTTGCAGAGCAAGGCGCGATCGTCGTCGCTGTAAACCACCCGAACTCAACGTGGGGCGATTTTGATCATGCGCTTGGATTGCAGCATTGGACGCGGGCAAAAGATCTTAGCCTCGCGCTGGATACGCTGCTCGCTGATCCAAAGTTTGCCGGCCATATCGACACAGCGCGTATTATGGCTGCTGGGTTCTCCTATGGTGGTTGGACAGCGCTTTCACTGGGTGGGGTGCTGGCTGATCATGCTGGGTACCTTGCACATTGCGACACATATGGTGATGCCTCCAGTCATTGTGATGATCTGACCAGAGCGGGCGTCGACATTGCATCGATTGATGAAAGGCTCTGGAATGCTTCGTATTCAGACAACCGCGTGACTCATGTGACGGCGATTGATCCTGGGCTGACGTGGGGTTTGGAAGCATCAGCGACAGCTCATTTAGCCGAAAACGTGCACCTGATCGGATTGGGCGATGGCACGGATCGCCTTCTGGCCACGGATTTCGATAGCAGCGGCTTTGCGGCACTGCTGACGGATGCACAGATTGATAACATCGTTCCCGCCATGCACTTTACGGCGTTGCCACTGTGTAAGCCCATGGCAAAAGAAATCTTGGAAGAAGAGCAAGACGACCCCGTCTGCACAGACCCCGCGGGCACGGATCGGGCGGCAGTTCACACAACAATTGTCGATCTCATTCTTTCTGATTTAGGCCTGTAAGGCGCAGCCAACCATACAATTGCTGATTGGCTCGGTTACGTAACTACTGGGCTCTGGCCCCGATAGTATCCGCGCCAATCACGCACAAACATTCAAGCTGGGTCGCCGTTGAAGGCAGATCAAGATCGGCATCTCGCCTTTCAAAGAAGGACCGGGACGGTCACAGAGGCTACCAAAATGATCAAATCAACCCGCCACATCCTAAGGCACTTTCGAAACATTGAATTTGACCAGTTGGGCATTCATCCGCAAAGCCGCCATCCGAATGCTGGCGACGCAATCGTGATCCCATTGGCAGGGGTCGCATGACCGCTGCGAGCCCAGACCTACGAGCGGCAACCGACGGATGTGTTCGCTAATTTTGGTTCGATGCCAACCACCAAACGTTGTCGCATGGGTCTTTGATGCCCGCCATCCGGTCTCCGTGTGGGCGATCATTTGGCTCCATTAACGATGCTGCCCCAAGGTTTAACGCCGTTTGATAAGCATCATCCGCATTTTCGACGTAGATGTGCATCTGAGATACATTGGCAGGATAATCATCAGCGCATTCATTCAACATAATTAAAGAGTTGCCAATCTGAAGACGCGCGTGCTGAACGCTGCCTTCGTCATATCTACTTTCCTTGACTACGGATGCATCAAACGCCGTGATCAAAAAGTCCATCAGACGATCCGCGCCTTGAACAGTGAAATAGGGGGTGATCGTTTGCTTCGCTGAATTCTCAGTTCCTCTGCCGCTCACTAGTTGCTCTCCGTCAAGTTTTGAGCAAGGTGCCAGACGCATTCAATGTCTGCAACGTCCGCCTAGCGACCAACAAATTTTTTGCCTTGCGCCAGACTTTCGACGGCAATCATCTATGCAAATGAAAATCGTGATGAGCTTGATCGTCATAGCAGTGTTGTTTTTTCAAGCTGGCAGGCGTTACCAGCAGTTCCACTACAGCGACATATGCCGAGACATGGGTGGTGGACGCAATCCGGGTAATCATCC
>CALILP010000040.1 GCA_938016515.1 uncultured Paracoccaceae bacterium
AACGCCGACTGGCACAGAACTTCATGTCCTCACATCCGGCACAGCTGCGGGAACTGGCTACCGGGTTATCTCGGAATTCGCGACAGACAGCGGAAATACGATCCTGATCGATCAAGGGCTCCTCCCGCTTGAGGGCAAAGATGCACCGCCGCCCCGCGATCAAATGGACATCACCGGCACCATCCTCTGGCCTGATGACCTCAACACCAATACGCCCGACCCGGACCTGCCCAAGAACATTTGGTTCGCCCGCAATGTGCCGCAGATGTCCGCACATCTGGACACGGCACCAATCATGGTTGTCGCCAGCCAAGCCACGCCGCCGGACACCCGCGTGACCCCGCTGCCCATCAACACGGCCAACATCAAGAACGATCATCTGGAATATGCGATCACATGGTTCTTGCTGGCGGCTGTCTGGGCGATTATGAGCCTGTACTTGATTGTCCGTACCCGGAAAGACGCCTGACATGCGCTACATCTCGACCCGCGGCACCGCGCCCGTTCTGACCTTTGAGCAAGCCATGCTGACCGGCCTCGCACGCGACGGCGGGCTGTACTTGCCCGAAAGCATCCCAACTTTGTCAAAGGCGGACATTGCAGCGATGGCAGGTCAGTCCTATGAGGACATCGCCTTCACCGTCATGCGCCCTTTCATCGGCGACACCTTCACCGACGACCAGTTCAAACACCTCATCGCGCAAGCTTACGCAGGTTTCGGCCACGCAGCTCGCGCGCCACTCGTGCAACTCGACAGCAACCACTTTCTGTTGGAGTTGTTCCACGGTCCGACCCTCGCGTTCAAAGACTTCGCCATGCAACTCATCGGCCAGATGTTCGAGGCAGCCCTGACCCGCTCCGGCGACCGCGTGACCATCGTGGGGGCGACCTCCGGCGACACGGGTTCAGCAGCGATGGAGGCCTTCCGCGGCCTCGACGCTGTCGACGTTTTCATCCTCTATCCACATGGCCGGGTGTCCGAGGTCCAGCGCCGCCAGATGACCACACCGACAGAGGCCAACGTGCACGCACTCGCCGTCGACGGCGATTTCGACGATTGCCAAGCGATGGTCAAAGATATGTTCAACGACTTCGCTTTCCGCGAAGAGGTCAGCCTTGCTGGTGTGAATTCTATCAACTGGGGTCGGGTGCTGGCGCAGGTCGTCTACTACTTCTCCAGTGCCGTTTCATTGGGTGCGCCGCATCGCGAGGTCTCCTTCACCGTACCCACCGGCAACTTCGGGGACATCTTCGCAGGCTACATTGCGCAGCAGATGGGGCTGCCGATCAAGGATCTGATCGTGGCGACCAACCGCAACGACATCCTGCACCGGACACTTGAAACCGGCAGCTACACCAAAGAAGGGGTAGAGCCGACGATCAGCCCGTCGATGGACATTCAAGTCTCAAGCAACTTCGAACGGGCCCTGTTCTACGCCTATGACCAAGACGGGGCGACGGTGGCCAGCCAGATGGACGACCTCAAGGGCGGTGGTTTCCAGATCAGCCAAGGCGCCTACCAGATGCTGAAAGACACCTTCAAATCGGGCCGCTGCTCTGAAGACGAAACCTCGGCTGCGATCAAAACCTACCTTGCCAAACACGGCGAACTGCTCTGCCCCCACACGGCCGTTGGCACGCACGTTGCCGAAGCGCATCTTGGCACTACCCCCATGATCACCCTCGCCACGGCCCACCCGGCCAAGTTCCCGGACGCCGTGAACGCGGCGTCAGGCGTCGCTGCCCCCTTGCCGCCGCGCATGGCGGACCTGTATGACCGTCCGGAACGGGTGACGCGCACAGCGAACAACCTTGCCGACATTCAAAGCATCATCAAAGAACGGATCGCCACTTGACCATTCAGACCCACACTTTGCCCAACGGCTTTCGGATCGTGACCGAAGATATGCCGGGGCTGAAATCCACCTCCATCGGGATATGGGTGCAAGCAGGCGGACGCCACGAACGGGTCGAACAGAACGGCATCGCACATTTTCTAGAGCATATGGCGTTCAAAGGAACCAAGACGCGGTCAGCGTTGCAAATCGCAGAAAGCATCGAGGATGTCGGCGGCTACATCAACGCCTATACCTCGCGCGAGATGACGGCGTATTACGCGCGGGTTCTCGAAGAAGATGTGGCGCTTGGCCTCGACGTGATTGCGGACATCCTGCTCAACCCGGTCTTTGACCCGGCAGAGATCGAGGTCGAGCGGGGCGTGATCCTGCAGGAAATCGGCCAAACCAACGACACACCCGACGACATCGTCTTCGACTGGCTGCAAGAAGTAGCCTACCCGGACCAAGCCTTGGGCCGGACGATCCTTGGACCGTCCGAGCGGGTCTCAGCCTTTCAGCGCGACGATCTGAACGGTTTCGTCGGCGAACACTATGGCCCCAATCAGATGATCCTGTCAGCGGCAGGGGCGATTGACCACGAGGCGATCATCAAACAAGCGGAAACACTGTTCGGGCACCTTTCGGCGGTCACACGACCAACGAACCTGATCCAACCAGCAGCCTTTGGCGGCGGTGAACGGCGGGAAATCAAGGACCTCGAACAGGTGCACTTTGCACTGGCGCTCGAAGGACCAAACTACCGCGACCCCGCAATCTACACGGCGCAGATTTACGCATCCGCGATGGGTGGCGGCATGTCCTCGCGGCTGTTCCAAGAGGTTCGCGAAAAGCAGGGCCTGTGCTATACGGTCTTCGCACAGGCGGGGGCCTACGAAGACACCGGGCTTACCACAATCTACGCAGGCACCAGCGCCGAACAAATCGACCAACTTGCCAAGATCACCATCGACGAGATGAAACGCGCAGCAGACGACATGACGGCGGCCGAAGTCGCACGGGCGCGGGCGCAGATGAAAGCAGGGCTGCTGATGGGCCTCGAAAGCCCTTCAAACCGGGCGGAACGTCTGGCGCGGCTGCTGTCGATCTGGGACCGCATCCCAACGTTGGAAGAAACCATCGCGCATATCGATGATGTCACCACAGGCGACGTCAAAGCCTACGCCGGCCAGATCGCAGGCAATGCGGGCACAGCGATGGCGCTTTACGGTCCGGCACAAGCGGCCCCATCCCTTGATGCGCTGCGAGCGCGGCTCGCGGCCTGATGCTGGGCGTCAAACGCAAAGTCCGGCTACAGACGGAACGATTGACGCTGCGGCCGCCAACCCATGCGGATTTCCGACCATGGGCGGCACTGCGAGACGCCAGCCGAGAGTTCCTGACACCATGGGAGCCGACATGGGCGCCCGAACACTTGTCGCGCAAGGCCTTCACCAACCGTGTCTATTGGGCGCAACGCTCGATTTCATCGGGGACAGCACTGCCGCTTTTCATTTTCCGCAGGTCTGATCAAACCCTCTTGGGTGCAATCACGCTCGACCATATCAAACGTGGACCAGCGCAGGCGGGAACCACTGGGTATTGGATCGGGCAGCAACACGCGCGGCAAGGCTTCATGAAAGAGGCGATCGAAGCGGTGGTGCATTATGCGTTCACAGCGCTGGACCTCAGCCGGATTGAAGCAGGCTGTCTGCCGGAAAACACACCGTCGCGGAACCTGCTGGAACAATGCGGCTACAAATACGAAGGCGTGGCGCAAAGTTATCTGCAGATCAACGGGCGGTGGCGCAATCATGTGCTCTACGCGAATTTGCGGCATGACCGGCGTGGGAAGACGGATGCGGGATAACCTGCTGTGAGGTGTGGCTTGCGGGCGATGCTGGCGGCAGGGCTGCTTTGGATGCTTGCGGCATGTGGTGTGCCGCTGACCACGCAAAGCAAGGCGTTGCCGCTGACCTTTGACAAAGATGTTGTGGCGCAATCAGATCGTATCGCGATTTTCATTCCGGGCGCATTGTCATCGGTCGCCATTTTTGAGGAAAGCGCGGATTGGGAACAACACGGGTACGCGAGGGCGTTTTATAGGTATCCGGGGCTTGATTACCTACCTGCGGATCATGTGGTCAGCCCCGCAGTGGTTGCTCAGAGGATTGCAGACTTCGCCAATGCGTACCCAGACAAAGACATCGCTCTGATCGGGTATTCGACTGGCGGACCCATCGCCTTGCTGGCAGCCCAGCAGATCACCAAGGGGCGCAACGTTCGGGTGGCTGCGATGTCAACAGCAGTCGAGTTTGGGGGCGGCGTGCCGACAGTGTGGCGCGGCGTGGTCGATATCGTGCGGGCGATGGTGGCGACGGGATCCTTGGATCGACAGGTGGTGTGGAAACGGTTCTGGGCGGGGCTGCTTTATGGGCCAGATGCGCTGGAAGACCCGGCCTTTGCAGACCGGCTGGAACGCGACATATCCGAGGGAGAAAAGATCATCGTGCGCCTGGACCCTGTCGTGGCGTTGTCGCACACTTTGGGTCTGCCGGGCTTTGCGCTGCCTGATGACATGGATTTTTCGGGCATCCCGGTGGCGTTCTTTGTCGGTCTGAATGACCGTGTTTTCTCGACGACGCAGACACGCAATTTTTCTAGAAAGATTGGTGGCGTTACGATTTACGGATATCCCGAGCAGGGCCATTTGTTGTTCTTTACCCGACCGGATGTCTTTGATGATATGCGGGCTTTTGTGGAAGATCGCCCGCTGCGGTAGGGATCTTGCTGCGCAAGATGTGGGGGCTTTGCCCCCAAACCCCCAAAGGCATTTATGACCAAAAGAAGGGGGCGTTTACGTTTCCTTAAGGCGGCCCAGCACGTCGAGGCCCTGTTGATTAAGCCAGTGCAGCATGTCGATGAAAATCCAGTTTTCCGCCAGTTTCTCGCCGTCCCTGCGGTACATATCAACGACCCGCATCTCGGCAGGCTGACCTGCTGGCAGGCCCATGTATCCGCCCGCATTTGTGACCGTCAGGTTCGCCCAGCCAAAGAAACCGCCAAAGTCGCCCTCGGCGATGCGCGCGATGTGCCCGTTGAATTTGCGGTCTTTGATTTGGGTCCGGAAGGGTGTCTGATGCTGGTCGATGTAGCGGTCGATCGTATAGGTCGCCCCGATCCCTGCAGGCCCCCACCAGATCATATCGTCATGCCAGCATTGGCTCAGTTCCTCTTGCCGGGTCTGGTACTTTTCGTGACCATTGATGTCCCCGATCATACGGTTGATCAGGTCCAGGGTTTTGTTCCCCGCGGTCGGGTCCGCATCGTCGTAAAGCAATCCTGCGTGGGTCATCGGCCCCGGTTGCACCAAATGTGCGCCGGTCTGCGGTGGCAACGGATACTGGCCTGCCTGCATCATCAGGTGCAGCAGGTCCACGAACAAGGATGTCTCGACGATCTTGCCGTTCTCGACTTTATGAAACGTCGCATAGCGCAGCATGGCGATCTTGCGTGTGGGCTGAATGCCAAGAAACGGCGCGTCGAAAAGGCCCATCAGGTGACCCATTGAACCGACCCATGTGCTTGCGCCATCGTCACAATCATTCTGACCGCCAAAGAACAAGTCTTCACGCAGCTGCACGCGACGAAAGGCGGTCAGGAACGGCTTGTAGAAAACCGCGGCAACGTCTGCTGCCCCATATTGTTCATGAAACGGATGCATCCCCCGCCAGTGCCAATCGGCGCTGGTGTTTTCGGCCAATGCCGCCGCGATCCCGTCGGGGGTCGCTGCAACAAGAGCAGCATGATGGGCGCGGACAACCCGCTTGGCGTCTTGAAGTGTGGTCACAGAATTATCCTTTGACGGCCCCTGCTGTCAGGCCGGACACGATCTGGCGCTGGAAGAATACAATCATCACAAACAATGGTGCCGTAATAGAGACCACAGCCGCGACCGCAAACATCACGTTGCCTTTGGTTTGTGTTGTTCCGAGGAAGGAAAACAGTTTGGGCACAACCGTCTGATTTTCCTTACTCAGCAGCATTTGGGTGACCGCAAAGTCATTATAGGCCAACAGGAAACTGAAAAGGCCAGTTGTGATGACACCCGGCCACATGATCGGGATGATCACATGTCGGAACGCCTGAAACCGGGTGCAACCGTCGACCATTGCGCTTTCGTCCAGATCTTTCGGGATGTTTTTGAAGAACGAGTGCAGCATCCAGAGCGTAAATGGCTGGTTGATTGCGACCAGCACGATGATCGTGGTGCTCAGATGGCCCCACAGGTTCCACTCAAAGAAGGGCAGCAGATAGCCGGACACCAGAATGATCGGCGGGGTTGCCCGGAAGATCAGTGCGAACAAGAGCAGCCAGAACGCATATCGGTACGTGGAGCGTGACAGCGCGTAAGCTGCCAAGGTTCCACAGGTCAGCGAGATCGTGACGACGAAGAAACAAACAATCGTTGTGTTTAATGCCGCGCGCCAGAACTCTTCCTGAATCCACGCACCAAAGTAACCTGCGCCCGTGAATGCGCCACCTGTTTCGGCCTGCGTCAGCGTGCCGAACATCGAGTTGGCCCAATCCGCCTTAGAGAAGAAATCGCCTTCTACTTTGAAAGAGCCCCAGACCGTCCACAGGAAGGGGAACGCCGCAAGGATTAACCAAAGCACCAGAAAACTGGTGGCAAGGAACCGAACGTTCAGCGGGCGTTGGGTGGCTGTAGACATAAGCGTTCCCTTACTTAGACGTGCCGAAGTCGCGCCATGTCCGCACAAGAACTGGCGAAAGCAGGATGGCAACAAAGACGATGGTCAGGACCGATGTAGCTGCGGCCGATGACAGCAGCCGTGTCTCGCCCCCCAGATCGGTGAAGATTGCGATTGATAGGGATCGCGCGTGGGCCTGTGCTTGGAAAGAGATGATCGGCTCGAACACCCGGAAGTTATCCATCAATTGGATGAGGGCGATAAAGGTCGTCAGCGGTGCCAGATGCGGGATCACGACATAGCGGATCCGTTCCCACCTGCTCGCCCCGTCAATCATCGCGGCTTCCAACGTATCTTGGTTCACGGTTTGCAGGCCTGCGTAGTAGACAATGAAGGCAAAGGGGATCGAACTCCAGGTGCCGTAGACCATTAACATGATCCACATCATGGGCGTCGAGGCTTTGACAGAAAGCGTTGGATCGTTCGCGAGCCATTGTAGTCCCGTCCCCAGTATGCCGCGTGCGTCAACCATCCAGAACAGGATCAAAGCGCCCACAAGTGGGGTCACGATCATCGGCAAGAGCGAGAAAAAGATCGTCGGTCCCCGCAAAGATCGCGCGACCGAGTTAACGGCGATGGCGACTGCAAACCCAAGAAGGATCGTCATCGGCGTCACGATTGCCGTGTAGGTCAACGTGAATGACAAAGCGCCGTAGAACGGCAGGTTCATCAAAGTGTTCCAGAATCCGCGAAAGCTGTCTGAGTTTTCCCAAGCTCTGGCGACGTCTGTGATGGCGAGGTGGTTGCGGTCTTTGTAGACATCAAGACCTGCAAATTTGCCCAGCGGTTGCGCGTCGCGCAGGGCTTGGGTGGCTTCTTGATCAACCGATTGTGCCTCAGTGCAGCCAAAGGGTCCGCAGTTTTCCACGGTGACGATGACTTGTTCGTGTTGGGTGTAAAGCGATTGGGTCACCACTGACACGATGGGCAATGCGATGAATAAAATCATCAAGATAACTGACGGCAAGACGAACCAAAAGAAGGATCCATGTTTCATCTTAAGCGCGCCCCCGGCTTACTAAATGATTTTGGGAAATGGGGTGCGCGGGGCCGAAACCAGCCCCGCGCGGTCGTCATATCTTACTGCAGGAAGCCCTGCTCGGTCGCAGCGGCGGTGTAGGCTGCTTCGATATCGGCCAGCGTTTGCTCGGCGGTTTCATTGCCTTGCAGGAAGTCAGCGATGTTGTCACCCAATGCAGAGTGCAGCAGGCCTTGGAATGGCACCATCGGGTATGGTGTCGATCCTGCGGCCACAGAGGCCAGAACGCCTTCGTTGACCGGCTGGGCTTCAAACCCTTCCATCAACCAAACCGCCTGCGACATGGTCTCGTCGTTCAACAGGGCAGGGGATGTGGCGTGTGCCAATGCCTGGAACGTTGTCGCGGCTTCTTCGTCACTGATGTTCTTGGCAACGGTCCAACCGTCCCACCACAATGTCGTGGCCGGTGTGCCGCTGTCCCCAACGGTCAGCGGACCGCCAACAGCAGTGTTTTCGTAGACCTCTGGCGCGGACCCTTCGTCATCCATCAGAACGCCGGTCCGACTGCCCCACATGTTCATCAACGCGACGTTGCCAGCTTCCCATTCGGCAGATGTCGCATTGCTGTCGTGTGTCAGGTAATCGGGGTTCATGTAGGCGGTCAGGGCCTTCATCATTTCCAAAGCTTCGACACCCTGGGCGTTGTTAATGGTCACGTTTGCGGTGCCGGGTTCAAAGAACGACCCGCCGGTGCCGATATACATGTTGGTGAATTCTTGCGCGAGGTTCCAACCAGCAGCATAAGCGCCGCCCACTGGGTTCTCCATGATGCCGTCTGCGCGGATTTTCTCTGCGGCGGCAAGGACTTCCTCGTAGGATGTGGGAACTTCAAGGCCAGCTTGTTCCAGCACGTCCTTGCGGTACACAAGGTGCTGGGCGTTTGCCATAAAGGCCACAGCCATGATGTTGCCATCCACTGTGATCAGCTGGTGTGGGGGGATGTCAGCGCCGTATTCAGCAACCAACGCATCAAGCGGCTGAATGACATCTTCGTTGATCAAGGCAACGATAGAAGAATTGGCAACAATGGCGGATGTGTATTCAGCCGGGTTACCGGTCATGCCAGCAACGTTCAGCGTCTGGTGATCCGCAGTCAGGTTTGACGCGGTTTCGGCACCTGCCGCGCACTCCAAAGCCAAAGCCGAGACCGACTGGATCGCCGGGAATTCGTTGCCGATGATGCTGATGCGGCCACTGTCGATGGCGCAGGCGTGGCCATCGGCCATGGCGGATGTGGTTGCGACGGCAGCGATGGCCGTTCCCAGCAGTGCTGTTTTGATCATGTTCATTCGAAAGAACCTCCCAGTGTGTCTTTCAGTGTCTTACAAAAAAGGCCGGTTATCCGGCGCATTATTCCAGCGGTCACGCGACCACCCCAGTCATATGACGACAGGGCTGCACGAATCACAACCACTTTGCATACGTTTGCAAATAATCGGCTGTTTGGGCGGTTTTGCAAGACTTTTTATTTTGCCGCGCTGCAGCAATGATCCAATAAAATAGGGGCTTGCCAGCGAAAAGGATTCGCGCCAGTCTTTTGCAAACGTATGCAACTCGAGGAGTCGGTCATGGCCGAAATTCAGCTTCGCAAAGTGTCAAAGCGCTGGGGCGCCTTTGTCGGCGTCAAGGAATTCGACCTGACAATTGCGGATCAGGAGTTCCTCGTACTGCTAGGCCCCTCCGGCTGCGGCAAGACCACCACCATGCGCATGATCGCAGGTCTGGAAGACGCGTCAAGCGGCGACATCTTGGTCGATGGCAAGCGGATCAATGATCTGGAGCCAAAGGACCGCGATGTGGCAATGGTGTTCCAGTCCTACGCGCTATATCCAAACATGAACGTCTACGACAACATCCGCTTTCCCCTAAAGGTCCGGGGCATTCCCACTGCGGAACATGACGAACGGGTCAAACGCGCCTCGGCAATGGTCGAACTCGACGAATTTCTGCACCGCAAACCCGCCGAACTGTCGGGTGGCCAGCGTCAGCGAGTCGCTTTGGCGCGGGCGGTTGTGCGCGAACCCAACGTCTTCCTGATGGACGAACCGCTGTCGAACCTTGACGCCAAGCTGCGGGTCTCGACGCGGGCACAAATCAAAAACCTCAGCCACGAACTCAAGACGACAACGATCTACGTGACCCACGACCAGATCGAAGCGATGACCCTGGCCGATCGCGTTGTGGTCATGTCCAAAGGCATCGTGCAACAGGTCGGCACCCCGACCGAGATTTACGACAACCCTGCGAATACTTTCGTGGCGGGCTTCATCGGCTCACCTGCCATGAACCTCGTCGACGGCACCTTGGAAAACGGAACTTTCACAGCCGACAAGATCAGCATCTCAGGCCTGCCAACGCAGCATTCCGGCAAAGTCACTCTTGGCTTCCGGGCAGAGGACGCGACGGTTGCAGAAGGTCCTGCGCAAGCCAATTCGCAGGTATATTCTCTCGAACTGCTGGGCGAGGCCACGATGGTCACGATGCGGGCAGGGGGGACGATCCTGTCGGTGAAATCCGGCAAAGACTACCGCACCGACATCGGCGATGCGGTGCATGCGACCATCCCCGCCGACATCTGCCATCTCTTTGACACGACCACCGGAGAACGCCTCTAATGCCTTATGACGAAAAATCCGCGGCCTCTCTTGCTGCCGTCAAAGCGATGGAAGCGGGCCTTGGCGCCAATGAAATGGACATGACGAAGTACTTCACAGAAGACTTCACTTGGCGGGGCAACCAAGGCTCCGGCACCAAAAAAGGTGTTGCGGAATTCCAGCGCAATTGGCAATTCCCCCTCCGCGCGGCCTTTACAGATCGTAAGTACGAGACGGAACACTTCATGGCAGACGGCGACTGGGCCTCTTGTTTTGGCCACATCGACGCGCTGCACACCGGCACCTTCATGGGCATCCCGGCCACCAACAAGCGCGTCAAAATCCCCTACATGGATTTCTGGCGCATCGAAGACGGGCGCATCGCCGACAACCCCGTCTCGGTCGATCTGGCCCACGTGCTGTTCCAACTGGGCGTCGATGTCTTCGACGGCAAAGGCTGGGAAAACTACGATAACGGCTCTGTCGAGCCGCCAAAGCCGGAGTAAATCATGGCAATCACCCACCTCAAACACGGCAAACCTGAATCGGAACGTCAGGAAGACGACGCCAAGGTCCGCGCAATCGTCGAGGACACCCTGAAGGATATCGAAACGCGGGGCGACACCGCCGTCCGCGAGCTGTCCGCCAAGTTCGACAACTACGAACCGGCCTCCTTCCGCCTCACCCAATCCGAGATTGACGCGGCCATGTCCAAGGTCAGCCAGCGCGACATGGACGACATCAAATACGCCCAAAAACAAATCCGTCGTTTCGCGGAAGCCCAGCGGGCGTCGATGACCGACATCGAAATCGAATCCGAGCCCGGCATCTTCCTTGGCCACCGCAACATCCCGGTGCAATCGGTCGGCTGCTATGTCCCCGGCGGCAAATTCCCCATGGTGGCCTCGGCACACATGTCGGTCCTCACAGCCTCAGTGGCCCAAGTCCCGCGCATCGTCGCCTCCGCTCCCCCGCAAAACGGGGAACCACACCCCGCGATCGTTGCCGCGATGCACATGGGCGGCGCACACGAAATCTACGTCATGGGCGGCATGCAAGCGGTCGGCTCTATGGCCATCGGGACAGAAACCATTGACCCCGTCCACATGATCGTCGGCCCCGGCAACGCCTTCGTGGCAGAGGCCAAGCGCCAGCTTTTCGGCCGGGTCGGCATCGACCTCTTTGCAGGCCCGACAGAAACGATGGTCATCGCAGATGAAACAGCAGCAGACGCAGAGCTGTGCGCGACAGATCTGCTGGGACAGGCGGAACACGGCTACAACTCACCCGCCGTCCTGCTCACCAACTCGATGAAACTGGCGAAAAACACGCTCACGGAAATCGACCGTCTCCTCGACATCCTGCCCACGGCAGAAACCGCCCGCACCTCATGGGAAGACTACGGCGAGGTCATCGTCTGCGACACCTACGACGAAATGCTCGCGGTCGCAGACGACATCGCCAGCGAACACGTGCAAGTCATGACCGACCGCGACAACTGGTTCCTCGACAACATGACCTGCTACGGTGCGCTGTTCCTCGGGCCTCGCACCAACGTGGCCAACGGCGACAAGGTGATCGGCACCAACCACACGCTGCCCACCAAAAAGGCAGGCCGCTACACAGGCGGCCTCTGGGTCGGCAAGTTCCTCAAAACGCACAGCTATCAGCGCATCGAAACCGATCAGGCAGCAGCAGAAATGGGGGCCTACGGCTCGCGCCTGTGCATGCTCGAAGGGTTTGTCGGGCACGCAGAGCAATGCAATGTCCGGGTCCGCCGTTACGGCGGCAAGAACGTGCCC
>CALILP010000041.1 GCA_938016515.1 uncultured Paracoccaceae bacterium
TAAAATTGGGCTGGCTTCAAGGCGCGCAACTTGTCCTCGAACGTCTCACCTTTGGGAATGTAGATGATGTGGGCTTTGGCCATGATCTCTGGCGTGGCGACGTTCAAGATCGCCTCGGCACCATGGGCGTCAGCGATGAACAGATGGGCGCTGCCTGCGCGCGGTGTCAGCGTGCCATACACCGGACGGCTTCTAATGCTGGGGGGAAATTCAAACTTTGACATATTCGTCCTGGATAGATGTGTGGGCGCGAGGGAAGCCCCCGCGCCCTAGGTCACAGATCAGCCTTTGGCAGTACGGATCGCTTTATCTTTGTCGTAGAACGGCATCTCTTCGGCGGTCGCCGCCAGCTCCGTGCCATTCGGCTGCACTACAGTCAGCTTTGTTCCCGCCTTTGCAACAGACGGATCAAGCCGGGCAATGGCCACGCTGTAGTTGTTCAACTCGGATGACAGGCCATAGGTGATGACACCAACGTCCTTGCCGTCTGCATGGACACGGGCGAACATCTCCATCTGCTCCATGCTGTCAGACAATTGGACACCGAAAATCTTAAAGCGCTCGCGGCCTTCCATCGCATAGTGGTTTTCCGCGCCGATGAAGCCTTCCTTGCCGGGTGAGACGACAAAGTCGAGGCCAAGCTCCCACAGGCTGTCACCTGCGGGTGACCCATCTGCGAACGGGAAGGTTTCGGAGTTGTCACCGGGATAAAACAGCAGATAGCTTTCGATCCGCAGCATATCGAGGGTGCTGAACTGTGTCGGCCGAATACCCATGCTTTCGCCGTCAGACAGAATATTGTCCCAAACGTGCACAGCGTCCTTGCGCCCGACAAAAATCTCATAGCCACGCTCGCCAGTATAACCCGTGCGGCTGATCATGACGTTTTTGCCGAATAGCTTCGTATGCATGATCCCGAAGTACGCCAGATCGCGAATGCCATCGACATGCTTGGCCAGAAAGTCGACCGAAACAGGACCCTGCAGCGACATGTCATGCAGATCGTCGTCCATGATAACAGCGCAATTCTTGGCGGCAGCAACCTTGGTCAGCTGTTCCATCCCGGTCCCGGTGCCATGCACAACCATCCACGAATTGACCGCAAGATGATAAATAACGCAGTCATCGATAAACAGACCCCGTTCATCCAGCATCGCAGCATAAGTTGAGCGGCCCACGCCAATCTTCTCAACATTGCGCGTGGTCACACGGTCGATGACATAGGCGGCGTCTTCGCCGACCAGATGGACCTTTTTCAAACCAGACACATCCATCAGACCGGCCTTGGTGCGGATCGCCTCATAGTCAGCTTTGGCCCGCTCTGGCGTGTCGTCGTAAAACCAGGCAGTTCCCATGCCGTTCCAGTCTTCCAGCTCACCGCCGATTGCAGCATGGCGGTGCGCCAACGCGGAGTGTCTCCAAAGAATGGCCATCGTTCTCTCCCAGTGTCATATTTTTGTTGAAGTGATTGAGACTCACTCAGCCTTCAAAAGCAAGACTGTTAGTCAAAAAAGTTTCCTGTCAGGCAAAGTCTTTTCGTGACGGAAACGAAAAAGGGCCACCCGCAGGCAGCCCTCTGTCTGTGTGATCAAAAAAGTTACTTATCGAACTTCTTGGCCTTCGCCGCTTCTGACCGTTGACCGATCACCAGCACGGCGACGCAAATCACCATCGCGATCACTGTGGTCATGCCCGGCAGCGATGTGCCCCAGCCCATGAACATCGCACCATCGACGACATCCCAGCTTGCTTCTGGATATGGAAACATATTCTTCTCCTTAGGTTGTCGTTATTCGGCGGGATGCGCAGGTGTGACAGGTGCATCCCCACCCCACTCTGGGTAGCCTGCAGCCGGTACCTTCACGAGGTCCATACCAGCGATTTCAGCGCCCTCTGGGATACGCAACATGCCCAGCATCTTAAGGATGAGCGAGACAACGTAGCCCGGCACAAAGCCCAGAAGGAAGAACACAACAGCGCCCACAATCTGACCAATCAGGCTGATTGTCGGAGCCTCACCAGCTGCACCTTGCAACGACGGATAGCCCGCGCCCCAGATGCCCAGCATGACCACGCCATAAAGCCCGATCGTGCCGTGAACGGTGACTGCGCCAACCGCATCGTCGATACCCCGGTTTTCAAGGAAATCCGCACACGGCTTCAGAATGATGCCTGCAGAGAAGGCGATGATGAAAGCCAACGCTGGGAAGTAGATGTCCAGACCAGATGCCGTTGAAATGATCCCGGCAAGCGCGCCGGACATCATCCAGAACGGATCGCGGGTGAACAACCAACTACCGATGATCCCACCGGCCACAGCCATCAGAATGTTGAACGCCAAAGCAGACAGGGTAATCGGCGTGCCGTAGATCGTTGCAGGCTTATCCGCAAACCAGCTCCAGCCTTCGCCCGGTGGTACGACGCAGGCCATCAGGAACCCAAAGAAGCCCACGATGATCAGCATCAGACCGACCACTGTCAGCGGCATGTTGTGCCCCGGAATGTGGTTCGCCGTCCCGTCTGCGTTAAACTTGCCGATCCGCGGCCCAAGGTTGACTAGGACACCAAGCGCGAAAAAGCCTGCCACCGCGTGCACAAGGCCCGCTGCACCAAAATCATGAACGCCCCAGTTCTGGACCAACCAGCCGTCTGCATGCCAGCCCCAAGCAGCTGCAACGACCCATGCGAAAGACCCCAGCGTGACAGCCAGAATGATAAACCCAACAGTCTGGATACGCTCAATCACAGCGCCCGACATGATCGAGGCAGTGGTTGCGGCAAACAGCGCAAATGCGCCAAAGAACACGCCGGAAATCTGATCTGCAATGTTCGGGCCCATGTATTGCGCGGAGTCGCCCCAGCCCCATGCGATCGCATTGGCGTATTCCACACCCGAGATGCCGTTGGGACCCGGTGCACCGGGGATACCTGTTGGGAAACCAAAATAGACCCACCAACCAAAGAAATAGAACGTTGGGATCATGAAGGCGAAGGCAAGGATGTTCTTCACCCCGGATGACAACACGTTCTTAAGCCGCGATGCGCCCATCTCGTAGGCCAGAAAGCCCGCGTGGATGATGATCATCAACGGGATGGTTAAGTAGTAAAATGTCTCGGCGAAAAAGGTATTGGTGACGGCCGCGCCACCTCCTGCCGCCTCTAACTCGGCCACCTTGGCCACGAGTTCTGCGAGTTGTTCTTCCACGGTTTTACCCCCACGTCGGAATTCTGTTGGTCGCGACGCCACTCATTTCGCGGTGACAAACGCTGGCGTAAATGAACCACGGGTTGTCGCGAATGCCTAGAACTTTTTGCCGCTGGTGAAAAAAAGTTTCCTACTGGTTGAGTTTTGTATTTTTGGTGGTAGCGTTCGAAAATCAAGCCTGTGTAGACTGTCTGCGCAAACGTAAGGATTACCGGTCATGTGTGGAATTGTAGGATTATTCCTAAAAGATAGGACGTTAGAGCCAAAATTAGGCGAAATGCTAACGTCTATGCTGATCACGATGACAGATCGTGGCCCGGATAGTGCAGGGATCGC
>CALILP010000042.1 GCA_938016515.1 uncultured Paracoccaceae bacterium
TATTGTTGGCAGAACCCGGTCAAGCACGGCCTTGTGACGAATGTTCAAGATTGGCCATACTCGTCATGGCATCGTGACCACCCGTAGGGTGCGCATTCATCGCGCACCTTCGCCGACACCGATCGTAATCGGTGCGCAATACATGCGCACCCTACGGCTTACCTACGTTGTTGAAGGATACCGATCACATGTTGAATCCCCGTGCCAGCGACAACACCCACAAAAACCCAGAACGCTTGTGAGGATAGGACAGTTACGATGAGTTCACTCACTCAATAACCCCCAAAAACTCCCGCCATTCCCCCTTCGACATACCCGACGTCTCTTGCGTCACTTCTTCCCCGGCCAGCATCTTGCGCAGGCAGACCAGCCCCTTCTCGGACAGCACCGCCCCGCCCAGACGGTAGTCCTCGAACGCGCCGTAGGCCGCGGGCACCCAGTCGGCCACGACCTTGCAGATCGCGTCCGCGTAGACCAGGATTTCGTATTGGGCGTGGGCGTCGGCGCGCAGGCGCAGGAAATGGAAGAGGTTGTGCAGGTCCACTTTCCAGTACCACTGCGTGTAGATGTTGGCGGGCAGGTTCATGCGGGCCAACTCGCGGGCGAGGCCCTGTTTGCCGCCCTCTTCGTCGGACGTATCTGTGATCATTTCCTCATAGTGGTCATAACATTGGGCAGCGTCGCCCTTGAGGATTTCCAGCACGCGGGCCGATTCGGCGGCTGTCAGCGCTTCGCCACGGCCCTGATTGTTCACAACGGACTGTGCGGCCAATTGTGACGGCTCGGGGATGTAAAACTCGCGATCAAGGATCGAATACCGCGCAGAATACTCGTTTACGTTGGCTGTCCGGTGGCGAATCCACTGCCTTGCGACAAAAACGGGCAATTTTATGTGCATTTTGAGTTCACACATCTCAAAAGGCGTGGAGTGCCAGTGGCGCATCAGGTAGCGGATCAGCCCTTCATCGTTCTGAACCGACTTCGTTCCCTTGCCATAAGACACCCGTGCGGCCTGACAGATCGCGGCGTCGTCACCCATGTAGTCGATGACCCGCACGAACCCATGGTCGAGGACGTCATGCGCCTTATAAAGATGGGCTTCCATGCCTTCCGAGACCGCCCGCAACGTGGGTTTCGGGTTGGCGCGCAGCGCGTCGATTTCGGCCTGCTGGTCAGGTGAAATGGGCATGTTCTTCTCCGGTTTTTGGGCGCGGCAGCGCGACAGATGTGGCCCCCTTCGCAGAAAAGGGGCGTTGCTCAAAAACATCGTTACCCCGGATGAAGCACCCCCTTCAACCACGTGTTGCGTTGACTTGACCCGTGCACTTCGTGAAGTTTGTTCGAAAATGATAATTCCGGGATAAAGCAGGCTTCATCATGAATCGTATACCCCTATCGCTTGCACTGCTGGCCGTACTGGCCGCGTGCGACAGTTCACAACCCTTGATTTTCCCTGGCGACGAAGTCGTCGAGGTCAACGACGCTGAGGAAGTAACCGAAGACGAAGCATCCGGGTCCGACCCTGACAGCTCGGCCATTCCGCTTTCAATCGATGAAATCCTCGACGCGGGGACCATCGAAGTCGATCTTGGCGGCACACGTGAAGATCGCGGAGATATCGCCCGCACCGAGGCGCGCGACGGCTCTGGTGGTTTCGCAGAAGCGTTTATCGTCAACGAGACTGACGACACGTTGGAAATTGACAATTTGGCCTTCGATGGTCTGAACGTTTACACCCGCGGCGCAAACACGACGCCAGCGCGCCTAAGCGACGTTGGCACGATTGCTGTTTATCATGGTGATCTGGTTGTTCCCGACTTCCTGACAGGCGCAGATGTAGAACAGGCTGTTCCTTACGTCGCGCTGTATGACGAAAGCGAAGTCATCATCATGGACGATATTCCTGCTGATGCGACGCCTGAAGAGATTGCCGCTATCGAAGCGGCGGCGCGCCCTCGGTCAACCTTTACGGTCGTGCGGACTGGCGACTACGTCGGTTTTGGTTTTGGCGGATTTGGCTATGATCGCGCTGGCGATACCGTCATTGCGGATGCCGGACAGGCCACGTTCAGCGGCGACTATGCAGGCCTGCGCGTCGTGGATCAGTTTCCAGAGCTGTTGGTCATTCAGGCCGATGTACAGATCGATATCGACTTTGACGACTTCAACAGCGGTGCTGGTTTGAAAGGCGTCATCGACAACCGGCAGGCGTTTACGGCCGAAGGTGACCCCTACCCGACGTTCACTGGCTTGAACCGGATCGAGATCGATCCTGCCACTGTACCCGCGGGCTTTGTGAATTCAGATGTCGTGCAGTTGCCTGAACTTCGGTTTGTTGTGCGTGGCGGCGGCGAGACCATCAAAGAGAATGGCGAGCTGAGCGGCGAAATCCGCAGCCGGTACGTCAACCCACAGAACGGCGAACTTGAGACTTACGAAGAAGGTGCCTACTATGCCATCATCGCAGGTGATACGACGTCCCTTGCAGGCGATGAGAATGGCGGCGAGATTACCGGTATTATCAAAATCGAGGGGCCAGACAGTCGCCAGCTTGGTTTGAACTTGCAGGAAACAGGTGGGTTTATTGCGACACGTACTCAGGCACCTTAACGGGCCGCAAAACTTCGCGAAAATAACAACTTTGGTAGCAGCCCTCTGGGCTGCTCCTTTGCATGCGCAGGTCCTTAATCTGACGCCCAATCAGGTGCGGGCCTTGGCCGTTGCCGCGTTAGAGAACGAGCGGCCGGATCAAGCGGCGGTCGCCTCTGACGCGTTGCTCAAAAGATTTCCGGACGATCCGAGCGCTTTGCTTTTGCGCACGGAATCCGCAATTCTTTTAGGTGATTTCGCCAATGCGGCCTCTTTCGGGAAACGTGCCTTTTGGAACGCGTCGAATGATATTCAACGGTTTAACGCCGCGCGGCTGATCGCCCTTTCCCATGCCCGGCAGACGCAGGATAGCCGTGCCCAACTGTGGTTGCGTGCTGCTAGACAATTCGCCCCAAATGAAGCGGCCTCTGAAAGCGTCGCACGCGATTTTCAAGAAATCCGCCGTCGCAATCCACTGTCGGTCAGCCTGCGCTTTGGCGTGACACCTTCGACGAATATTAATGGCGGCAGTTCAAGTGATGAGTCCAATCTTTTCGGCCTCGTCGACCAGAACGGAAACCCATTTATTTTTCAACTGGACGAGGTCGCACAAGCACTGTCCGGGTGGGAAATTTCGGGCAGCGTCAACTTGCGGTATCGCCTGCGCACCGATCAGACGAGTGCTACTTTCCTTGATTTTGGCCTGAATGGTCAGACCTACAAACTCACGGGCAGCTCTGAAGATCGTGCAGAAAGTGCCGACCCCGATGATCCGGTCACCGGAAGCGACTTTTCCAGCGCGACACTTAGCTTTGGTGTTTCGCATCGCTTTGTCCTGTCGCCGGACGCGGGCATTACCGAAGCTGGACTGTCGTTTGCACAAACGTGGCGTGGTGGCGAAAAGAACCGCCGGTTTGCGACCGCATCGCTTAGCCATACGTGGACTGTTTTTGACACGGATAGTTTTACGCTGTCAGGCTTTTCCCAAAAGCAAGAGCGCATCGAAACCGGCGACCAAACGCAGATTTTTGATGTGTCGGCGACCTACAGCACGCGCATAGACGACATCGGGACATTTAGTTTTGGCCTTGGTTTGCGGGATAACGCGGCTGAAGATGAAGCCGAAGACTTTGATACCGTGCGATACCGGTTGGGCTTTTCACCTGCTGACCCGTTTTTCGGCGTGAACTTCGGATTCAACCTGTCTTACGAGGAACGCGAGTTCGAAAACGTGGCGTTGGCCGGTGGCAAGCGTCGCGATGAAATCACGTCTCTTAGCGTGCGCGCTGTCCTATCGGATGTCGAATTTTTTGGCTTCCGACCCGTCCTAACGGCAGAGCGGACCCGCCAAGAATCGACGACAGCCTTGTTCGACCGCGACTTCACTGAATTCGGCTTCGACATCGTCTCGTCTTTTTGATCGATTGGGCCTTTGTTCTGCGGCAGGCACGCTCTAGTTTGCCACAGACATGCAAGCGGAGGCATCAATCGTCATGAAATACTTACACACCATGGTCCGGGTCAAAGATCTTGAGGCCTCAATGGCCTTCTTTGAACTGCTGGGCCTGCAAGAAACCCGGCGGATCGATCATGAAGGGGGTCGTTTTTCCCTTGTTTTCATGGCTGCCCCCGGTGACGAGGATTGCCCTGTCGAGCTGACCTATAATTGGGATGGAGACGATGGATTGCCATCTGATGGTCGCCATTTCGGGCACCTTGCCTACCGCGTCCCCGATATCTACGCGCTTTGTCAAAAGCTGATGGATAATGGCGTGACCATTAACCGGCCACCCCGCGACGGCCATATGGCTTTTGTTCGCTCGCCGGACAACATCTCGATCGAGTTGCTGCAAGAGGGCGATCACCTGCCCGCACAAGAGCCTTGGGCCAGCATGGAAAACACAGGCCATTGGTAAAGGGCCTTTTGTTCGGCGCGGCGGTGGCTTTGACCGCCCTGCCCGCCGAAGCCTGCCGATTGGCGCTTGTTCTGGCGATTGATGTGTCCAATTCGGTGGACGCCGAGGAAGACAAATTGCAACGCGCTGGCTTGGCTAATGCGTTACTGGCCCAAGACGTGCAGGACGCGTTCTTGATTAGTCCCGATCCAGTATCCCTGCTGGTGTTTGAGTGGAGCGGTCGGCACCATCAGAAGGTGTTGCTTGACTGGCGTGACATGCGCAGCGCGGAAGATCTGTTTCTTGCCGCCGATCAAATTGCACGGTCGACGCGAGGGCAGCGCGATTTCCCCACTGCGATGGGTTACGCATTGGGCTATGCCGCCACCCGTTTGCGCGAAAAGCCAGAGTGTTTTGCCAAGACAATTGATGTGGCCGGTGACGGTGCCAACAACGATGGGTTTGGCCCAACAGAGGCCTACAACGCTTTCGACTTTGACAATGTGACCGTCAACGGTCTGGTGGTTGACGCTTCAATCCTAGAGACGCGTGAACAGTTGCTTGCGTTCTTCGAAGGCGAAGTGATCCGGGGACCCGGATCGTTCGTTGAGATCGCTAGCGGGTTTGAAGATTATCAAGAGACGATGCAACGCAAATTGCTTCGGGAATTATTGGCGCAGATGCTGGGCGACGCAGAGATCGATATCGCCTCGCCCAAGGGCTAGCCATCCGCATTCACCACCGTGCTTGGTTCAAGCAACCATCTGCGGGGTGCATAGATTAAATGCCCCGCTATTGAAGAGGGTGGCCGGCCCGATCCACGGTAGCCACCCCAGAACGATCCCGGCTAGTAGATATACCGTATCTGTTCCGTCCAATAGCGTTCCATCCGGCGCAGGGCCGTTGTGATATCTTCCATACCCTGATGATCCATCACGCCCCGTTCGACCAATCCATTTGCATGGGTGGCGAAGAGTTTCGCGACGATCGTGCGGATATTGCGCCCTTTTTCCGTTAGGCTGACGCGCACTGACCGGCGATCAACCTCGGACCGCTGGTGGTGCATATAGCCCATATCCACCAGCTTCTTGAGGTTATAGCTGACGTTGGACCCTTGGTAGTACCCGCGCGATTTCAGCTCGCCTGCGGTGACTTCGTTGTCGCCCACGTTGAACAGCAGTAGTGCCTGAACCGCGTTGATTTCCAGCACGCCCACACGTTCGAATTCATCTTTGATAACGTCAAGCAGCAAACGGTGCAGACGTTCAACCAATGTCAGAACGTCCAGATAGCTGGCCATGAAAGCCACCGTGGACGGGCTTTGCGGCGTTTCACTGCCGAGTTTTGAATGAATGCTCATGAACTTCTCCGTCCTAATTCGGACCAAGAGATGCCAGTCAAATCCCAATATTTCGTTAAAATTGCTGCTAAAAGGGAACTTTAGCGTGGTCGCGTCAGCCCAGCTGCCATTTCGGTGATAACGGCCATCATCGGCGCATATTGCGTTGGCGCGACACTTTGCTGTGTGATCCAGCCGTAGATATCGTGGTCATTTTCCGACAACAGCGCATCGTAGGTCACCAGATCCGCATCGCTGAGGCCCGCGATATGTGCATCCGCATAAGCCGAAAAGATCAGATCCATTTCCTTGATACCGCGCCGCATTGACCGCATCCGCAAGCGCTTGATCTTGGTGTCTCTGTCTTCGCTCATGTCGTTGCCAATGCCTTGCGCAGTCGCTTTTCCAATTCACCCAGCCGCACAGCAGATCGCGCCATCTGCGCCCGCACGTCCCTGATATCGCTCAGCAGGGCCGTCACGTCCTGTGGGATCGCCTGCACCTCATCAGGGTCGTCCGGCCCTTCGCCGACACCTGTCAAAAGCCAACGCAAAGAGACCCCCAAAAGGCCGGTCAGCATTTGCAACCGATTGGCCCGCGGCTCTTTGCGGTCGTTTTCCCATGCGACAAGAACGTCTTTCTTGACGCCCAGCTTATCTGCCAGCTGTCCTTGCGTCAGGGATGCCGCTTCTCGTGCCGCTGCAAGCCGGTCGCCCAGCGTGGCGGCATCATCTCCGTACCAGTTATCAGACGCGTCATTCATGCTTTTGGTCCTTGTTACTTGCACAGGGTCACTGAAGCCACCTATGACACGCAGGAGTATTATTGACCACAGGACCAGATGCCATGTCATTTTTGTCGCAGACCCTTGCCCGCGTGAAGCCGTCGCCGACCATTGCTGTGACGACTAAAGCCCAGGAACTGAAGGCAGCTGGCCGGGATGTCATTGGGTTGGGCGCCGGAGAACCTGACTTTGATACCCCCCAGAACATCAAAGACGCTGCAGTTGCCGCCATTGCAGAGGGCAAAACCAAATACACGGCTGTAGATGGCATCCCAGAGCTGAAACAAGCGATTTGTGCAAAGTTCAAGCGCGACAATGGATTGGACTACACCCCGGCCCAGGTCAGCGTCGGCACCGGTGGTAAGCAGATCCTGTATAACGCCTTTATGGCCACCCTGAACCCCGGCGACGAAGTCATCGTCCCCGCCCCCTATTGGGTCAGCTACCCCGATATGGTGCTGCTTGGCGGCGGGGAACCTGTGTTTGTCGAAGGCGCCATGGAGCAAGGCTATAAGATTACCGCAGCCCAGCTGGAGGCCGCGATCACGCCCAATACAAAGTGGTTTCTGTTCAACTCGCCTTCTAACCCGACGGGTGCTGGTTATTCTTGGGACGAGTTGAAAACCCTGACTGACGTGCTGGTCCGCCACCCCCATGTTTGGGTGATGACAGACGATATGTACGAGCATCTAGCCTATGGTGATTTCACGTTCTGCACACCTGCGCAGGTGGAGCCTGCACTGTATGATCGGACGTTGACAGTGAACGGCGTGTCAAAGGCATATGCAATGACAGGCTGGCGGATTGGCTATGCGGCGGGGCCCGAAAACCTGATCAAGGCGATGCGCAAGGTGCAGTCTCAATCCACTTCGAACCCATGCTCTGTGAGCCAATGGGCTGCGGTAGAGGCACTCAATGGGACGCAGGACTATCTGGCCCCGAACAACGATCTGTTTGTGACCCGCCGCGATCTGGTCGTACGCATGCTCAACAAGGCTCCCGGAATTGTCTGCCCGACACCGGAGGGTGCGTTTTACGTCTATCCGTCGATTGCAGGCTGTATTGGCAAGACATCGGCGGCAGGCACGATGATCGCGGATGATGAGACATTTGCGACCGCCCTGTTGGAAGAAACCGGAGTCGCCGTGGTCTTTGGAGCCGCCTTTGGGCTAAGCCCCAACTTTCGCGTCAGTTATGCGACGTCGAATGCAGCACTGGAAGAGGCCTGCAACCGGATCATCGGGTTTTGCAAGGAACTGACCTGACCGAACGGGTCGCCGCGGATCACATGACTGGAAACGCCCTTTGTGCTCTGCGTTTATCCGCAGGGCCTTTTGCTGCATTCAGGCGGATTTCATCATAGCTTACATCCAAAACACCCGCTAGCCGTGTGCGTCACCTGCAATTTGCATTGATAAGGGACGCACATGTTCAAATTTCTATTCCCCGCTGCCGTAGCCGTGTCTGTTATGGCCAGCCCGAACGACGCCTTTGCGACAGAGTGGGATGTGTCCCTTTGGGGCGAACGCCGCGCCTTTACTGAACACGTCGAAAAGCTGGCCGAATTGGTTGCCGATAAAACCAACGGAGAGTTCACACTCAACCTGTCCTACGGTGGCTTGTCGGACAGCCGCGAAAACCTTGATGGCCTGTCAAAGGGCGCGTTTGAGATGGCCCAGTTCTGTGCGGGGTATCACCCCCAGAAAAATCCGACGATCACAGTTCTTGAGCTGCCGTTCCTTGGCGTCAGCTCGCTTGAGCAAGAGATCGCCCTGTCACTGGCCGTCTATCGCAGCCCGATCACCGAAATCGATATGTTGCGCTGGAACGCAACGCTGCTGATGCCTTCGCCACTGCCGCAGTACAACATCATGGGAACCGGCAACCCGCCAACCTCTTTGGATGACTTCAAAGGCCTGACCGTGCGCGCAACGGGTGGCGTCGGCAATGCCGTCGCGGCCCTTGGGGCGGACCTTGTTTCAATCCCTGCCCCGCAAGTACAAGACGCTTTGGCTTCAGGTGACGTGCGCGCTGTCAGCTTTGCACCCCACGCCCATATGGCGTTTGGGACTGTTGAAAAGGGGACATGGTGGACCAGCAACCTTAATCCGGGCACCGTCAATTGCCCGGTCGCCGTCAACACCCGCGCCTTGAATGACCTCTCAGACGACCACCGAGACGCATTAATGTCCTCTATCGACGAGGCGCTGGACCACTACGTTGCCACGTATAATGGCAAGACGATGGACGCTTGGGGACCAGCCCTTGCAGACAAGGGGATCGCAGTTCTTACCTTCAACGAAGAGATCCTCGACGGGATCAAAGACGCTGTCGCAAAACCAGCAGCCGAAGCGTGGATCGCAGACCATGCGGGCCGCGGACTGCCCGCCCAAGAGCTGTATGACATGGTAACCGACATGATCGAAAGCCAGCAATAACCACGCCCCCCGACAGACACGTGCCCCAAAGCCATAGATTTGCGCATTGAACGCGCGCGTTTGTCGGGTATCCTGCCCGAAAAAAGGGACAGGCCATGGGCGACGAGCTGCCAGAGTATTACTTTCGGGTCCGCGAGAACGGTGCTGCTGTGTTTCGCATCGACACCGAGAACCGCCAGCGCCGGATCGAGATGGACCAGATTGCCGTCATCAACATCCGCAACGGCGAGGTAAAGCCACACGGCGACCGCACCTTGTCAGACACGGACATCGCGGAAATCCAAACATGGCTGGATGACCGGACAGCCCTTTTGGCCCAACGAGAGGTCGACGATATCTTGCGCACAATGGATCACCTGAACCTGACGACCCAATGGGTTCAGTCGAAGGCCACTGAAGATCAATTAGAGCAGATCACGGATACGCTGCTGCTGACGATGCATGATTTGCGCAGCGTTCTGGTGCGCAAAAAGGCCGACAGACTTATGAAAGCAACCCGTCAGGCAGATGACTAATCCGCGTCAATGAACACGGACTGACGCCAGAACCGCCAATGCAACAATATGGCCGCCATGCTCAGACCAACGACAAGCCCGGCCCACAACCCGACCCCGCCAAATCCCAACGGGAAGGCCAGCAAATAGCTGACAGGCAGACCAATCCCCCAATAGCTGATCGTCGCCATGACCATCGGGACTTGCGTGTCTTGCACACCGCGCAGCAACCCAAGTGCCATGACTTGGAGGCCATCGACCACCTGAAACAGGCCAGCCACAACCATCAGGCTGACCCCGAACGCGATAACGGCATCACGGGTTGGGGCATCAACGTCCACAAAGAACGACACCAGCACGCCCGGAAAGACGATGAAGACGAACATTGTCGCAAATCCATAAATGGCAGACAGACTGATCGCCACCAGCCCCCCGCGCCGCAAGCTGGCCTCGTCACGACGCCCCAACGCCCGCCCTGCCCGGACCGTCGCGGCCTGCGAAAACCCGATATGCACCATAAAGGTCAGGCCGGATAATTGCAGGGCGATGCCGTGCGCCGCCAGTGGAACTTCGCCCAACCAGCCCATCATGAATGCGGTCGCGCCGAACAATCCGCCTTCTGCGAGCGCCGTCAGCCCAATCGGCCACCCCAGACGATAGACCCGCAGCAGCATCGCCGGGTCAGGTGCAAAGACGTTCTGCAACAGTTTGAACTGGGGTGTCTTGGCCAGCACGTAAGCAAACAAGACCACCACGTTAAGCGATGTCAGCAACAACGACGCGATTGCAGCACCTTGTATGCCCAATTCCGGCGCGCCCCAGTTCCCGAAAATCAGCGCGTAGTTCAAGAACGCATTCAGAACGGCCGTACCAAGTGTGGACCACAGGATGATCCCGGTCCGTTCAATCGCGGCAAGAAAGCTTTTCATCGCCATCACGATCAAAGCCGGGATCATGCTGAGCCCCGCGATATGCAAATAGTCTTGCGCAAGAGCCGCCACCGCAGGCTCCTGCCCTGTCGCCAGCAGAATGGCTTCTGACCAGATGAACGGGATCATCATCACTGCGCCGTAGATCACCGATAGCCACAACCCCATCCGGGTGGCGCGCCGAACCTGTTGATCGTCCCCGGCCTCTGCCGCTTCCGCCACCAGTGGGGTCAGGGCTTGCGCAAACCCGCTACCCACAATGAAGATCAAAAAAAACATCGTGCCCGCAATGGTCGCCGCCGCCAACGCAGTGACCGAATACCACCCCAACATCAGTGTATCGGTCATATGGATCGCAAACTGCGCCACGTTGCTTAGGATCAACGGGGTGCCAAGCTTCATGATCGCGCGGGCATGGTCGCGCCGAGAGGAGATCGGGGTCTTCATGACGTCAGGCTTAGGCCTCGCTATCAGCGGGGTCCAGACTTATCATTGTGTGCATACGAAGGAGTTTTGCCATGACGTCCACCGACACTTTGATCCCTCGCGCGCAGGCCTTCTATGCAGCCCTCGATGCCAACAATACCCGCGACTGGTGGCAAGAAAACCGCGGCACCTATGACGACGTCCTGAAACCGGGGGCGCAGGCCTTGTTAGCGCAAATGACCGCCCCGCTATCGCACCTAGCCTGCGAACCGATCACCACCAAATTGTTTCGCCCCCACCGTGACGTCCGCTTTTCCAAAGACAAACGCCCCTACAACACGCATTTGCACATGATGTGGCAGATCGACTCTGGTGCCCGCCAGAACCCGGTCTTTTTCTTTGGGGTTGGTCTGGATTACGTCACGGCAGGCGTCGGGATGATGGGATTTGAAAAGCCTATGTTAGAGGATTGGCGGAAATTCGTGGACCTCGATACGGCTCGGATCACCGGGATCATCGATGAGGTCGTCGCAAAGGGATACGTGAAACGAGAGCCAGAGTTGAAACGGGTGCCCCCCGCCTTTGACAAGGATCACCCAGCTGGGGCGTTGCTGCGTCACAAGGGCCTGACCCTTAGCGCAGAGTTACCGGCAGATACGAAAGACCTGCAAGCCGCCCTGACAACCGCCTTTACTGATTTGTGGCCGATCAACGCGTTGCTGGTTCAAATTGCCGAGGCGTAGGGTGGGTGAAACCCACGCGTTGCCAAGCTGCGATGTTGCGCCGCGTGGGTTTCACCCTCCCTACAGATTCACCGCCCGCATCAACGCCCGTGCGTACCATTGGTGGAACGGCATCAGGCCTTTGGCCAGCCAATGGTCTTTGTTGACGACTGCAGATCCAAAATAAAGCCGGGTCCCGGCGCCTTCTGGGGCCACCATGAACCAGGACCGTGTTTTACCCCCCATGTCGCACATCAAAAGCTGCTGACCGTCGCGCGCTTCGACTGTCCAGGCCGCAAAGGAGGCCGTGTGTCCTTGGGCCACATCTGCGGCGGTGCCGTCCGTGCCGGGGCGACCGAAGAGGCCAAGAATAGACCGTTCCACTTTAAACAGGCGCGTCGTATAGAAGGCCGTCACAAATGTTGCCAAATCGACCTGACCCGGCACGTCTTTGGTCAGACAATCCGTGTAGCACTTTGGGTCCCCCGCATAGCGCTGCAAAAGCGCTGCCGCCGGTAGATCGCGTATCATGACTGTCATGTGCCCATTCCTGCGGCTGCCTGAAATTTCTGCATCAGATATGGACCACTTGCGACCGAAGCGTAAGTGTCCGACCCATCAAGCGGCGCGATCATCGCGTTCCAGTCTGGTTGCAGGAAAAACGCCAGTGACATGCGGTCTGGCTGGTCTGGTTTGGCCACCACCCGGTGCAATGTGCTGACCCACCGATCCGCTGTCCACCGGGCCATAAGATCGCCAATGTTGATCACAAAAGCATCTGTTGGGGCAGGCACATCGACCCACGCATTCCCCTGTTTGATTTGTAATCCCGATGACCCCGCCTGAGGCAACAAGATCGTCAACGTCCCATAGTCCGTATGTGCCCCGGCCCTTTGTTGCCTATCTAACGCTGCCCCGGCGGTCGCCGGGTAATGCAAGGCGCGCAGCGCTGAAATGGGATTGCGGTGATAGGGCGCGAAGTAGTCGGCCGGCAATTTCAAAGCGGCCGCAAATGCGACCATCACACGAGAGGCAAGCGCCTCTAAGGACGCGTAGTAGGCGCACCAAGCCGCTTCAAAACCCGCGACATCTGGCCAAGGCGTCACAGCCGTGCTGAACGCGTGCGTCGCCTCATCAGCGCCGTCCGGGGCCGCCTGCAAGGGCCTGCCACTGAAGCTTTCTTTAAGGTCCGGTGGGGTCTGCTCGCCTTTGCTGCGCGCCAGGGCTTCGCGGTCGGGCCCTAGGTATCCGTAAGGCGCCCCCGGCGTAGGCGGCGCAAAGCTTTGCTTGGTGTCAGCATCCAAGGCAAAGAAGCGGCGCACCACATCCCACTGCGCGTCGATCACCGACCGGTCAACACCGTGCCCGGTCAGAACCACAAAACCCGTCTCACAGCAAATTTGGTCCAGTTGAGCAGCCCGGCGGTCTTGGTCGGCACCGGTCGCAGCTTCAAAGGCAGCCAGATCAAAGGTCGCAAACGTCATGTCGCTTTGCCAACCTGATCGCGCCACCCGTGCTGCGGCGCAAAGCCCACCAAGTCCTTGGCCTTGGCGTTGCTGTAGAACGTCTGGTGTCCGGTCACAGAGGACTTTTGCGGGACGCCTGCGTAGAACGTCTTGATGATATCATCCGCCTGCATCGCAACCGAGGTGTCGTCATTGGCCACGTTGAAAACCTCGTAACCGAGACCATCCGTCTTCAAACAACAATCCACCATCTGGCCCAAATCGCGGGCATCAATGTAGCCAAAGATGTTACGTCGACGCAAACCAGCGTCAGCCACAAAAGCAGGAAAGTTTTCTGCATATTCATTCGGTTCTATGACGTTGTTAATTCGCAATCCATAGATGTCGCTACCTGTCCGGGCCTGAAAGGAACGGGCCGTCGCTTCGTTGCAGACCTTGGACATCGCGTAGCTGTCGATGGGGATTGTAGGGTGCTCTTCATCGATGGGAATATACGCGGGTTTCTGATCCCCACGGGCAAAGCAGATGCCATACGTCGTCTCGGAACTGGCAAAGATGATCTTCTTGATGCCCAGCTTTGTGGCCGCGTCGATCACGTTATAAGTGGACAGAACATTCGCGGCATAGGTCTCGTTGTCGGGCCGTTGCAGGATACATGGGACCGCTGCGAAATGCACAACCGCGTCAAAAGCAGGGCCCTCCTGCGCGGGGTCATCAAGGTCGGCAAAGTCGCCAAAAGCCGTCATCGCGTTAAAGACATGGCCCGCGTCGGTCAGATCGACCCGCAGCGTGTCGCCCCCGTTTTGCAAAGGATGTGCAACGTCGACATCCAGCACCCGGTGGCCCTGCGCGCGCAGATAAGGCACCGCATATCGGCCCGCTTTGCCCAGGCCCCCTGTAAAGAAAACACGCATCTGGTCATCCCTCGTTCATTTGCTACCATTGCGTGTATCTGATCCTGCCCTGCTGCGCGATGCAATGGTGACTTTGCCGCGTCGCAAGCAAGACAGGGCGCCCTTTCAAAAGGACCACCCCCATGCGCGCACTTCCTACGATCCTCGGATTTTCACTGGCCGCTTCGGCCGCTTTGGCAGACGGCCATGCCACCAACCGGGTGGACGGCCTGCGGCCTGACGCGCCGATGCTGGCAGCCCCCGGTGATTTCAAAATCGGCGTGCAGACGATGACCTTTACAAATCCAGACCAGATCGATGTGGTCAATACCGGCGCGGAAGGCGACATTGCCCGCTATGACCGCGACCTGACAGTCGAAATCTGGTATCCGGCAGCACCGGAAACGCAGGCCGGCGGCAGTTACAGGACCGTCATTCGTGACGGCGTCACAGCGATCACTCTGCAAGGCCAAGCGGCCCGTGATGCGGCCCCATTGACGGGCGAGACCTACCCGCTCGTGATCCTCAGCCACGGCTATCCGGGCAACCGGCTGTTGATGGCGCATCTGGGCGAGAACCTCGCGTCCAAAGGCTATGTCGTGGCCTCGATCGACCACACTGACAGTACTTATCCAGATCAGGCCGCTTTTGGGTCAACCTTGGTGAACCGCCCTTGGGACCAACGGTTTGTCATCGA
>CALILP010000043.1 GCA_938016515.1 uncultured Paracoccaceae bacterium
GCTCCAGTAAAAATTTGAAACCGCGAAAAAGGAATGTGGTTTGTTACTGTGACAATGCCTGCCGCATAAGGCAGAAAGGCTATCGTTCCCAAAAGGGCACCCCACGCAGGCCAGACCAGTATATTGCGATTTACCAGGAGCAGGTAACTCAGAATGAATAGGCCAATCGGAACGACATCAGCCAAGACCGCCCAAGCAGTCGCATGTGTGTGAAACAGGTTGGACCAACCCCAATTGCAAACAAGACAAAGCAGAGCCAACGTGCTGACCAGTTTCCTGTGGTGCGGGTAGACATGACCGCCGCCACAAGGATGAAGGCCGAGTTCGTGAGCGCATTAACCGGTTCGGCCCAATAGCTGAGATCTGTTCGTTCACAAAAACCGTCAATGTGCTCGGATCATTCCAAGTGGTGCGGGCCCTCAGTTCGGGCGAAAATTTCTGGCACAGAAATTTCTACAGATTTTTACTCAAAAATCTGACTGCCGCCGTTGCGCGAAAAAGTCACGCAGCAACTTTTCGGCTTCAGTTGCGCCAATCCCGTCATAGACTTCCGGCGCATGATGACACTGCCGATGTGAAAATACGCGCGGCCCTTGCCCCACCCCGCCGGACTTTGGGTCCGCCGCACCAAAATACAATCGCTTGATTCGCGCATGGCTGATCGCCGCCGCACACATCGGACAAGGCTCTAGCGTGACATACAGATCATATCCTGTCAGCCGCTCTTGCCCAAGGGCCGCGCAGGCCTGGCGGATTGCCAAAACCTCTGCGTGTGCGGTTGGATCATTGCATTCACGTGTTCGGTTACCTGCTTGTGCCACAATCCCATCTGGCCCGACGACCACAGCCCCGACGGGCACTTCGTCGCGCGCTGCTGCCGCCCGTGCTTGGTCAAGTGCGGTTTGCATGTGTGATGAGAACGTCATGCCGTGTGTCTCGCAGATGTCGCGTCCTTTGCAAAGTGCGGGACCCTTCGGGGAGGATATAGAAAGAAACAAAGAAGCCTTCTTGTTGCGCACATCTTCTGTGCCGCGTAAGCGGAAGCCATGTCAGAGAATACTCCCCGCGGCGACCGGATCGCCAAAGTCTTGTCCCGTGCGGGTATCGCGTCCCGCCGCGAGGCCGAACGCATGATCGCGGACGGTCGTGTCGCTGTGAATGGTGCTGTGATTGACAGCCCCGCCATGAATGTCACCGGCGCAGACAAAATTGTTGTGGATGGCACCCCTGTCGGCGCCCCAGAGCCGCCACGCATTTGGCTTTATCACAAGCCCGCTGGTTTGGTGACCACCGAACGCGATGAACGTGACAGGCCGACTGTCTTTGGGAATTTGCCCGAAGATATGCCCCGTGTGATGTCTGTTGGACGTCTTGATTTGAATTCTGAAGGCTTGCTGTTGCTAACCAATGACGGCGAAATCAAGCGCCGATTGGAACTGCCAAGCACCGGGTGGCTGCGCCGCTACAGGGTCCGGATCAAAGGGTCCGCATCTGAGAAAAGCCTCGATCAATTGCGCGAAGGGATCACCGTTGAGGGGGTTACTTATCAACCGATGAACGTCACTTTTGATCGCCAACAAGGTGCCAACGCCTGGCTGACCGTCGCTTTGCGTGAGGGTAAGAACCGCGAGATTCGCCGTGCCATGGAGGCCATCGGGGTGATTGTGAACCGCTTGATCCGGGTCAGCTACGGCCCCTTTCAATTGGGTGAATTGAAGGCCGGCGCCGTAGAAGAGCTGAAGCAGCGCGTTGTCCGCGACCAGCTTGGCCTTTCGGACAAGCCGACCCCAACGCGGGTCCGTAAGCCCATCCAACGCCCGGCAAAGTCCCGGTCTGCGGGGAAAAAGCCGAAAAGGTGAACCCTTGTCCCTGCGCCCGCGTTATGCATGATCGTACCAAAATACGCGTTAGCCGACCGGGGGACAATTCGTGGCCGACCTTCTTACGATCGAGAACTTCACAAACCTGATCATGCTTTGCTTTTTGCAAGCAGTTTTAGGGTTCGATAACCTTCTTTACATATCTATCGAAAGCCAACGCGCCCCTGTCGCTCAGCAAAAGGCTGTCCGGTTTTGGGGTATCATCATTGCCGTCGCCCTGCGGGTCGTCCTGCTGTTTGTGATGATCCGGTTGATCGATGCCATGGCCGAACCCTTCTTTGTCATGGATTGGACAGGCTACCTGGAAGGTGGCGTGAACTTTGCGACCTGCGTTTTCGTCCTTGGCGGGGTGTTTATCATGTACACAGCCATCAAGGAAATCAGACATATGCTGACAATCGAGCATTTGAACCATGATGTGGAAGGGAAATCCGGTAAGTCTGCCACCCAAGTGGTTTTGCTAATTGTGCTGATGAACCTGATCTTCTCTTTTGATTCTGTTCTATCTGCGCTTGCGATTACCGATGTCTTTCCAATCCTAGCAACGGCCATCCTGCTGTCAGGTGCTGCCATGCTGTTTTTGGCGGATGGCGTGACGCGGTTTCTGGAAAAGAACCGGATGTATGAAGTCCTTGGTCTGTTTATCCTGTTGATCGTTGGCGTTGTATTGCTGGGTGAAGCTGGTCCTGCTGCTGCTCATGCGATGCATGACGATGCGCTGAATATCAAAGTCTTTGGCTATGACATCATTCCGATGTCGAAATCCACCTTCTACTTTGCCGTCATTGTTCTGTTTGCTGTCGAAATTCTGCAGTCAGGTTATGCCAAGAAACTGAACGCGGAACGGGCTGCAGCACAGAAACACTCGTAACGCGGGCCAAGGCTGCCTACATGACAAGGACCTGCATGATGGAACGTCATACCGATGCTGCGACTGATCTTTTTATTTTTCTTTCTGCTGATCCTCGCGATTGGTGCCTTGTTCATGTTGGGTCTATTGCGCTGGCTGGGCGGTCCTGCAAGCAAACCGGGGGAAGACACAGTGCCTGAGACCTTTCGCACTATCGCCTTTGTTGTTTTGTTAGTCCTGATGTTTGGCGTCACGTCTGGCGTGCTGGGGGCAGGATAATGGCCAAGAAGTTCGGTGGGAAATATAGCCCCGGCGGCAAAGCGTCCGGTGATCCGGTCCATGAAGAGGCTGTGTCCGCGCGTGCTTTGGACGATGCGACCGTGGGCACGAAGCTGCTGTATATCCCTGCGATCATATTGGTTTTCACTTCGATCAACGATGGCCCCGTCAATCTGATCGTGGCCTTGATCGGGGCTGCGTTGCTGACGTTCGCCGCTTGGTTTACTCAAGAGGGCTTGCGCGCAGAGGCCGCATATGCTGCCCGCAAGGTGGCCCGCAAACCGTCTATTCCGCGTAAGATGTTGGCTTCTTGTGCCACGGGTTTCGGGATTGCATTGGCCGCTTACACCGGTGACAGCGGGATAATCGGGTCGATCCTTTATGGGGTTGTGGCCTTGGGTTTACATGTTGTGGCCTTTGGTATTGATCCGCTGACCGACAAACGCATGGAAGGCGTGGATACTTTCCAGCAAGACCGCGTCGCCCGCGTAGTCGAACAAGCTGACGAAACGCTGGCCGCGATGCGCGATCATATCACTCGGCTGGAAGATCGCGATTTGACAGCCCGCGTGGATGCCTTTCAGGCCACCGCCCGCAAGATGGCCCGCACGGTTGAGGAAGATCCCCGTGATTTGACCCGCGCCCGCAAGTATCTGGGGGTGTATTTAGAGGGTGCACGCGACGCGACCGTCAAGTTTGTGGACCTTTATAGCCGCAAACCGGACCCGGATGCCCGGACCCACTACATCGACCTGCTGACCGACTTGCAGGACAACTTTGCCGCCCGCACCGACAAGATGCTTGTCGATGACCGGACCGACATGGACATTGAAATCAAAGTGCTGCGCGACCGTTTGCAGCGTGAAGGTCTGTAAGACACAGGCCATATCTTGGGGGACAACCACATGATTGAAGACGTACGCGAAAAAGCGCAGGCCACCTTGGCTGAAGTTGAAAAAGTGACAGCTGTCGTGCTGCCGGAACCGAAAGGTGAACTGGTGCCGCTGGCTGAGGCCGACGCACCAACGAGTGCTGAGATCACCAAACGGATGGGTGAGATTGATGTGACGGACACCCAGTCAATCATCTCTTTTGGGTCCGGCGCGCAGGCCGAATTGCAAGTGATTTCCCAAAGCATGTTGCAAGGTGTCCGTAACAAGGATGTCGGTCCTGCCGGTGACAGCCTGCGTGGGATTGTATCGACCATCCGCGGCTTTTCCGTCAGCGAGCTGGATGTCCGTCGCAAGCAAAGCTGGTGGGAAAAGCTGCTGGGGCGTGCTGCACCCATGGCGAAATTTGTGGCCCAGTTCGAAGAGGTTCAGGGGCAAATTGACAACATCACCGAGGACCTGCATCGCCATGAAGGTGTGTTGCTAAAAGACATCGAAAGCCTTGATGTGTTGTATGACAAGACGCTGAACTTCTATGACGAACTGGCCCTTTATATCGCCGCCGGAGAGGCCAAGATCGCTGATCTGGATGCAAACGACATTCCAGCCAAAGAGGCCGAGGTGCAGGCAGCCCCCGAGGACCAAGGCGTGATGAAGGCGCAGGAATTGCGCGATCTGCGATCAGCCCGCGACGATCTGGAACGCCGGGTGCATGATCTAAAACTGACCCGTCAGGTAACGATGCAATCCTTGCCTTCGATCCGACTGGTGCAGGAAAATGACAAGTCGCTGGTCACCAAGATCAACTCGACCCTCGTGAATACTGTCCCCTTGTGGGAAACCCAATTGGCACAGGCCGTCACAATCCAACGCTCTGCCGAGGCTGCCGAGGCTGTGCGCGACGCCAACGATCTGACGAATGAGTTACTCCGATCAAACGCCAAGAATCTGCGCGATGCGAATTCCACGATCCGTAAGGAAATGGAGCGCGGCGTCTTTGACATCGAAGCTGTGAAAGAGGCGAACGCCAATCTGATCGCCACGATCAATGAAAGCCTGCAGATCGCAGACGAAGGTAAAGCCAAACGTGCCACTGCAGAAGCCGACCTGCAGAAAATGGAGCAAGAGTTGAAGGACACGCTTGCTTCTGCAAAAGCGCGAGGCGACGGTATGGGATCCAACATTGGCACGGCCACAGGCACTGCATGATCAAGACACGCGGCATGATCAAAGCAGCAGGCCTTTTGGGCCTGTTTGTGCTTGCCGCGTGCGAAGAACCGCCCGACGTGAGCGAAAAACCACCCGAATCACGACCCGAACAACCTGCACCCGAACCTGAGGTGACAGAGCCCAGCGAAGCCAGCAAAACGCTTGCGACCTACTATCGCCGCTTGCAAAATGATCTGCTGACACAGGGCCTGCTGCGCGGTGACGGTGGCGGGGCCGACACGCCGTTTACGAACTCGCTTTTGGCGCGAAACTTCATTCGGATCGCGTTGTTTGATGAATATGTGACCGATGGTGATATTTTACGGCCACAGGCCACGATCTCGCGGTTGCGCCGTTGGGATCAACCAGTGCGGATGTCGGTAGAGTTCGGCTCTACCGTTGAGCCTGCTCAGCAATTGAAAGACCGCAACACGGTCTCGGCTTACGCGAGCCGTCTTTCACGTACGACGGGCCTGCCAATCACGGTCACTGATCAAAACCCCAATTTTCATGTATTAGTTCTGAACGAAGATGACCGTCGCGATGTCTCAGATCGCTTGCGCGAAATTACCCCCGGAATCGAGACCAGTACATTGCGAGCCATCACAAATCTGCCGCGAGAACAGCTTTGTCTGGTTGTTGCCTTTTCGGAGGGCGAAAGTGCCAGCTACGCCAAAGCCATTGCGATTGTGCGCGCAGAACATCCAGATTTGTTACGCACCTCCTGCTTTCACGAGGAACTTGCGCAAGGCCTTGGGCTGGTCAACGACAGCCCTCAGGCACGGCCATCGATCTTCAATGACAACGATGAATTCGCCCTCTTGACCCGTCACGATGAATTGCTTCTGCAAATGCTTTATGACGACCGTTTTACCACTGGCATGTCCGCCTCCGAGGCCGCCCCAATTGCGCGTGCGATTGCCAAAGAACTACTTAATTTCGGCCCCAGCTAGGGCCCATCAATTCAAGACGAAGGAGACCCAAATGGGCATTCTCGATTTTCTCTCAGGTCAATTCATTGACGTCATTCATTGGACAGATGACAGCCAAGACACCATGGTCTGGCGGTTCGAGCGTCAGGGACACGAAATCAAGTACGGTGCCAAGCTAACTGTCCGCGAAGGACAGGCTGCCGTGTTTGTTCATGAAGGCCAGCTGGCGGACGTCTTTACCCCCGGTCTTTACATGTTGGAAACCAACAACATGCCGATCATGACGACGTTGCAGCACTGGGATCATGGGTTCAAAAGCCCGTTCAAGTCCGAGATCTATTTCGTCAACACAACCCGGTTCAGCAACCTGAAGTGGGGGACAAAGAACCCTATCATGCTGCGCGACCCAGAATTTGGGCCGACCCGCATTCGTGCCTATGGCACCTACACGATGAAGGTGACCGATCCGGCCCGTTTCATGACCGAGATCGTCGGCACAGACGGTGAATTCACTGCAGACGAAATCAGCTACCAAATCCGCAATATCATCGTGCAAGAGTTTAACCGCGCCATCGCCAAGTCCGGCATTCCCGTCCTTGATATGGCCGCAAACACCCAAGAAGTTGGCCAGTTGGTGGCCGATGCAATCTCAAACACGATCACGCAATACGGGATCACGCTTCCCGAGCTGTATATCGAGAACATCTCACTGCCCTCTGCCGTCGAAAAGGCGCTGGATGAGCGGACCAGCCGGGGCATCACCGGCAATCTGGATGAACATCTCAAGTACAAAGCTGCCGAAGCGATGGGGGCCGATGGCTCTGCTGCGGGGCAAGCGATGGGCATGGGGATGGGTGCCGGTTTTGGCATGCAGATGGGCAATATGTTCAACCAAGGGCCCTGGGGCCAAGCCCCCCAAGCGGCCCCAATGGCGCCCCCACCGCCCCCTCCTCCGCCACAGGAACACACCTGGCACATGGCCGTGAACGGCGACGTCACCGGGCCGTTTTCGACTGCTGCGATGGGCCGGATGGTCACGGAAGGCAAAGTTGACCGTGACACAATGGTCTGGACACAGGGTCAGGACGGCTGGAAACGCGCCGAAGATGTGGCTGATCTGGTCAGCATCTTCACGGTCGCGCCACCGCCTCCGCCGCCGGGGACTTGACGCGGTCCAAGAGATAAAGTTGACCGATGTCGCATGAATTTCACTACCGGCGTATCTCTGCGATCTTACCGGCTGCGGGTCCGCTGTGGATTTATACGTTGGGCCTTATACTAAATCCTGGCCCGACTTCTTTCTAAGGCATGGTGACAAGGTGATCTTTGGACTGGCTAAGACACGCACCGAAACACAGCAGGCCGCCCTATGACGCGCCGCCGCATGAACATTTTGTTGCATTGGACTTTTTTTCTCATGTTGCTTGCCATGATTAAAGGGGGGACAGATGCAATATGGCTGCGGTGGGCCTTTGTTGTGGTGGGCGTAGTCTGGGTCGGAACGGCACTTGTTAAAGGGATCCATGCAAAGCCGGGGCCCAAGCTGACTGGCGTGCTGCGACGCAGCTTCAAACTTGCCCATGCAGGCCTTTACGTGATGATCAGCTTCAGCGTTCTGCTCAACGCGGCGGCCCTGATCGACTGGGCCAGTAAAGAGTTTGCCTTCACGTCCCTGCTTCTAGTTCTTGCTGCAGGCACATTGCATGCACTTTTTCACTTCTGGCGTCACAATGTGCTGTTCGACAACGCATTGCGGATGATCTCACCGACGTTTGCGCATAAGTACTTATGACATGAGCGATACTTTCGACACCCCAAGCCCGGTTCAAGAACACAGATTTCCCTGTGACAACTGCGGGTCTGATTTGCGATATGACCCCGGCGACCACCAATTGATCTGCGACCATTGTGGCAACACCGAACCAATGGAGCCGAACGCAGGACCGTGGGGCGGGATCAAAGAGCTGGACTTTAAAACAGCCGTCGCCAATGCACTGGACGAAGCGGAAATCGAAGAAACCCGCGTCATTTCGTGCCCCAATTGCGGCGCCCAGACCGAGTTTGACAGCGATGTGCACGCCGCCGAATGCCCATTTTGTGCCACGCCCGTCGTCACTGACACAGGGACACACCGGCACATCAAACCACGCGGGTTGCTGCCGTTCGAGTTGGAAGAAAGCGAATCCCGCGCAGCACTGATCGCTTGGCTTGGCTCGCTTTGGTTTGCGCCAAATGGTCTGGTGGAATACGCGCGCAAGGGCCGCAAGATGAACGGCATTTATGTCCCTTACTGGACGTTCGATGCCGATACAAAATCACAATACACCGGCCAGCGCGGCAAGCACTACTATGAAACAAAGACCGTTGTCCGAGACGGCAAACGCAAACAAGTCCGTGTCCGCAAGACCCGGTGGCGTCATGCGGCAGGCCGTGTCGCGCGGTTCTTTGACGATGTGCTGGTGCTTGCATCCACATCGCTGCCCAAGAAATACACCGACGGCTTGGAACCCTGGGACCTGTCCGCCCTGGAGCCTTACAAGCCAGAATACCTCGCCGGCTTCCGGGCCGAGGGCTATACCGTCGAACTGACCGACGGCTTTTCAGAAGCTCGCGTGTACATGGACCGCATGATCCGGCGCGACGTGAAATACGATATCGGCGGGGATGAGCAGCGGATCACAAGCGTTGAAACCCGCATAAGCGATGTCACGTTCAAGCATATCTTGCTTCCGGTCTGGCTGGCCGCCTACAAATATAATGGCAAGACCTATCGCTTCGTGGTCAATGGTCGCACCGGTCGTGTGCAGGGCGAGCGGCCCTATTCAGCCTGGAAAATCACCTTTGCGGTCATTATCGGCTTGATTATCGCGCTGGGTGTGGGATTTGTTATCGCTAACAATCAATAGGAGACAGCGATGATCCTCTGCGCTGGCGAAGCCCTGATCGACATGCTGCCCCGTGAGACATCCGGTGGCGAACCTGCCTTTGCACCCCACGCAGGAGGGGCCGTTTTCAACACGTCCATTGCGCTCGGGCGGCTTGGCACCGATGTGCAATTCTTTTCGGGCATTTCAACCGACCTTTTCGGCGAAGTGCTGATCGACGCGTTAAATGCCTCGCAGGTTGACGCGTCCCCTGCCCACCGGTCGGACGCTCCCACGACGCTTGCGTTCGTCAAGCTGGTGGATGGCCACGCCAGCTATGCTTTCTATGATGAAAACACAGCAGGCCGAATGCTGAACATGGATCATCTTCCAGACGTGACTGCCGACAGCTATTTCTTTGGCGGTATCTCACTTGCGGTTGAACCCTGCGCCTCGACTTATGCCAGTTTTCACGCTCGGGTCGCCGCTGCTGGCAAGGTGACTATGATCGATCCCAACGTGCGCCCGTCGTTTATCAAGGACGCAGATGCATATCGCGAACGGATCAACACGATGATTGCTGCATCGGACATCGTGAAACTATCAGATGAAGACCTCAATTGGTTCATGCCAGAGGGAGACACCATCGCGAACGCTCAGCAATTGCTCAACAAAGGCGTCAAGCTGCTTTGCATCACCGAAGGGGCAAAGGGCGTGACAGGTTACACCGCCAGGAAAAGGGTTTTCGTACCCGCTGAAAAGGCAACAGTGGTCGATACGGTTGGTGCAGGCGATACCTTCAATGCAGGGCTGCTTGCCAGTCTAGACGCAGCCGGGGTCCTGCAGAAAGATGCCGTCGCTGACCTGTCAGAAGAGACCATCCGCGCAGCCCTCGCACTGGGTGCAAAGACGGCTGCGATCACCGTGTCCCGCGCAGGTGCAAACCCGCCTTGGGCACATGAGTTGTGAAGGCGCTTATCCAGCGCGTCGCTGACGCCAAAGTCGTCGTCGCAAGCGAAACGATCGGACAAATCGGCCCCGGTTTGCTGATCCTCGTTTGCGCAATGCAGGGCGATGACACCGCAAAGTCAGCGCAGCTGGCAGCCAAGATAAGCAAGCTACGAATCTTCCCCGATGATGCGGGCAAAATGAATCTTTCGCTGAAAGACACGGGCGGCAGTGCCCTGATCGTGAGTCAATTCACGTTGGCTGGGGACACATCACGCGGCAATCGCCCCGGCTTTTCCACCGCAGCCCGCCCAGAGGAGGGCAAAACGCTTTACCAACAGTTTATCAAAGAAATGTCCGATCTTGGAATCAAGACCCAAACCGGACAGTTCGGGGCGGACATGAAGGTCACGCTGACCAACGACGGGCCTGTCACGTTATGGTTGGACGTCTAACGCCCCACCCCCAACTTCATTTCGCCAAAACAACTCAACCGGCGCACCATTTGCACCAATTGCGCACTAACAGTCGCGCGCAACGACCAGCACCCAGTTCGGACCTTTCGCGCCTTCCGTAATGCCGATCCCGAATTTTGTGACGCCGTTCAACAGCAAGACCTGACGGTGACCGGCTGAATTCATCCACAAGGGAACAATCCGGTTGGCATCCCGAAAGCCCCAAGCCAGGCTTTCACCAACAAAACAGTCGTCGTGGCCTGCACGGCGGGCGCGAGACTTGGCAGTTGATCCGTCCGACCCTGTATGTCCCTGCAATCCGTTGCGGGACATATCACACGCATGGCTTTGTGCCGCAGAACTCAATTGGCGGTCAAAACTAAGTTGATTGAGGCCATTTGATCGTCGGCTTGAATTCAACCCACTTGCAATTTGGGTGGCCATTGCATTGACATTGGCAGGCAGAGCGCAGCCGGATTGCGCATGTGCAGCAGTTCCGGAAATGGCAAACATCAGTGCGGCAGCAAAGGCGGACAGTCGGATCATGGCAGAATTCCTAGCAGACAACGTGTTCGGCTATCATGCCCACAGATCCTGTCGAAGGTGTGACAACCTAAAGGCCGGTTTCTGGCAAACGACTGCTTGCTGAATGGTTTGTTAAGCGGCGGGTCGCCGAAACAGCATCGCTGCTGCAAACATGAGTGTGGCCGCGACAACCATCGACGGCCCGACCGGCGTGTCGAAAATCAGCGCGCCTTGCAATCCGCCCAAGGCTGCAAGGACCCCGATCGTGCTGGCCGCAATGGCCATCAGCTCGGGTGTGCGCCCGAACCGCCGCGCCGTTGCCGCCGGTATGATCAGCAGGGCCGTGATTAATAACGCCCCGACGACTTTGATCGCAACAGCCACCACAAGCGCCAAAAGCAAGGTGATGATCAGTTCTTTCCGGCGCGGATCAATCCCAGCAGCATAGGCCAGATCAGGGCTCAGGGTCGCGGTCAGCAGTCCCGACCAATTCCACCACAAAACGCCGCCCACGATCAGTGAACCACCCCAGATCACTGCAAGATCACCACGAGACACGTTGAGAACATCACCAAACAAATAGGCATCTAAACTCAGGTTCTGACCGGGGACCAAAGCAATCGCCACAAGCCCCAACGCCAAGCCGCCGTGGGCCAGCACCCCCAAAGTTGCGTCTGCTGATTGCCCCTTGCCGGTAAAAACCAGAAACAGCACGGCCATACCAAGTGCTGTGATGATCACACCTGCAAAGATCGACATCGAAAAGGCAAGCGACAGCGCAACACCCAAAACCGCGGCATGGGCCATCGCGTCTCCAAAATAAGCCATGCGCCGCCAGATCACAAAACAGCCCAAAGCACCTGCTGCCAATGCCGTTCCGACACCTGCAAGGGCGGCCCGCACCAGAAAATCATCCAGCATTATTCTGCCGCCTCGTGTGTTTGGGGGTGATCATGATCATGATCGTGATGGTGGTCATGGTCGTGCCGGTACAGCGCCAAGGCCCCCCCGGTGCCAGTCCCGAAGAGCTCGCGATACGCAGGGGCCGCACTGACCACCTCTGGCGTTCCTTCGCAGCATACATGACCATTCAGGCAGATGACTCGATCCGATGCACTCATCACGACGTGCAATTCGTGGCTGACCATCAGAACTGCGCAGCCCATTTTGCGCCGGACCTCTTCAATCTGGCGGTAAAAGCTTGCAGATCCAGGTTGATCAAGCCCCTGTGTCGCCTCATCCAGCATCAGAACATCTGGCTTGCCAAGGATCGCGCGGGCCAGCATCACCCGCTGGAACTGGCCGCCTGACAGGTCTGTCATCTGCCGTTTTCCCAATTCGGTAACGCCTGCTGTGTCCAACGCAGCTTGCGCCGCATCGTCCCCGACAGAGGCAGGCAGGTTCAGGAAACGACGCACGGTCAGCGGCATCGTCGGATCAATGTGCAGCTTTTGGGGGACATACCCGATCTGCAAGCCTTTTGCCCGCGTCACCTTGCCCTTGTTCGGCTTCAGGGCCCCGATCAAAACCCGCAACAACGTCGATTTGCCTGATCCGTTGGGGCCAACAATCGTGACGATTTCTCCGGCGGTTAGGTCAAGGTTGACCCCCTCAAGGACGGCCGTGGACCCATGGCGTACCGAGATGTCCGACGCTTGTAGCAAGCTCATGTGGTCCCATCCTGACACAACGGGCAAAGACCCTCTGCTTCGATCACCGTCTGCTCGATCTGAAAGCCAGACGTTTCCGCTGAAGGTCCAAGCCCCCCGTCAGACGCCTGCGCCTCGGCCACGGTCCCGCAGGCCCGGCAGATCATGAAAGCAGGATTGTGCACAGTATCGGGGTGGGCACAGGCAACAAAGGCATTCAGTCGCTCGATCCGATGCACAAAGCCCTGATCAACCAAGAACGACAAGGCACGATAGGCCACAGGGGGTTTTGCCCCAAATCCATCTGCATCCAAGCGCGCCAAGACATCATAGGCACCCAAGGCTGCATGCGCCTCTAGCAAGATTTCCAGCGTCCGCCGACGCACCGCTGTGAATTGGACTTTGCGGTCAGCACAGGCTTTGTCAGCCGCGGCCAAAGCGGCCGAAACACATCCGCTATGATCGTGCGACATAAAGCCTTTGGGTTGGGATCCATTTGTATCAGACAACAACTTGCCAATCCTGTTATGATATAACATATCACGGTTTGTCCGATTCCAACCACGAAGGCAAGTCATGACCCTGCGTACCTCGACCCTCTCATCAATTATGTGCATCGCCGCAAGCCCTGCCCTTGCCGAAGTCCCTGTGGTGGTCACCGACTTTGGCCCAACGCAGGCCATTGTCAGTCGCGTTATGGAAGGGGTCGGCACACCCAACGCGTTGTTGACTGCGACGGATACGCCCCACAGTTTTGCGATGCGTCCGTCGCATGCCCGAACTTTGTCTAACGCAGATATCGTCGTCTGGATCGGTGCCCCCCTGACGCCCTGGTTGGTCGATCCAATTGAAACCGTCGCTGAGGATGCAATCCATCTGGAACTGTTAAAGGTGGATGGCTGGACCTCTTTTGCCGCCCGCAGCAAGCATGATCATGGCCATGGTGACGATGATGATCATGGGGACGATCATGATGATCATTCCGGACACGAGGATCATGAAGATCACGCTGGACACGATGATCACGAGGACCATGACGATCACGCTGGGCACAAGGATCACGACGATCACGCCGGGCATGATGACACGGGATATGGGCAAGACCCACACGCATGGCTGGACCCGGATATTGCTGTCATCTGGGCTACGGCTGTATCCGACGTTCTTGGTGCTGCTGACCCGGAAAACGCAAACCTCTATCAGGACAATGCCGCCCAATTCGCCGCCGATGTTGCAACACTGACATCCGCGATCGAGGCCGTCATGGCCGAGGCAGACGGCAGCAACATCCTGTTCCCCCACGACAGCACCCAGTACTTTGAAGCCCGGTTCGACCTGACACCCGGCGGCTTCATCGCAGAAGGTGACGCGGCCGAACCGGGACCGGCCCATATACAAGAACTACGGGCGCAGATCACGGCGGGCGAGATTACCTGCGTTTTGACGGATATCGAATCCAACCCCGGCACAATCCGCACACTGACCGAAGGCGTTGATGTGAACTCAGGCATGCTCGACCTGACGGATAGCGCCGGTGTGGGTTATGATGCGATGATGCGCGGCATCGCCCAAACCATTGCAGATTGCGCAAGCTAAGCTGCTTCGCGTTCCAGCGCGGGGTATCGCATGCCAAGGGTGATGCCCCGCGCCACGAAGCTGATGATCAATGCGATCCAAAGACCATGATTACCAAACGACGCCATCAACGGGATGACGCAGGCCAAATAGATCACAGCGGACAGGATCATCATGTTGCGCATATCTGCGGTTCGGGTCGCCCCGATGAAAATGCCATCAAGCATCCATGCAGCACAGCCCAGCACCGGGGCTGCAATCATATAGGGCAAATATGCCCGTGCGGCTTCTTGGACCTCTGGGTCCTTGGCCATCAGATCGATGACAAGCGGGCCGACCACAGCAAAGCATACGGCCAGAGCAACACAGGTGCCGAGCCCCCACAAGCTGGTTAACGCAGAAGCCCGGCGCAATGACGCGCGCCGCTTTGCACCAAGAGCCTGCCCGACCAAGGCCTCTGCTGCGAAGGCGAAGCCATCCATCGCGAAGGACGTGATATAAAGAAATTGCAGCAGCACTTGGTTTGCCGCCAGTTGCACGTCTCCGAAGTCCGCCCCCCAGAACAGGAAGCTCACAAAGATGGCCTGCAACAAAACCGACCGGATCAGGATGTCAGAACTGACCCCCGCCATCCGCCTTAGCCTTGCTGGATCAAAGACCCGGGCTTTGTCTTTCCAAGCGGCCTTTGCAAACACATCGCGGCACAGCCAAAGACCCAGTGCCAGACCTGTCCACTCTGCAATGAAGGTGGCCCAGGCAACCCCTGCCACCCCCATATCAAGGCCCAACACAAAGATGACGTCCAGCACGATGTTCATGCCATTCATTGCGACTTGTACAACCAGCACCGATTTGCTGCGCTCCAATGCAATAAGCCAGCCGGTGATGCCGTAGATCGCAATGGTGGCCGGGGCCGACCAAATCCGGATCGCCATGTACGCGCGGGCCATCCCTTCGACTTCGGGGCTTGCGGGCGAAACCGCAAAGGCAGCCCAGAAGATCGGGATCTGGGCGATGATCAACGCAACACCGGCAATAGCGCCAACCAGAAGGCTTCTGGTCAAAAGGGCTGCGACTTCTGCGGTATCGTCCGCCCCTTGCGCCTGTGCGGCAAGCCCCGCTGTGCCCATCCGCAGGAATCCGAAGATCCAGTAGATCGAGGTCAGGATGATCGCGCCGATACCAACCGCACCAATTGGTGCCGCCTCGCCCATCTGACCGACGACGCCGGTATCAACGGCGCCAAGGATCGGGACTGTGACGTTTGATAGAACAATCGGCCCGGCGATCTGCAGAACACGCCGGTTGGTCAAAGTGCCGGCTGTCATACCCCGTCGTCACGCGTAGGCATCAGGAAGTGACCCGTCGCCTGTGCAAACAACTTTGAGCGATTGTCCTGCCAACCCTCCACATGCACCGAGGCATAGCGCCGCCCGGCCCGCGTGACACGCGCGCGCGCATATGCATCGCGCGGCAGGCCTGATCGCAGGTAATCAACCGTGAAATCAATCGTCTTGGGTAACTTGAACCGAGACGTCGCATCAACGTCCCCATGTTCGACGTCATCCCAGATCACGGACCAACTTAACTCGATGATCGCAGCAATTTCCAGGAAGGATGCCGTGACGCCGCCGTGGATCGCGGGCAAGGCCGGGTTTCCGATATGGGCTTCTGAAAACGGCAGCACCGCAGTGAGCTCGTCGCCGCGTCGGTCAAAGTGGACACCAAGGAACTGAATGTAGGGTACATCGGCAATCAGCTGCTCTAATGCAGCATCGCGACGCTTTTTGACGACCTGAACAGGCTCTGGCTTACGCATTGGCTTTGCTCCCGCCAGATAACAATGTGAATGCGCCCGTTGCAGTGGCCACTGGCCGATCCGCATCATCATCCATGGCAACCGCCCGGATAAAGGCGACAGTGCGGGTCACATGATAACAAGTGGCGCGGGCCACAATCGTCTGCCCCACATTTGCTGGGCGCATATAGTCGATACGTAAATCAAGGGTCGCTGCAGCAGCTGTGACGGCAGGGTGGCACATCACAGCGGCCCCCGCACAGGTATCCAACAAAGCAGAAACAGCCCCGCCATGGATCACACCGCTTTCGGGATCCCCAATCAGGCGCGCGTCATAAGGCATAGAGGTCACCGCGACCCCGTCACCAATCTCATCGACGGACATTGCAAGTGCCTTCGCATAGGGCAACGCCGCCATAAACGCGCCGACGCGGGCATCTTGGGCAGCTTTTTCGTCAGGTGTCAGTGGCATGATTTTGCTCCTTAGCGCGAAGCTTGCTGGTCAGGCGATGACATGCAACCACAAATCCGCTCACTGCAGTCGTTGCCCTACGACGACAGCCGGGTATACTCTGTTTGAAATACGGAGAATGAACATGGCGGAACCACGGCTCAACTTCAAAGAGATGTGTGCGAAGTTCGATGTCACGCCGCGAACCTTGCGGTATTACGAGTACATCGAGTTGCTGTCCCCAGAACGTGAGGGACGCAGTCGGTTCTACGGTCCGCGCGAACTGGCCCGCATGACCCTGATCCTACGGGGAAGACGGTTCGGGTTTGCCTTAGAAGATATCCGGCAGTGGCTTCAGGTTTACGAACAGGAAGGTACCGAGGCACAGATGCGAATCTGGGTCGACCTTGCGGACAAACAAATGGCTGATCTGGAAGAGCAGCGCCAACAGCTGGACGAAACCATGGACGAGTTAAAGCGTCTGAGGGACATGACAGCCGAAAATCTTGGGTAACCATAGGTCAACTTTGCCCACAGCGGCGTGAAGATCTGGGGTGTCTAAGCCGGGCGATTGGAACTCTAAGACTGGCAATAAGATCCCTGTCAGAACGACACGAGATTCCGTAAATTTGAAGCGTTTCAAATCTTTTGACTTGCCGTTCAGCCATATTTACTTGGACAAATGGTATGGAAATCCATACCAGAATCGAAACCTCCCACACATGCTCAAAGCGCTTTGGGGGAACAAAGACCTATTCTTCCCTCTTAGATAATTACCCAAACCACGCACCGATTTTTGCTGACCTTTCGTCAGCCCCCTTTTGACGCCACGTTCCGTTTACGTAAACGTCAACAAAGCTTGTATGGTGGTCCGTGACCTCGCATCTCGGCGGCACAACGAGAAACCAAAGAGAGAGAGGAAAACGATATGACAACCGAAACGATGACCATACGCGAAATGTGCGAAGACTTTGATGTGACGCCTCGGACCCTGCGGTTCTACGAGCAGAAGGAACTGCTGTTCCCGATCCGTGACGGCCAGCGTCGCCTGTTTACCCGCCGTGACCGTGCCCGGCTGAAACTGATCCTGCGCGGCAAGCGCTTTGGGTTTAGCCTCGAAGAAATCCGCCAACTGCTGGACCTGTACCACATGGACGACAGCCAACAGGCCCAATTGGCAAAGACCTATGAACTTTCCCAAAAGCATCTTGCTGACATGGAAAACCAGCGCGCCGAGCTTGATCAAGCCATCAGCGAGCTGAAAGAACAAATGGCCTGGGGCGCAGACCGCCTCACGAAACTGGCCAAAGAAAGCGCCGCCTGATCGCGGCACATACATTGACCTGAGGAGACCGCACCGATGCCAATTTTCAACGCCCCCACCAAAGACCTGCAGTTTGTCTTGCAAGACTTTCTGAAAGTCAGCGAACAAGACATCCCCGGCTTTGATGAATTGGACCGGGATTTCACCGCGGCAGTCCTCGAAGAAGCCGGCAAAGTGGCCAATGACGTGTTGGCCCCATTGAACCCGGTCGGAGACACCGAAGGCTGCGTGCTGGAAAACGGCATTGTGCGCACGCCAAAGGGCTTCAAAGAAGCATTCGACGTGATGAAAGAAGGCGGCTGGACCGCCATGGATTGCGACGAGGCATACGGGGGTCAGGGACTGCCCTACGTCATGCATTCCGCCGCACAAGAACCTTTTGTTTCGGCCAATATGGCTTTCAACATGTATCAGGGCCTCACTCACGGAGCGTATTCTGCGATCCACGCCCACGGCTCTGAAGATCAAAAGCAAAAGTATCTGCCAAAGATGGTCACCTGCGAATGGACCGGAACCATGAACCTGACGGAGCCACATTGCGGCACCGATCTGGGCCTGATGCGCACCAAGGCAGTGCCACAAGAAGACGGATCATTCCAAATCACGGGCCAGAAGATCTTTATCTCTGCCGGTGACCACGACATGGCCGACAACATCATCCACCTCGTGCTGGCAAAAATTCCAGGCGGCCCTGAGGGGATCAAGGGCGTATCTTTGTTCATTGTCCCCAAGATCATGGTCAATGACGATGGTTCCTTGGGCGCCCGCAACGGTGTGTCCGTCGGCAAGATCGAAGAAAAGATGGGCATCCACGGGAATTCTACCTGCGTGATGAGCTATGACGAAGCAACAGGCTATCTGATCGGCGAAGAGCACAAAGGCATGCGTGCCATGTTCACAATGATGAACGAAGCGCGTCTGGGCGTGGGCCTGCAAGGCTACGCGCAGGCAGAGGTCGCCTATCAAAACGCTGTGGCCTATGCGAATGATCGCCTGCAAGGCCGGGCAGTGACGGGTGTTGAAAACCCGGAAGGCCCCGCCGATCCGCTGATCGTGCACCCTGACATCCGTCGTAACCTGATGGACCAGAAAAGCTTTGTTGAAGGGGCGCGGGCCTTCACCCTATGGGGCGCGATGCTGATCGACCGGGCACATAAGAACGAAGACAAAGACGCCGATGGCCTGATTTCGTTGCTCACGCCTGTGCTGAAAGGTTTTCTGACCGACAAGGGCTTTGAATACGCAACTGCAGCTCAGCAGGTCTACGGCGGTCACGGCTATATCGAAGAATGGGGCATGTCCCAATTCGCCCGCGATGCCCGCATTGCGATGATTTACGAAGGGGCCAACGGCGTTCAGGCTTTGGATCTCGTGGGCCGCAAACTTGCGCAAGACGGCGGCAAGCATGTGATGGCGTTCTTTGACATGGTGAAGACCTTCATCAAGGAAAACGAAGACAACGCAGACCTCAAGGCAGGCTTCCTTGACCCACTGAAAGCGGCCTCCAAGGATCTGCAAGCCGCTGGCATGTACTTTATGCAGAACGGCATGAAGAACCCTAACAACGCGCTGTCCGGCTCCTACGATTTCATGCACATGATGGGCCACGTCTGTCTTGGCCTGATGTGGGCGCGCATGGCGAAAGTCTCGATGGAAGCACTGGACAGTGGCGCATCCGACGTCGACTTCTACCAATCCAAGATCGCAACAGGCCGCTATTATATGGCGCGTCAATTGCCATCGACGGGTATGCACCTTGCGCGGATCAACACCGGGGCAGATACAGTGATGGCCTTGGAGGCGGCACAGTTCTAGGGTGGCGGTGCGTGGGAGACCACGCACCCTACGCTGACAGGAGACCCCAATGCCCAAACGCCTACGCCTGACCCGCCGGATGAACATCGCCATGACCGAAGATGCTTTCCGCCGCTTACGCCGGTTTGCGTCCGAGGCCGGATTGGACGAAGGTGAAGCGTTGAGTTTTGTGTTCGAAAACTTTGACAGCCTGATGGATGAGGAAAAATTCGGCGCCAAGATCAGACAGTTCAACAGCGAACTGGAGGCGCGCAAGCGGTGAGTGCGGGATTGTTTGAGTTGTTTTGGCGAAATGAAGGAGTGACGTTGCGGTCCACCCCATCGCGACTCACGGCTTGGCTATCCGATATGCAACGACGGGGCTTCACTTCGCACGCGACGACACACTCCTGCGTTCCGCGCCCTCCGAACATCGGCGATTAACCTTAATGGCTTGTGAAGATCGGAACACCCATCTTCATTTCGCCAAAACAACTCAAATATCGCCCGCGCGACTGGGCACACCCTTGGGAGGGGCCACCACATGACCATGAAACTGCACTGCTTCGGCGAAAGCGGGAACGCCTATAAGGCTGCCCTGACACTGGAACTGGCCGAAGCGGAGTGGGAGCCGGTTTTCGTGGACTTCTTCAACGGCGCTGGCCGCAGCCCCGCGTTTCTGGACCTAAACGTCATGGGCGAAGTTCCCGTCTTGGAAGACGGCGATTTGGTTCTGACGCAATCTGGCGTGATCCAGGACTATGTGTCGTCCAAGACCGGCAAGCTAGGCGGCAAATCCGCAGCAGAACGGCGCGAGATCTTGCGCTGGATGTTCTTTGACAACCACAAGGTCTCTGCTGTTGCCGGTAACTTGCGGTTTCTAATGAACTTTCTACCTGAAGATAAGCGTAACGCGGACGTCATTGCCTTTCAGGCCGCCCGCCTGAAAAGCGCCCTTAAGGTCGTCGAAACACAGCTGTCCAGCACCACATGGCTTGCCGCTGCCGACATCACAATCGCCGATATCGCCGTCGCGGGCTATTTGTTCTACCCAGAGCCTTTCACGTTTGACCGCGCCGAATACCCCCACATCGACCGCTGGCTCGACTCCATTGCAGCCCAACCCGGCTGGAAAGCACCCTACGACCTGATGCCCGGCTCCCCTGCCGACCGTGCCTGAGGCACGACGCTGGGTCACGCCGCATCACGCAACCGACAATGACGCAACGGCACAGCTTGTAGCCCCCTCGCTTGACGCGCACGTCAAGCGTACAGTACCGCCCAAGGAGGACCCCATGACCGAAGCTTATATCTACGACGCTGTCCGCACCCCCCGCGGCAAAGGCCGCAAAGACGGCAGCCTGCACGAAGTCACATCCGCCCGCCTCTCCGCCGGCGTGTTGAATGCACTCAAAGAACGCAACAATCTAGAAGGCCACGCCGTGGAAGACGTGATTTGGGGCAACGTGACCCAAGTTGCTGAACAAGGTGGCTGTTTGGCCCGGACTGCAGTGTTGGCTTCTGATCTGGATCAGTCGATCCCTGGTCTAGCGATCAACCGCTTCTGCGCCTCTGGTATGGAAGCTGTGAACCTTGCGGCCAACCAGGTCAAAGGTGGCGCTGGTCAGGCCTATATCGCTGGCGGTGTTGAGATGATGGGCCGTGTGGCTATGGGTTCTGACGGTGCTGCGATTGCTGTTGATCCGTCGATTGCGATGGATACCTACTTTGTTCCGCAGGGCATTTCTGCCGATATTATCGCGACCGAATATGGATTTAGCCGTGATGATGCGGACCTTCTGGCTGAGGAATCCCAGAAACGTGCTGCCGCTGCTTGGGCCGACAACCGGTTTGAGAAATCCATTGTTCCTGTGAAAGACCAGAATGGTCTGACGATCCTCGACAATGACGAATACATGCGCCCCGGCACGGATATGCAGGCGCTTGGGTCACTGAACCCTGCGTTCCAAGCGATGGGCGAGGTCATGCCCGGCTTCGACAAAATCGCGCTGATGAAGTACCCGCATCTGGAGAAGATCAATCACATCCACCACGCCGGGAACTCTTCCGGGATCGTAGACGGGGCCGCTGGTATCCTGATCGGATCGAAAGAGTACGGCGAAGCGATGGGCATCAAGCCACGCGCAATCATCCGGCAAACCGCCAAGATCGGGACTGATCCGACAATCATGCTCACTGGTCCGGTCCCTGTGACAGAGAAGATTATGGCAGACTCCGGGATGTCCATCAGCGATATTGACCTGTTCGAAGTGAACGAAGCCTTCGCTTCTGTCGTGTTACGCTTCATGCAGGCGTTCGACGTTGATCCGTCTGTGGTAAACGTCAACGGCGGCTCCATTGCAATGGGTCACCCGCTGGGTGCCACGGGTGCCATCATCATTGGCACCTTGCTGGACGAGTTGGAACGGACCGGCAAAGGCACGGGCCTTGCCACCCTTTGCATCGCATCCGGCATGGGGGCCGCTACAATCATCGAACGCGTGTGATTTGGATAGGGCCGGTAATGGATCAATCCGTATTTCAAGAATGGCTCGATACCGTTGGTG
>CALILP010000044.1 GCA_938016515.1 uncultured Paracoccaceae bacterium
ATTTTCGCCCGAACTGAGGGCCCGCACCACTTGGAATGATCCCAGCACATTGACGGTTTTTGTGAACGAACAGATCCCAGCCATTGGGCCTAACCGGTCAATGCGCTCACGAACTTGACCTTCATCCTCGTGGCGGCGGCCATTTCTACCCGCACAACTGTAGACTGGTCAGCACGTTGGCTCTGTTTTGTCTTGTTTGCAATTGGGGTTGGGTCCAACCTGTTTCACACACATGCGACTGCTTGGGCGGCCTTGGCTGACGTTGTTCCGATTGGCCTATTCATTCTGAGTTACCTGATCCTGGTAAATCACAATATTCTGGTCTGGCCTGCGTGGGGTGCCCTTTTGGGAACGATAGCCTTTCTGCCTTATGCGGCAGGCATTGTCACAGTAACAAACCACATTCCTTTTTCGCGGTTTCAAATTTTTACTGGAGCATTCCTCTTTTGCTGGTCATCTATGTGCTCGCGTTGTGCCGCCGCCACCCGGATACGGCAAAAGGGATTCTCGTCGCCGCCGCGATTCTCAACCTGTCAATCACGCTTCGCTCGCTCGATGAACCTTTGTGTGACGCTTGGCCTATCGGCATCCATTTTCCGTTGCATTGCCTGAACGGCCTTATGTTGGGGTACATGATCCACGTTTACCACGCCCATGTCCTTGCAGGCCGCGCACACCAGAGGTAAACGCGAACCCAAGTTTAGACGGAGACTTCCATGTCCATTGATACCGAAACCGCCCGCCGGGTCGCCAAACTGGCCCGGATCAAGGTTGAAGACGACGCGTTGCCAGCGCTGGCTTCTGAATTCAGCGCAATTCTTGGGTTCATCGAACAACTCAATGAGGTCGATGTTGATGGCGTCGAGCCGATGACATCTGTCACCCCGCAACGCCTGAAACGGCGCGAAGATGTGGTCACGGACGGTGATCAGCAGGTCAAAGTACTGGCCAATGCGCCAGATGCCCGCGAGGGCTTTTTCGCCGTCCCGAAGGTGGTTGAATAATGACCGATCTTAGCAAACTCACTATCGCCGGGGCCCGTGATGCGATGCGCAAGGGCGATATGTCCTCGGCCGAACTGACTGGCGCATTCTTGAAAGAAATCGAAGGGGCCGGTGCCCTGAACGCTTTCGTCCACCACACGCCAGAGATCGCGCAGAACCAAGCCAAAGCCGCAGATGCCCGGATCAAAGCAGGCGATGCGCCTGCTATGTGTGGCATCCCGCTTGGGATCAAAGATCTGTTCTGCACCAAAGGCGTACCATCACAGGCGGCGTCTGGCATCCTTGAAGGGTTCAAGCCGGAGTACGAATCCACCGTTACAACCCAGCTATTCGATGCGGGCGCTGTCATGCTGGGCAAGCTGAACATGGACGAATTCGCAATGGGCTCGTCCAACGAAACCTCCGCTTATGGCAACGCAGTCAATCCGTGGAAAGCAGGCAATGACGGCGCTGATCTGACCCCAGGTGGGTCGTCTGGTGGATCTGCTGCGGCCGTGTCCGCAGACCTCTGCTTGGGGGCTACGGGCACAGACACCGGCGGCTCGATCCGCCAGCCTGCCGCGTTCACTGGCATCACTGGTATCAAGCCCACTTATGGCCGCGTCTCGCGCTGGGGCGTTGTGGCCTTCGCGTCCTCTTTGGATCAAGCTGGTCCAATGACCAAAGACGTCCGCGACAGCGCCATCATGTTGGAAGCGATGTGCGGTCATGACCCCAAAGACAGCACCTCTGCTGATCTGGCTGTTCCCAACTTCGAGGCCATGCTGACCGGAGATATCAAAGGAAAAGTCATCGGTATTCCTAAAGAGTACACGATGGATGGTATGCCAGCCGAGATCGAAAAGCTGTGGGCGGATGGCAAAGACATGCTGAAAGACGCAGGCGCCGAAATCCGCGATATCACGCTGCCGCACACAAAATACGCGCTGCCAGCCTACTACGTGATCGCACCTGCCGAAGCATCATCTAACCTTGCCCGCTACGACGGCGTGCGCTTTGGCCACCGCGCCAAACTGGACGCAGGTGACGGCATCACCGAGATGTACGAGAAAACCCGCGCCGAAGGTTTCGGCCCCGAGGTTCAGCGCCGCGTGATGGTCGGGACTTACGTTCTATCCGCCGGTTTCTACGATGCTTATTACAATCGGGCCCGGAAGGTTCGTGCTCTGATCAAACAGGATTTTGAGACCGTCTTTGCAGATGGCATCGACGCGATCCTGACACCCGCAACGCCGTCTGCTGCGTTCGAATTGGGCGCAAACTTTGACCCCATTCAAATGTATCTCAATGATGTTTTCACGGTCACGGTAAACCTTGCAGGTCTTCCGGGTATAGCAGTCCCGGCTGGCGTTGACGCCAAAGGTCTGCCGCTTGGATTGCAGCTGATCGGGCGTCCTTGGGAAGAAGGCGATTTGCTCAACGTGGCCTATACACTGGAACGTGCAGCCGGTTTTGTAGCCAAACCGGACAAGTGGTGGTAAGACACTTCGGGTTTGAGTGCGCAACGGGAGGGGTCTCCTTGAAGACAGGTACGTGGATTTTGGGCGTTGCCCTTTTTGTGGCAGGCTGTGCAGCCCCGCCTGTGCCCGACAGCGGTGCAGGGGTTGGCTTTGGCGACTACGCTGATTTCGAACTGGATCGCGCGCGCAGAGATGCCCAACTCAGTGGCCAGCCAGTTGGCGCGCCACTGAGTGCCTCGTCACTGCCGCAAACCACGCCCGGCCCGAACCCGAACCCCAATGGCATTGCGTCATCTGATTTGGCGGCTGCCGGGATTGGCGTGACCCAACCAGACGGCAGCGTCACTACAGGCGGGCTTGGTAACGCCAGTACCGTTGATCCGAATGCCGCACCTTTGGGAGAGACAGCAGCCGAACGCGAATTGCGTCTAGCGAATAACCCCGAAATCTCGGACGAGCAAAGCTTTGAGGCTGTCACCTCTCGCGAGACGATCGAAAGCGATGCACAGCGCCGTGCCCAACAGGCCGAGAACCTGATCGTCGTAGAACCAGTGCCTTTACCTGCCGAACGGGCGAACTCGGGGCCCAATATTGTCCAATACGCTATCAACGCCCCGAACCAGAAGGGTCAACAGTGGTATTCCCGCTCGATCTTGTCGGGTGACAACCGATTCCAGCGGAACTGCGCGACCTATGCCAACCCGGACGCCGCACAACGTGATTTCCTGACCCGTGGTGGCCCGGAACGTGACCCACGTGGAATTGACCCGGATGGAGATGGTTTTGCGTGTGGGTGGGACCCCCGGCCATTCAAGTCGGCAGGCAGCAACTGAGCCTGACAGATCCATCGCCCAATTTTGGCCCGCGCCGGGATGGCGCGGTGCCGGATATGGTGGTCATACACTACACCGCAATGAAAAGTGCAGCGGCGGCGTGCCGAACCTTGTGCAATCCAGACACCGAGGTATCAGCGCATTACCTGATCGCCGAGGACGGCACTGTGATGTCACTGGTCGCCGAGCGGATGCGGGCTTGGCATGCTGGGGCGGGGGCATGGGGCGCTGTAATTGATGTGAACAGTCGGTCTATCGGGATCGAACTTGCGAACAACGGCGTATCCCCCTTTGCTGCGGCACAGATGGATGCGCTGTCGACACTTCTGACGGGGATCAAACAGCGCTGGGCGATCCGGCCCGAACGCGTGATCGGCCATTCCGACATGGCGCCGGGACGCAAGATTGATCCGGGGCGGCGGTTTGACTGGAAACGATTGGCGCTTGAGGGGCATGCAGTCTGGCCGTCAGCGTCTCTTTCAACAGGTCTCGCAGTGTCTGATGCGGCTTTCGCGGAACAAGCGGCCCAGTTCGGATATGTTCATACAGATTCTGTACAGCTTCTTGACGCGTTTCGTATGCGCTTTCGACCGTGGGCAAATTGTTCTCTGGACGGAACCGATATGGCGATCATCACTGACCTCGCGACATGCTTTCCCGTTGACGCACCGCCAATCACGGCTTAACCGCAGCGAAGCGCGGATGGCTGGATGATCGCGGGGTGGCAACGCTTCGAGGAAAGTCCGGACTCCACAAAGCACGGTGCCGGGTAACGCCCGGCGGGGGTAACCCTAGGGAAAGCGCCACAGAGATGAAACTACCCTCTACACGGGGGAAAAGGTGAAACGGTGGGGTAAGAGCCCACCGCGGACGTGGCAACACGTACGGCACGGCAAGCCCCACCGGGAGCAATGCCAAATAGGGACCGCGTGCTGCTTCGGCGGCGGGGATGCTTGACCCCCAGCAGGTCCGGGTTGGCAGCTAAAGGTGCGTTGGTAACAGCGGGCCTAGATGAATGGTCATCCATCCGAAGGCAACTTCGGGGGACAGAATCCGGCTTACAGGCCATCCGCGCAAAACTGCCACTTTGTTCCATTGGTCACATAATTCTTTTGACATGTGTTTTTTTGAGCCTAACCTTCTCATGAGTGAGGAGCGCGAGATGCAAGTTATTCACGACCAGACCGCACGGGACCTGCTTGGGGCAGCAGAGGCGGCACTTGACCTGGACGCGCTGCGCTCGCATCCCGATTGTGTTTCGATGATCAATGAAAACGGGCTTGTCATGCAGGTCAGTCGCGGCTCGCTTACCGCGCTGGATGCCGACACCGATGCGGACCTGATTGGCAGCGTCTGGACGCAAATGTGGCCAAAGACCGTGCAAACCGCACTGCAAGTCGCTGTCGAACGCGGGTTCAGCGGTCATATCACCCAATATTGGAGCACGTTTGAACACGCGGACGGCAGTATCAGCCAATGGGATATACGCCTGTCGCCGGTGCATGATGCCCGCGATCAAGTCAAATCCGTGCTGGCCGTGTCCCGCAAGCTTAGCCCGCAGTGAATTGCCGCGCGGTTTGCCGCAATAGCGGTTGACTCGGGCTGCTGCGCGCGTAAAAGGCAGCTTCAATTGATATTCACCCGCAGGCGTTCGCGCCGCGAACCCGGAGAGATGCGCCATGGCGAAGCCTACCACCATCAAAATCCGCCTGAACTCCACTGCGGGGACCGGGCACTTCTACGTGACCAAGAAAAACGCACGTACAATGACCGAAAAGATGGTCATCAAAAAGTACGACCCCGTTGTGCGCAAGCACGTCGAGTACAAAGAAGGCAAGATCAAGTAAACTGATCCTGACTTTATTGCTGATGGGCCGCGCATAGCGCGGCCTTTTGCGTTTCGGGTTGGCGTCAGATTTGTTTTGGCAAGCGCGCCAACAGTGCTAAGCAAAGCACATGAAATATATGCAGAATACCCCCGCGTCGCGCGCGGCCATTGCCGCAACACTCCGCGATGTTCCTGACCCCAGCGTTGATGCCACCCGGACCCAATCTTTGCTGTCTCGGTGTCCCGTTGCAGCCGAAACCCCGCTGGTGACGTCGGCAAATTTGGCTACGATGGCCGAGGTTGCTGCGGTCCATGTCAAAGATGAACGCGAGCGGATGGACCTTGGCAGCTTCAAGGCTTTGGGTGCGGCCTATGTCATTGCCCGTGATGCGGACGACGGACAGGCGGCAGGCCAAACCTATGTGACCGCAAGTGCTGGGAACCACGGCATGTCTGTCGCCGCCGGTGCTGCGGCTTTCGGCGCCAAGGCTGTTGTCTATATCGCCGAAACCGTCCCGGAAGACTTTGCGAACCGCCTGCGCGAAATAGGGGCTGACGTGGTCCGACATGGTGCGATCTATGAGGACAGCATGGCTGGGGCCGCTGATGCCGCTGACAAGCATGGGTGGATCTTGTTGTCCGACAGCTCTTGGCCCGGTTATTTCGAACGGCCCCACACGTTGATGGAAGGGTATCTGGTTTTGATGCAGGAAGCGGTAAGCCAAATACCCAAGCCGCCAACACACATCTTTTTGCAAGCGGGCGTCGGTGGTTTGGCGGCGGCCAGTGCGGCCTATGCCCGACATGTTTGGGGCGATATCCCCCACATCGTCGTCGTTGAACCGGACGCCGCACCGGCGATCTATGCATCGATCCAAAAGGGCAGTGCGCAAGTCACAACTGGGCCAGCTTCGGATATGGGGCGGCTTGATTGCAAGGAACCGTCGCTGATCGCCTTGAAGGGTTTGGCCCGCGATGCCGATGGCTTTATGCTGATTTCCGAAGCGCAGGGCCTGGCGGGCAGCGAGGTTTGTGCGGCGGCTGGACTGTCCTCGACCCCATCGGGGGCGGCGGGTGTTGCCGGGCTGATCGCGGCACAGTCGCAACGAGACCAGCTGCACCTGACTGATAAGTCGCGTGTTCTGGTCATCCTAAGCGAAATGGAAACCGCATGATCCTGCCACAGCGGGGCTTCAAGACGTCCGAGTATCGGCAGCGCACCACACGTGCGCAGGCTTTGATGGTTGCGGAAGGCCTGTCTGCGCTACTTTTAACAACCGAGCCAGAGCTCCGCTACTACACCGGATTTCTTACGCGTTTTTGGGAAAGCCCAACGCGGCCCTGGTTTGTCGTGGTGCCAGCACAGGGTGATCCGATTGCAGTGATCCCATCTATCGGTGCGCATCTGATGGGGCAAAGCTGGATCACGGACATCCGAACATGGCAGGCCCCGGACTATGACGACGATGGTGTCGGCCTGTTGCTGGATGCCTTGCAAGAAGTGACAACGCAAGAGGGCAGGATCGGGGTATCTGACCAGCTGGAAAGCCATGTTCGGATGCCTCGCGCGGACCTGCTCCGGCTCGAGGCTGGCCTTGCACCGCGCCAGATCGTAGGTGACGCTGCCATCACTCGCCGGTTACGGATGATAAAATCCGACGACGAGATCGCCAAGATCAAACACGCAGCAGGCATCGCTGACCGCGCCTTTGACCGCGTGCCAGAGATCGCAAAAGCGGGCGTACCTTTGTCGCAGGTGTTCCGCCAGTTTCAAATGCTTTGCCTGGATGAAGGCGCCGACTGGGTGCCCTATCTTGCCGGTGCAGCCGGGCAGGGTGGTTATGGCGACGTGATTTCCCCGGCGACCGACCAGCCGTTGCAGCATGGTGACGTTTTGATGCTGGACACAGGCTTGGTATGGGACGGGTATTTCTGTGATTTTGACCGGAACTTTCATCTGGGCGCACCGACTACAGCGGTCGTGCAGGGTCACGCCCTGCTGATTGAAGCGACCGCCGCTGCCTTTGAAATCGCACAACCGGGTGCCGTCATTGCTGACCTACACAAAGTGATAGAGACAATCACGAATCCGGGTGGCGCGGTCATGTCTGCGGGCCGGGTGGGCCATGGCCTTGGGATGCAGTTGACGGAATGGCCCTCGATCATTTCCCAAGACATGACACCTTTGGAGCCTGGAATGGTGCTGACGCTTGAGCCATCTGTTGCGTTAGAAGATGGTAAGATCCTCGTGCACGAAGAAAACATCGTCATTGGCCAAGGCGGGGCGACATACCTGTCCTCCCCTCAGGCCCCAAAGATAAGACAGCTTGGATGACCCTGCCTTACACCCTAAGCGCCACGCGCCCCAAACAGATCGGGCTGATTGTTCTGCAAGCTGATGAAACGCTGGAACGGGATATGCGGTGCTTGCTACCCGCCGATCTGGAGCTGCTGGTGTCTCGGGTTCCGTCTGGGGCAACGTTAAACCCAGATACCTTGCGGGCAATGGAAGATCATTTGACAGCCGCGGCCGCCTTGCTGCCGCGTGGTGCGGATTGTGCTGCTGTGGGCTATGGCTGCACCTCGGGAACAGCGGAAATAGGTGCAGCGCGGATCAGCGCACTTGTGCAGGCCGGGATAGCGACCCCGGAGGTAACAGAACCTGTCAGCGCTTTGATTGCGGCCTGCAGCCACTTGAAAGTCACCAACATTGGGGTCGTCAGCCCATATATAGCCTCGGTCTCGGACACGTTGCGGCGCGTGTTGCGAACCGCAGGAGTAGAGGTCTCGGCCTTTGCCAGCTTCGATGAGGATCAAGAGGCGCGGGTTGTTCGGATCGCACAGACAGCTATTCGGGACGCCGCCATCGCGATGGGCAAGCAGTCGGAATGTCAGGCCATTTTTCTGTCATGTACCAATCTTCGGACGCTGTCGGTCATTGATGAGATCGAACAAGAGATTGGCAAACCCGTCCTCTCAAGTAATCAAGTATTGGCATGGCATCTGTGTCAGATTGCAGGGGTCGCATGCTTGAAGGACGCGCCGGGTCGTCTGAACCGGGTGACCTGATTGCGCAAATACGCCGAGGGCTCACCAATGCGACAAGGCTTCCCTTGACAGTCGTTGGTCTTCAAGGGTGTCCTGTGAGGATATCATCTGGAGGCACAGCATGAAGATTTTCGGCCCCGCCCTTGCGGCAACTTTTGTTCTAGCAACACCTGCTGTCGCAGAGGTCACCATCAGTCATGGCTATTCTGCCTTTGGTGATCTGAAATACGGGCCGGACTTTACCCATTTTGATTATGCCAACCCCGATGCACCCCAAGGCGGAACCATGAGCCAACGGCAGCTTTATGGGACCCCGACCTTTGACAGCCTGAACATCTTCATCATCAAGGGTGACAATGCGCCGGAAATTGGGGTGCATATGTACGACACGCTGATGGTGCGCGCTTATGACGAACCCGACGCATTGTATGGTTTGCTTGCCGAAACCATCGAATACCCAGATGATCTGTCCTACGTCACCTTTAATCTGCGCCCCCAAGCCCGGTTTCACGATGATGTCCCCGTGACCGCAGCAGATATGGTTTTCACCATCAACGCGCTGAAAACTGATGGGCACCCTTACTACCAAAACCTTCTGTCTGACGTGATAGAGGTCACCGCAGAAACAGATCACAGGGTTCGCTTTGATCTTGCGCCGGGTGCAGGCGGATCCTATCCGGGCGATCTGGCCGAATTGCCGGTGTTGCCCGCACATTTCTATGATGACGTGCCATTCGACGAAAGCTGGATGGATGTGCCAATCGGGTCTGGTGCATACCTTCTCGACACGGTTGATCAGCCCCGCACAATCAAGTTCTGCAAGGACCCAGAGTATTGGGCTGCTGACCTGCCGGTGAATGTGGGACGGAACAACTTTGAATGCTATGCCTACGAATACTTCACCGACGACACCGTCGGGTTAGAGGCCTTTGCCGCAGGTGAATACCTGATGCGGGTCGAATACCGGTCGGCGTCTTGGGCGACGGGCTATGATTTTCCAGCGGCCCAAAACGGCTGGGTCAAGCAAATGATGATCCCGGATGGGCGCCCGGCCAACGCACAGGGGGTCTGGTTCAATCTGCGCAAACCCAAGTTTCAAGATATTCGCGTGCGCCAAGCGATTGAATATGCGTTTAATTTCGAGTGGACGAACGAAACCCTGTTCTACGGAACATACAATCGTAGCGACAGTTTCTTTGAGAACACCGACATGGAGGCGACAGGTCTTCCTCAAGGTACAGAACTGGCGATCCTGGAAGAGTTTCGTGCTGATCTACCAGCTGAGATTTTCACGCAGCCGCCCCATGTGCCGCCTGCAGGTGGGCCCAACCCACGCGACCGGTCATCACTGCGTGCGGCGTCTGCACTTCTGGATGCGGCGGGGTGGATCGCAGGTGATGATGGGATCCGTCGCAATGCAGCTGGCGAAAAGCTGGTCATCGATATGCCTGACGACAGTCGCAGTATCGAAAGGGTCTTTTTGCCCTTCGTCGAGAACCTCAAAAGCCTTGGCATCGAAGCCACTTTTGACCTGATCGACCCCACAGCGCTGAGCGAGCGGCGCCAGCAGTTTGACTATGACCTCTCGTTCACCGCTTGGCAGGTGCAGGTCACACCGGGCGCCGAGTTGCGGGCGTTCTATGGCTCTGACGCCGCCGCAGCCGAAGGCAGCAATAACTTAAGTGGTCTGGCTGATCCAATCGTAGATGCGTTGATTGAACGTGTTGCCGCCTCAAAGACCCGCGACGACCTGACCGCGGCGGCCCGCGCATTGGACCGCGTATTGCGGTCGAAGAACCCATGGATCGGGACGTGGCACATTGGGGCGCATCGGGTCGCCCTGTGGGATATTTTTGGGATGCCAGAAAATCCCGCGCCCTACGATTTCAATCGCAATGTTGATTTTTGGTGGTTCGATCAGGGCAAGTATGATGCACTTGTCGCCGCAGGGGCGCTTGCGGACGAATTCTGACCTACGGGTCGAAGTAGTCTGGGTTAAGCGTCGAGATCGACTCGATCGTGGCGTCCAAGCGCGTGAGGTGCAGCATACCCGCAGCGACCGCACCGTCAGGGTCCTTCGCGGCGATACAGCTGGAAATCGCCTCATGGTCTTCCAGCAATTGGGCAACGCGGTCTTCTTTCGCGATGCTGAGCATGCACAAGCGGTCGACGCTAGCTTTTTCTGCCGAGATGACTTCAAAGGCAAAATCGACCCGTGCGACTTCGCACAGTGTTTTGTGAAACTCGTAGTCAAGCGCGCCGAACCGTTCGTAGTCCAGCGCATCTACAACGACCTTTTGTTGCGCCAGGCACATCTTCAGGCTTGCTTCATCCGCTTCGGTGCAATGCATTGCCGCGCGGCGCAACACTTCGGCTTCGACCGCCGCCCGGACAAAACGAGACTTGGTGATTTCGCGAGCAGAGAACCGACGCACTTCGGTGGCGCGCTGCGGGCGAATTAACAGAAGGTCCAGGTTTTCAAGGCGGCTGAACGCATCCCTGACTGGCTGTCGAGAGACGCCGAATTTCGTCGCAATTTCGGCCTCTGAAATCTTGTCGCCCGGCAGCAACTCTAGGGACACGATCGCCTCGTAAAGATGATCGAACACCACATCCACACTGGTGCGGCGGTCTTTGAGTTGCGTTGTCTGCGGCATAGTCAGGTCTCCAAGCTCAAAAGTCACTTACAGTCGGATCGCGCGAGTTTCCAGTCACTGTGGCTTGCAAGTTGGCAGGAATAGCCATGTGACGATGGCAATGCCTAACGCGGAACATGTGCGAAGCGGGCTGGGCGCTCCGTAGGGTGTTAAAGCATGTAAATATTAAAAAAACAATACTAGTATACTAGTAAATCAACTAGTATACCAGACGTCAGGGTTGGTGAATCTGATTCGATGTTGGTGGGGAGTCGGCATCGAAGGGTTCGTCACCGTATCAGACATCTTAGGGAGGGTTTATGTCTGGCGTCAAACTGGAAAGCATCGTCAAGACCTACGGGGCGCTTCAGGTTGTCCATGGGATTGATCTGGAAGTTCTTGAAAAAGAATTCGTCGTTCTTGTCGGTCCATCAGGTTGCGGTAAATCCACAACTTTGCGGATGATTGCAGGTCTCGAGGAAATCTCTGGCGGTCAGTTGACGATTGATGGGCGCATGATGAACCGCGTCGCCCCCAAGGACCGTGACGTTGCGATGGTGTTCCAGAACTACGCTCTCTATCCCCATCTAAACGTTGCCGAAAACATCGCTTTTGGTCTGCGCATCCGCAAGGAAAGCAATGCCGCCGTCGATGCGGCAGTGGCAGAGGTGTCGGGCATTCTAGGTCTTACAGACTATCTAGATCGTCGTCCTGCGGATCTGTCAGGCGGCCAGCGGCAGCGTGTTGCAATGGGCCGCGCCATTGTCCGTCGCCCCAAGGTCTTTTTGTTCGACGAGCCGCTGTCGAACCTTGATGCCAAACTGCGCACCCAGATGCGCGCTGAAATCAAACGCCTGCACAAGCGGCTTGGTGCCACCAGCATTTACGTAACCCACGATCAGGTTGAGGCGATGACCCTCGCGGATCGGATTGTCGTGATGCAAGATGGCCGGATCGAGCAGGTCGGCACCCCAATGGAGCTGTTCCTGAACCCTGCGAATTCTTTCGTGGCGGGCTTTCTCGGTGCGCCACCCATGAACCAGATCGAAGCTGTGATCGGCGAGGGGGCAGACGCCCCAATGGCCGAGTTCGCAGGCGGCAAGATCGCCCTGCCAAAGCTGCCGGGCTTGCAAAACGCGGTCGGTCGGGAGGTCATCGTGGGTATTCGCCCGGAATACGCGCAGATCGCGACCGCGCCCGCCGAGGGTGTCGTCGATTGCGACCTTGACCTGGTCGAAACCCTCGGGTCTGAGGCGCTGTTGCACATGTCTATTCACGGCAAGCCGTTTGTGATCCGCACAGAAACCTTAGGTCAGGTGGCCGAGCTGGAACATGTCACCGGATTTTCTGCGGCCCCTGATCTGATCAAGGTATTCGACGCAAACACAGGCGTTGCCCTGTCCGGTCAGATGCGGGTCGCATGACGGCATCAGATCAAGATATCACCGACGCCTCGGATGAGGCAGTGGGCAAGAGCGCCCCCCATATCTATGCGCCCACGCGCAAAGAACGCATCATCGATCACCTGCGCAACGAATGGCAGATCTATGTGATGCTGATCCCGACAGTCATCTGGCTGCTCGTGTTCCTTTATAAGCCGATGTACGGACTGCAGATCGCCTTCAAGGACTACAGCATCTTCCGGGGCGTCGCGGCCAGCCCTTGGATCGGACTGGAACACTTCGAAACACTGTTTGGAAGCGATCAGTTCCTGCGCGCATTGCGGAACACAATTTATATCAGCCTTTACAGTCTGTTAATCGGCTTTCCTGTCCCGATTTTGCTGGCGTTGATGTTCAACGAAGTGTTGAACCCCTTGTTTAAGAAGTCCGCGCAAACCATTGTTTATCTTCCGCATTTTATCTCAACTGTTATTATCGCGGGGATTGTCATTACGGCGTTCTCACCGTCGGCTGGTATCGTGAACACGGTGATCGGCTGGTTTGGATACGACCCGATCTACTTCCTGACAAAACCAGAATGGTTCCGCCCAATCTTCATCGGCACAACCATCTGGCAAGAGGCTGGCTTCCAATCCATCGTTTACCTCGCCGCCATCGCGGGAGTGTCACCTACACTGTACGAAAGCGCGGTGGTGGATGGTGCCAGCCGTTGGCAGATGATGTGGAAGATCACCATTCCGTCGATCCTGCCGACGATCATCATCATGTTGATTATCCGCATCGGGAACATGCTGGAAGTCAGTTTCGAGATGATCATCGTCCTTTACCAGCCAGCCACATACGAAACCGCGGACGTCGTAAACACTTACATCTATCGTCAGGGTTTGCAGAACGGGCAGTATGATATCGCCGCTGCTGCGGGCCTCTTCAACGCCGTCGTCGCCTTTGTTCTGGTGATGGCCGCCAACACAATCAGCAAGCGCTATTCGCGCACATCGCTGTGGTAGGGGGCTGACGCAATGGCAAACATGAACCTCTATTCGCGCGGCGATAAGACCTTTGTCATTATCAACATGGTGCTGATCGGGATCTTCACGCTGTCGACGCTGTACCCGTTCATCTACATCACAGCCCTGTCGTTCAGTTCTGGCTTTGCGGCCACAGCGGGCAAGGTCGTGCTGACGCCGGTGGAGCGCACCGCAGAGGCCTACAACTACATCCTGTCCGACCGGATGTTCTGGGTCAGCTACGGCAACACGTTTATCTACACTATCGGCGGCACGCTAATGTCGCTCGCCTTCCTGATTCCCGGCGCGTATGCGCTGTCGCGGCCGCAGCTATACGGCCGCAGGTTCTGGAACCTGATGGTGGCCTTCACCATGTGGTTCAACGCAGGCCTGATCCCGTTCTTTCTGAATATGCGCGACCTTGGGCTGCTTGACAGCTACTTCGGGATCATCATTGGCTTTGCGGTGAATGGCTTCAACCTGATCCTGCTCCGCAACTTCTTTGAAGGAGTCCCAAGGTCCTTTGAAGAAGCGGCGCGGATGGACGGGGCGAACGATTTTCAGGTGCTGTGGAAGGTCTATGTGCCCCTTGCCAAACCGGCCATCGCAACGGTCGCGTTGTTTTGCATGGTGTCGCGCTGGAACGGGTTCTTCTGGGCGATGGTGCTTTTGCAGGATCAGGACAAGATCCCACTGCAGGTCTATCTGCGCCACACAATCGCAACCCTGTCAGACGATCCGGAGTTCACAGCCACGCAGCTGAACGCCAGTTACTCGTTTGAGACCGTCTCAGCCGCAATCATCGTCTGTTCGATTATCCCGGTCCTGATCATCTATCCGTTCATCCAAAAGTACTTTGAGAAAGGTATCTTGATGGGCGGCGTCAAAGAATAAGAACGACCGCATTAGGGAGGAAAAAATGCGTAAACTAACCATGCTATCAGCCATTTTGGCGAGTACCGCCATGACCATGCCCGCCTTTGCAGATGGGCACCTGCGGATTGTGGAGGAACCGCTGGAACTGACCATCCAGATGAACCATGCACGCTACCCGAACTACGACGAAAACTGGCCGGTTGAACAAGCTGCCCGCGCCATGACAGGTATCCACCTGATCGACGACACAGTTGGTGCCAACATGCGCACGGACGAAAACACCGGTAAGACCGAAGCGTTGAACCTGATGCTTGCAGCTGGCGTGATCCCCGACATCGTCGGCTCCAGCCGTCTGAAAGACTTTGTGAACCAGTACGGGCCGGAAGGTGCTTTCTACCCACTCAACGATCTGATCGCAGAGCATGCGCCGAATATGGCCGCCTACTTTGCCGAGCGGCCCGAAATTGCGGCTGCGATCTCTGCCGCTGACGGCAACATGTACTATATTCCGTACCTGCCCGACGGCAAATATGGCCGGGCCTATTTCATCCGCTACGACTGGCTTGATGCCCTTGGACTGCCTGTCCCGGAGACTGTCGAAGAGGTCGAAGCGACCCTGCGTGCCTTCAAGAATGACGATCCAAACGGCAACGGTTTGGCAGATGAAGTTCCATATTTTGCGCGTCAATGGCCAGAGCTGATCCGCCTTGTCACGCTGTGGGATGGTCGGTCATCAGGGTCTGATACCTATCACGACTTCTACGTCGATGAGGGGCAGATCCAACACCCTTATGCCGGTGAAGGCTACCGCGAAGGCATCAAGAACCTTGCGCGCTGGTACGCAGAAGGCTTGATCGACGTCGAAGTTTTCACGCGTGGCAGTTCTGCGCGTGAATTCCTGCTGTCCGAAAACCTCGGCGGGATGACCCACGACTGGTTTGCCTCGACCTCTGGCTACAACACATCTTTGGCCGACAGGATCGACGGATTTGCGTTTAAGGCCTTTGCGCCACCGGCCTCTGTCTCTGGTGTCCGCATGGAAGAGCACCGCCGCATACCGATCAAACCGGACGGCTGGGCAATCGGTGCCACGAACGAGCATCCGATTGAGACCATCAAGTACTTCGACTTCTGGTTCACCGAAGAAGGCCGTCGTTTGGCCAACTTTGGCGTCGAAGGCGAGCAGTATACGATGGTTGATGGCGCACCGAAGTTCACGGAAGAATTCCTGACCAACGGCGAGCCGGTAAACAACCAGCTTTATGCAATTGGGTCCCAACTGCAGGCCCGTGGTTACTTCCAGAACTACGAGTACGAAAAGCAGTGGTCGAACGAATTCGCCCTCGAAGGCATCGCGCTTTATGATGAAGGCGACTATCTGATCGACCAATTCCTGGGTGTCGCATTCAACGCAGAAGAGCAGCGGGTCTATGACCGTTACTGGTCTTCCATCCGCGACTACATGCTGGAACGTCAGCAGGGTTGGATCCTTGGCAACGGCGACGTCGAAGCAGATTGGGATGCCTACATCGAAACGCTGAACGAGATGGGCCTTCAGGACGTATTGGACGTCATGAACTCTGCTTACGCCCGCCAATACGGCTAAGCGGCAAGACACTGGGTGTGGCCTGATCCGGGCCGCACCCATCACGACAGTATTCGAAAGCAGCCTCATGCCAAGCCAAGCACTTCCCGCTCTTGACGAGCCTCAAACCGGGCGTCTGACAATCCAATACGGCCCCAGCGATGGTGCCGCAGTGATCGAAAACCCGCCTCGTTTCACATGGCTGCCGGTGATCGAAGAGGAAGCGCACTATGTGCTGCGCATATCGCAGAGCGCGAAATACCCGCCGAAATCGACATATGATTTTGCCAATATCCCCCTGAATTTCTTTACCCCGGACGTCGTTTTACCTACGGGCGACTATGTCTGGTCCTACGCCGTGTGCGACGCCAATGGTCAGCCGACAACCGCATGGAGCAGCGACCGCGCGTTTACGGTCGCCCCCGAATTGCCCGAGACACCTTTAACAGAGCGTGCAACACGTCTGAGTAAGGCCACCCGCGCGCATCCTCGATTGTGGCTGACAACAGACCGGCTGGAGGCTTTTCGCGCGCAGGTCGATGCAAATCCAGAGCATTGCACATGGTCCACGTTCTTTGAAAAATCCGTCCTTCCTTGGATGGACCGGGATATCTTGCCGGAACCTGTTGGCTACCCCAACCACACGCGTGTCGCCGCAGTCTGGCGCCAGACCTACATTGACTGTCAGGAACTGCTTTATGCGATCCGCCACCTCGCCATCGGTGGGCAGGTCACGCAGGATCCTAAGATGCTGGAACGCGCCAAGGAATGGTTGCTGAGTGCCGCGGCATGGAACCCAATCGGCACCACATCCCGAAGCTACACTGACGAATGGGCCTTCCGGGTGAATGTGGCACTGGCTTGGGGTTACGACTGGTTGCACGACCAGTTGACCGAAGAAGAACGGGCGACCGTACGCACCGCACTTTTGGCGCGTACCCGCGAGACGGCGGATCACATCATCCAGAACGCGAAAATTCACCTCTTTCCCTTCGACAGCCACGCGGTTCGGGCGGTCTCTGCCGTACTGATCCCGGCCTCCATCGCTTTGCTGGATGACGCGGAAGAAGCGGAAGACTGGCTGCATTACTCCATCGAGTTCCTTTTCACCGTCTACTCGCCTTGGGGCGACGCGGAAGGCGGCTGGGCCGAAGGGCCGCACTATTGGATGACCGGCATGGCCTATCTGATCGACGCGGCGAACCTGCTGAAAAGCTACACAGGTATCAATGTCTACGACCGCCCGTTCTTCCAACGGACGGGGGATTTCCCGCTTTACACCAAAGCCCCAGATACCTGCCGTGCCACCTTTGGCGACGACAGCACTATGGGTGATCTGCCGTCGGTCAAGATCGGCTACAACCTGCGCCAATTCGCAGGCGTCACCGGCAACGGCGCGTACCAGTGGTACTACGACGAGATCAAACGGACGAATCCTGGCACTGAGATGGCATTCTACAACTGGGGCTGGTGGGACTTCAATTTCGACGAGCTGGCCTATCAGACAGACTTCCCGATGATTGAAGCCACCCCGCCCACCGATGACGATCAGCTGCGCTGGTTCAAAGACACTGGCTGGGTCGCGATCCAGCACCGGATGCAAGACCCGGACAACCACATCCAGTTTGTGATGAAGTCCAGCCCCTTTGGGTCCATCAGCCACAGCCACGGCGACCAGAACGCCTTTTGTCTGGCAGGTTTTGGCGAAGATTTAGCCATTCAGTCCGGTTATTACGTCGCGTTCAACAGCACGATGCACCAAAACTGGCGCAGGCAGACGCGGTCAAAGAACGCGATCCTGATTAACGGCAAGGGGCAATACGCAGGCAAGGACAAACCGCAGGCGATGAAGGCCAAAGGTGACATCCTAACTGCGGAAGATCGCGGCGACCATATCTTCATCCAAGGTGACGCAACCGCAGCCTACCAGTCTTTGTCGCCCGAGGTCACCTCTGTCCAGCGCGACGTCCATTTCGTCAACAACAGCTATTTCGTCATCGTGGACAACATCGACGCAGATACACCGGTCGAGATCGACTGGCTGTTCCACGCTAACGCGCCGATGACTTTGGGGGACACGACCTTTCGCTACGCAGGCGAAAAAGCTGGGTTCTACGGTCAGTTCCTGTGGTCCGAAGCCGGGGCGCCAAAATTGACCCAAGAAACCGGTTTTCCTGATGTGGACCCCGTCGACTACGAGGGCCTGTCGGTCAGCACCTGCCTGCACGCCACATTCCCAAAGGCCATTCGCCACCGGATCGCTACGCTTGTCGTGCCTTATCCACTTTCGGCGCCGCGCCGGATCTTCAGCTTCTTGGATGATCAAGGCTACGACTGCGACCTCTATTTCACCGACGCCGACGACCGCAGTTTCAAAGTGGTGGTCCCGAAAACATTTGATATCGGCCGCTGAGCGGCTTCAAGAAAGGACGACGAATGAAACTACAGGGCAAGACAGCCATCGTGACCGGCGGCGGACGCGACATTGGACGGGCCTGCGCGCTGCGCCTTGCGGCCGAAGGCGCAAACGTGGCGATCAACTACTTCGCCAGCAGCGATGGGGCAGACAGTGCGGTCGCCGAGATCACAGCGAACGGTGGCAAAGCCTTTGCCCGGCAAGGCGACCTCAGCTGTTCCGCAGGCGTCGATGCCTTGGTCAACAAGACCGTTGCGGAATTCGGCGGCGTTGATGTTCTGGTGAACAATTCAGGCGGTCTGATTGCGCGCAAAACGATCTCAGATATGTCACTGGAACACTGGACAGCCGTGATGGATCTGAACTTGACCAGCACATTCCTGATGGTCAAAGCCTGCCTTGCACACATGACGTCCGGGACCATCGTGAACCTTGCCAGCCAAGCAGGCAGGGACGGTGGCGGTCCGGGCTCTGTGGCTTATGCAACGTCCAAAGGCGCGGTGATGACGATGACACGGGGCCTTGCCAAGGAACTGGGGCCAAACATCCGGGTTAATGCGTTGTGCCCCGGCATGATCGACACGGACTTCCATAACATCCACACCAAGCCCGAAGTGCGGACCATGGTCGAGAACGCAGCCCCCGTGAAACGGCAGGGTACACCAGAGGATATCGCGAACCTTGTGGCGTTTCTGGCCACTGATGACAGCGGGTTTATGACTGGGACAAATGTCGACATCAACGGCGGGATGCTGTTCAGCTAAGCGACTGCGTGTGGGTCATCAAACCCGCACGTATCTTCACAAGAAGTCGTCGCGCCGGGGGGTGAAACAGTCGATCAAACGGCCCGGTTCAAGGCACACGCAGCCATGCACGGCGTTGGACGGAATGACAAAGCTATCGCCCGGTCCTACTTCGGTCTCTTCACCAGCAACCGAAAACCGAAACCGGCCGCTTTCGACAAATGTCGATTGAACGTGGGGATGGTTGTGCAACGCACCCTCAGCCCCTTCTGCCCCAAACGAGAATGCAACGACCATTAGGTCTGCGTGGTCTGCAAGCACTTGGCGGGTGACGTTTTCGCCGGTGTCCACAACGGGATAGTCTGACATTGATTGGGTCTCCTTGGTGCGTCCTGTGCCCTGTTTGCCGGGGCTGGTTTCGGGTATGTCACCGCACATCAGGATCGGCGGTTGTCGATACGTTAATACCGCTGGTATGATAGTATACCAGTTTATTCGAGGAAAGCGCCTTTACCATGTCTGCACCAAATTCACCGGCCGCTGGCCGTCTGCCAACTGACCGGCCGCTCAAGTTTGTGGCGATTGGGGAATGCATGGTTGAGATGGCCCCTGCGGGTGAGGTCGGTCAGTTTGCGATGGGTTTTGCGGGCGATACGTTTAACACGATCTGGTATCTGAAGCGGCTGTGTCCTGACTGGCAGGCGCAGTATATTACGCGTGTCGGGACCGACGCGGTGTCCGACGACATGCTGGCCATGATGGCCGAGGCTGGGATCGACACGGGCCATGTCGTGCAATCGGCAGATCGGTCAGTGGGCCTCTACCTGATTTCGTTGATGAACGGCGAGCGCAGCTTTTCTTACTGGCGCGACCGGTCCGCAGCCCGGCAATTGGCCGCAGATCGCGCGGATCTGGACGTCGCTTTGGATGGTGCCGACCTGATCTACTTTTCGGGTATCACAATGGCGGTTTTAGAGGGCGAGGGGCGGTCCACTTTGCTGGCCGCCATCGCACAGGCGCGGGCAAACGGGGCAACAATTGCCTTCGACAGCAATTTGCGTCCGCGCTTATGGGCATCGACCGTTGATATGTGTGCTGCCGTCATGGACGCCGCGTCGGTCAGCGATATCGTTTTGCCCTCTTACGACGACGAAGTGCTGTACTTCGGCGATACCGCGCCGCAAGACACCCTAGAGCGGTACCGCAAAGCAGGTGCAGGCACCGTCATCGTCAAAAACGGAGAGGGCAGCGTTCTGTTCGCTCATGGCGCGGAAAGCGGATCGGTCACCCCGCAACCAGCCAAAGACATTCGCGACACGACAGCCGCAGGCGACAGCTTTAACGCAGGCATTTTTGCGGGTCTCGCCCAAACCGGCGATATGAGGAAGGCGATCACGCTGGCATCCGATATCGCTGGGCAAGTCATTGGGCAGCGCGGCGCGCTGGTCCCGGTCAAACAGTCAGCGGCTTAGCGGCCTTTCCAAACAGGATCGCGTTTTTCGGCGAATGCCTTTGCGCCCTCCAGTTGATCTTCGGAGGTATAAAGGGTCTCGACCGTCGGAAATTGGCTGCGGGTGATCCGGTTCATGGCGTCCTGAAACTTCATGTTTTCGGCCTCGCGCACAACTTCCTTGATCGCAGCCATCACTAGCGGTGGGCCGCTTTCCAGCAACCGTGCAAGATCCCAAACAGTGTCCAGCAATCGATCTTGCGACACGACCTCTCGCAACAAGCCCCAGCGCAGTGCTTCATCCGCATCGAACCAACGTCCTGTCAGCAATAGGTCCATCGCAACGTGATACGGAATGCGTTTTGGCAGCTTGACTGACGCCGCATCAGCCACAGTCCCAGATCGAATTTCGGGCAAGGCAAAGCTGGCGTTTTCCGATGCCACAATCAGATCGCAGCTGAGCGCCAATTCCAGCCCGCCACCACAGCAAATGCCGTTCACGGCAGCGATCACTGGCTTGTTCAGGGCGGGCAACTCTTGCAAGCCCCCAAAGCCCCCGACGCCGTAATCTCCATCGACGGCATCGCCGTCAGCGGCGGCTTTCAAGTCCCATCCGGGACAGAAGAACTTGTCACCCTCCGCACGCATGATCGCCACGCGCAGGCTGTCGTCGTCCCGAAAATCGCGAAACGTCTCGCCCATGATCCGGCTCGTCGCGAGGTCAATCGCATTCGCCTTGGGCCGGTCGAGCGTGACCTCCAGAATGCCCCCTTCACGGCGGGTTTTGATCGGGCTGTCAGTCATGAGGTTTCCTTTCGGATCAGGGCGTCCACAGCGATAGCGCCAGAGTGGCAGACCATCAAAGGGTTGATCTCAATCTCTGCGATTTCAGGGTTGTTGGCCATGGCGGATTGGAGCTTCAGGACAATATCAACCACGGTTGCGACATCGGCCAGCGGTCCGCCGCGATGTCCATTCAACAAAGGCGCGAGCCTAAGCGCATGTATCGCCGCATGCACCTGTGCCGCAGTGACCGGCAACACCAATGTTTGTGTGTCCGCCAAGATCTCTGCCTGCACGCCGCCAAAGCCGACCATTAGGGTTGCGCCGTAAACCGGATCTCGGACAAGACCCACGATGATTTCGGCAACTGACCCGGTCACCATCTCTTCTGCAAGATAACCGGAAGCATCAGGCATCGCGGGCACTGCACCCAGATGTTGGATGTTCAAATGCACAGCGCCTGCTTCGGTTTTATGGGCAAAGCCTAGGCCTTTGACGGCAAGTGGTCGGGCGAGCCCTTCTGCACTTTCGGCAAGCGCGTCCAAGGTCACCGCCGAAACGCCGCGTGGAACACGCACGCCCCAATCGGACAGCAGGGCTTTCCCCGCGACCTCATCCAGAACGTGCGTCTCACCAAGTTTTGAACGCGACCACGGTCGCCACCCGTCACTTGCGGGAACGCGCGCAGCCGCAACCGCAGCAAGCGCTGTTTCAATCCCTTGCAGTGGGACGACACCTGCCCGCATCATGGCAATCGCGCGCTGCTCATCAATGTTTTCAGGCAGTGATGCGACGGCAAATGCAGGCTTGCTGGTGGCTTTGCCAGCCAAGGCGATCGCTTCTAACGCGGGCTCAAACGATGCTGGATCGCAAAGATCGCTGCGGGGCGGGTCGATGATGTAAAGTCCCGCGTCATAGGGGCGCAACATCTCGGCAAAGACTGATGTCGTCTTATCCAGATCGCCCCAAATAAACGTGTGGTAATCCAAGGGGTTCGACAGGGTAACCAACGGTCCCAGCACGGAACGCAGGCTGTCTTCCTGCACGGTGGAAAGTGGGGGGAATGCAAGCGGTGTATCGTCGGCCAGATCCGCAACCAGCCCTGCCTCGCCGCCTGAACAAGACAACGCGCACACCTGCCGCCCAGTTTGGGGGCCGTGAACATGTAAGATCTTTAACGTCTCGATCAATTCGGACAACGTCGCAACCGACCCAATCCCGGCCTGTTGTAAGAACGCCTGCGACGCGGCATGGGTGCCGGACATCGCGGCAGTGTGGGAAAGTGCGGCAGAGGCCCCGGCCTCTGACTTGCCGGACTTTAGCACGACAATACCCTTACCCATCCCACGGGCCGCATCGGCCAAACGCGCCAAGCTTGCCGGGTCATCAAACCCTTCGGCATAGACGCCCAAAGCGGTGACGCGGTCGTCCTGCAGCATGGCCTCCGCCAGTGCGACCAAACCGGTTTGTGCTGCATTGCCCAGACAACCGACATAGGCCAGGGGCAAGCCGCGTTTTTGCATCGTCAGATTGATCGCGATGTTCGAGCTTTGCGACAGGATCGCAACGCCAGTGTCGCATCGCCGCCCACCGTGCTGATCCGGCCAGATCACCGCCCCGTCCAACATATTCAGAAGGCCATAGCAGTTCGGACCAAGGATCGGCATGTCTCTGGCGGCACTCACCAGTTCGGCCTGCAAGTCGGTGTCACCGGTTTCCGCCCACCCGCTTGCAAAACAGATCGCACCCCCTGCACCCATGTCCGAAAGCGTCTTGATCACATCAAGGGTCGCATGACGGTTCACACCAACAAAGGTGGCATCCGGCGCACGCGGCAAATCCTGCAAAGAGCGATAGCAAGCCCACCCGCCAATGTTTGCTCTTGTCGGATGTACCGGCCAGACGTCGCCTTCAAATCCGATCTTTTCGCATTGCGCGACGACGTTTTCGGCCCAGCCGGAGCCCAGAACCGCAATCGATTTTGGCCGCAGCAGTCGCGACAGATCGCGTGTCATCAAGCGCCCAAAGGCCGCAATAAGTCGCGGCTGATGATATGGCGTTGGATTTCGGAGGTCCCGTCCCAAATCCGTTCCACCCGTGCGTCGCGCCAGAATCGTTCGATGGGAAAGTCATCCATCAGGCCCATACCGCCGAAAATCTGCAAGGTGGTGTCGGTAACACGGGCTAAGGCTTCTGACGCATAAAGCTTGGCAGAGGCGATTTCGCGGTTCGCGGGCAACCCTTCATCAAGCCGCCAGGCAGCGGCCAGCGTCAGCCAATCTGCGGCATCGATCTCTGTGATCATATCGGCGATCTGAAAGCTGATGCCCTGAAATTTGCCAATCTTCTGGCCGAATTGTTCACGTTCGGCCGCGTAGTTCAGGGCATAGTCAAAGCACCGGCGGGCCCGGCCCACGCTAAAGGCGGCAACTGTGATGCGGGTTGCGTAAAGCCACTCATTCATCACTGCAAACCCACCATCGACCTCGCCAAGCACTTGGGCATCGGGCAGGCGACAGTCATCGAATGTCAGGATATAGTTTTTGTAGCCCTTATGGCTGACCGAGGTGTAGCCTTCGCGCACCTCAAATCCCGGATGTCCGCGATCGACCAAAAACGTGGTGATCCGTTTCTTGGGGCCTTTGGGTGTTTCATCTTCGCCGGTTGCGATGAAGACAATAAAGAAATCAGCGTGTTCCGCGCCAGAGATAAAGTGCTTTGAGCCATTCACGACCCAATCGCCGCCATTGCGAACCGCCTGACATTTCATGCCCCGCACGTCCGAGCCGGCGTCGGGCTCGGTCATCGCCAAAGCATCCATCCGCTCGCCCCGCACCGCAGGCAGCAAGTAGCGGTCGCGCTGTTCGTCATTACAGGCCATCAGGATATTCTGTGGGCGGCCAAAGAAGTGGGTCAGGGCCATCGACCCGCGGCCCAATTCGCGTTCCACCAGCGTAAAGTCCACATGGCTTAGCCCCGCGCCGCCGACGCTTTCGGGAAAATTACAGGCGTAGAACCCCAGATCGATGCATTTGCGTTTGATATCATCGCCAATCTCGCGGGGAACATGGCCTGTCTTCTCAACCTTAGCCTCGTGAGGATAGATCTCTTTCTCGACAAAGCTGCGGACCGTATCGACGATCATTTCTTGTTCTTGGCTCAGGCCGAAATGCATGATGTGTCTCCGCTGTGCAGGGGTTGCGTCATCAGACCGGTTTACTAGGGTAGGTGTCGTGCGTGATTGGATGGCGGCTGTGCAAAGTTCGACAAAAACCGACAGATGGGGGGCATCGTTTGATGTCTTGTTGTTTCCATCGTTTTCGAACCACTGTCTTGCGAACATGGTAGAGCCGTTGCGGGCGGCGAATACATTGGCGCGCAAAGACTTCTACAGTTGGCGCTTTTTGACTGTTGATGGACAGCATGTCGAAAGTTCAAGTGGGATGCAGGTGGCCCCTCATGCAGCACTGATGCATGGGGCGGGGGACAGTCTGGTCGTCATGCCATCGTATGGATTTCGGGACTTAGATCGCGGTGCAGTGCCGGGTTTGATGCGACAAGCCGCTCGGCGCTACGACTGCCTCATTGGGATGGATACCGGCAGTTGGCTGTTGGCGCGCGCTGGATTGCTTGACGATCGCCGCGCCACGATCCACTGGGAGGAACTGACCGGCTTTGCCGAGGCCTTTCCGCAGGTTGATGTGCTGCGCGAACGATATGTGTTGGACGATGATCGGATCACATGTTCCGGTGCGATGGCCGCGTTCGATCTGGTCTTGCACCTGATCAGTGTACAGCATGGGCCGCTTTTGGCGGTTGAAGTCGCACAGCTTTTCATGACCCGGGATTCCGCGCGATCTCATGCCAGCAGCTTGCGCAGTGGCAATCGGATCGTGGATCGCGCACTGACCTTGATGCAGGAAAACCTGGAAAGCCCACTGCTGATTGGACAGGTTGCCCGGCACCTTGGCATGACGCAAAAGTCGCTTGAGACGCGGATGCAGGCAGAGATGCAATGCACACCACAGCAGGTTTATCAGCGGCTGCGGCTTAACCTTGCGCGTAAACTTGTCTTGGACACCGACTTGTCTATCAGCGAAATCGCCTTGCGCAGTGGGTATGAAAACGCAAGTGCGATGACGCGGGCCTACAAAACATGGTTCGGGCAAACCCCGCGCACGATGCGCGCGAACTTGTAAGAAATTTGGCGAAGACCGCATGATCTTTGGCGAAGATTGCGGGATAACACGCGAGTGCTTCCGGCTAGGCTTTCGCAACCGATTGGGAGAGATCAGATGCCACTGACCATGAACCGCAACGTCTTTATCACCTGTGCCGTCACCGGATCAGGTAGCACGCAAGACAAATCACCCCATGTGCCGCGCAGCCCTGCACAGATTGCGGCATCCGCAATTGACGCAGCCAAGGCGGGGGCGGCCATTGTGCATTGCCATGTGCGCGATCCTGACACCGGAACGCCGAGCCGCGATTTGGCACTGTACCGCGAGGTCACAGACCGCATTCGGGATGCCGACGTGGATGTCGTCCTGAACCTGACCGCCGGTATGGGGGGCGACATGGTTTTTGGGGGCACGGAAACGCCCCTTCCAACGGTTGTGGGTACGGACATGGTTGGGGCGACCGAAAGAATGGCCCATATCGCAAACTGCCTGCCTGAAATCTGTACCCTGGATTGCGGCACGATGAACTTTGCCGAGGCTGATTACGTCATGACCAACACCCCTGGTATGTTACGGGCGATGGGGCAGATGATGACCGATTTGGGAGTCAAACCAGAGATCGAGGCGTTTGATACAGGCCACCTGTGGTACGCCAAACAACTGGTCAAAGAAGGTATCCTGACTAGCCCGGCTTTGGTGCAACTGTGCATGGGGGTACCGTGGGGCGCGCCGAATGATCTCAATACCTTTATGGCGATGGTCAACAATGTGCCGGACGATTGGCATTGGTCGGCCTTTTCGCTGGGCCGGGATCAAATGCCATACGCTGCGGGCTCTGTTCTGGCGGGCGGCAATGTGCGTGTAGGCCTAGAAGACAACCTGTTCCTTGAGAAAGGCGTGCTGGCCACAAACGCACAACTGGTCGAAAAGTCGGCGACTATCATCACCAACATGGGGGCCACGATCATGGGGCCACAAGAAGTCCGCGACTTGCTGGGCCTGACCAAACGCGCGCCGGTGTCCGCATGAAGGCCGCGATCATCGGCGGCGGCGTCATCGGTGGTGGCTGGGCGGCGCGGTTCTTGCTGAACGGCTGGGACGTCGCAGTGTTCGACCCAGACCCAGAGGCGGAACGCAAGATCAACGCGGTTTTGGGGAACGCGCGCCGGTCGCTCCCCTCGCTTTACGATAAGGCCTTGCCGCCAGAAGGGACGCTCACTTTTGTGTCCACCCTGCAAGAGGCGGCTACTGGTGCTTCCTGGATACAGGAAAGCGTGCCAGAGCGGTTGGATCTGAAACACAAGGTCTACACCCAGATCACGGCTCTAGCCGGGGCGGACACGATCATCGGGTCCTCGACGTCCGGGTTCAAACCGTCCCAACTGCAAGAGGGTCTTGATCACCCCGGCCAAATCATCGTGGCGCACCCGTTCAACCCGGTTTATCTGCTGCCACTTGTAGAAATCGTGGGGTCCGACAAAACCACCCCGGACCTGCCGCAAAAGGCGTCTGACCTTTTGACCAGCCTTGGCATGAAGCCCTTGATCGTGCGCAAGGAAATCGACGCGCATATCGCGGATCGCATGCTCGAAGCGGTCTGGCGCGAGGGATTATGGCTGATCAAAGACGGCATCTGCACGACGGAAGAACTCGACGATGCGATCCGGTACGGCTTTGGCCTGCGCTGGGCGCAGATGGGTCTGTTCGAGACCTACCGCATCGCGGGCGGCGAGGCAGGAATGAAGCATTTCCTCGAACAATTCGGCCCCTGCCTGACGTGGCCCTGGACCAAACTGATGGACGTCCCAGAGTATGATGATGCACTCGTGGACTTGATCGCAGGCCAATCCGACGCGCAATCCGGACACATGACGATACGTGAGCTGGAACAACTGCGGGACGACAACCTTGTCGGCATGATGCGGGCTTTGCGCAAAACAGGCAGTGGGGCTGGTGGGGCGATCACGGCACATGAAGCGACGCTGACGGATCCTGCGGGTAATGACTTACCAGTGACGGTCCAACGTCAAATCCCCCAGACATGGACGGATTACAACGGGCACATGAACGAGGCGGCCTACATGGAAGCAGCCTCGCTCGCGTCAGATCGGTTTATGGAGATGATCGGCTGCGATGCGGCCTATATCGCTGAGGGCGGCAGCTATTTTACTGCAGAAAGCCACGTGCAATTCCTCAACGAGCTGCACCATGGGCAGATGCTGACGATCACAACGCAAGTGTTGCAGGGGGCAGGTAAAAAGCTGCATCTGTTCCACCGGCTTTACGGACCAGATGACATGTTGGCAGCAACGGTCGAAACGTTTCTGCTGCACATGGACCTCACATCGCGACGTACGTCGCTGCCAAGCGCGGCGGTGGCAGGGCTGACTGCGCAATTCGCGACCGCCCACGCGGATCTGCCGCACCCGGAAGGGGCAGGGCGTTACGTCGGTCAACGCTGACCCAGCCGCCCGTCAAAGAAAAAGCCCCCCCTGACAACCATCAGGCGGGGCTTCTTTAATCAAATGTTGGCGGTCCTATTCGCGGTTGCCGAACAACTGCAGCAGGAACATAAACATGTTGATAAAGTTCAGGTACAGGCCCAATGCGCCCATGATCGCTGATTTCGTCAACCACTCCTGATCGCCGTGCTGTGCGTGCGCGATATATTCTGTCTTGATCCGCTGCGTGTCGTAGGCTGTGAGGCCCGCGAAGATCAAAACACCCAGAACCGAGATCGCAAACATAATCATTGGCGAGCCAAGAAAGATGTTCACAATAGAAGCTACGATCAGGCCGATCACACCCATGATCAGGAAGCTACCCCATGCAGAGATATCCTTTTTCGTGGTGTAACCCCAAAGGGACAGACCCGCGAAAGAGATCGAGGTGATCAGGAAGATCTGCGCAATCGACATGCCTGTGAAGGCAGCGAAAATCCATGCGATGGACAGGCCCATAACGGCCGCAAAGACGTAAAAGAACGTCTGCGCGCCAGCGGCGGACAACTTGTTGATGGCCGCGCCAAAAGCAAAGACCATGCCAAGTGGTGCGAACATCGCAACCCAACCAAGAATGTTTGGCTGCAACGTCACTGGATCACGGAAAATGCCCAGAAGTGCGGGGCTGGACCCAACGGCCCAAGCGACCGCAAATGTGACCAGCATACCTACAGACATCACGCTGTAGACTTTATTCATGTGGGCGCGAAGCCCTTCGTCAATCGCCGCCGTGCGGACCCCGCCCGCCGTCCGGATTGTTTGATATTCAGCCATGGATACCTCCAAATAAGACCTGCGAGCGCCACCACGGCGCATCGCATAGGATATTGGCAGGGAACGGCGCAAGTTCAAGGGCAATCGGCGCGGTTTCCGCGCTATCTGAGCGTTTTGGGCGGGAATGTCGCAGTGGCAACAGTGATTTGTTGGGTTTTTAACAATTTACTTAAATAAACATCGGATTTTGTCCGGATTGTTCGCGATGGCGCTGGATCACTTCAGACGACTATCAGGCCGCGCCCTATGGGGTCACAACAACTTTGCCGGTTGATTTGCGTGATGACATCAAATCAAGCGCATCTTGCGCCTGATCCAGCGGGACAACATGCGACACATGCGGGTGCAACTTTCCATCCGCATACATCTGTAACAAGTCAGCAAGGCTTTCGGTCAAGGCCTCGGGATGGAACTTTAGGTACCCGCCCCAATAAAACCCGATGACACTGATATTTTTCACCAGCAGATGGTTGGCCTTAATCTGGGGAACATCGCCGCTTGCAAAGCCGATCACGATCATGCGCGCCTCGCGATTGCAGGCTTTCAGTGCCGCAGTAAACAACGCACCGCCAATCGGATCATAGACTACGTCTGCGCCGCCCAGTGCCTTGACCTGCGCTGTCAGATCCTCGGTTTCGCTGTCGATCAGATGATCTGCGCCCGCCGCTTTCGCGACAGCCAGCTTTTCTGCTCCGCGGGCGACGGCAATCACGGTGGCCCCCATCGCTTTGCCGATTTCGACGGCGGTCAGGCCCACCCCGCCAGCAGCCCCCATCACCAACAACGTTTCCCCAGCTTGCAAGCGCGCCCGGCGCGTTAACGCCAGATGCGACGTGCCATAAGCCACCATAAATCCGGCCGCAATTTCAGCGGGCATTGCATCCGGAACCTCGCGGCACAGGGCGGCAGGAAAGACGCCAGCCTCGGCCATGCCGCCTTGACCGCCAAAAACTGCAACCCGCGTCCCAAGAGCCGGTTCCGTGACGCCAGTGCCAAGGGCGGTGACGGTGCCACATACCTCCATGCCCAAAGTGAACGGTGTGGGAGGCGTATCTTGATAGGTGCCTTTCGCCATCAGCAAGTCCGCAAAGTTCAGTCCGCAGGCGGCAATCTCAATCACAACCTCTCCGGGTCCGGGCGAAGGAACCGGCGTCTCTGTGATTCGAGGGGGTGACGCTACGTCACTGACTTGAAAGGCGCGCATCGGGTGATCTCCTGTCGATACTATCGTTGTCTTAACCTTAAGCAGCGTGGCCAAAATAGGGAATATGCGGCTTTTTTATGAGCGAATGACCTCAATCTCGCCGCGATGCACAATCCAACCTGTCCTAAAGGTCAGGTCACGGGCTGCAACCGTTGCGTGTTTGTTTTTCTGACCCCATGCATTCTTTCAGCCGGAATCGAAACGTTAGATTCCACCGGGATGAGATGCTGGGCTTGGGACAAGTCGCGGCGCTGTTAAAGTGAGAAAGTTTTGGAATGAGCCACCCTGTTGATGTGCACGTAGGAAAAAGAATTCGTCATCGCCGTTGGATGAGTGGGACCACTCAACAACAACTTGCGGAACGAGTCGGGATCAAATTTCAACAAATCCAAAAGTATGAAACAGGCATGAACCGGGTCAGCGCGTCACGTCTTTGGGACATCGCCAATGTGCTGGATGTGCCGGTCTCATTTTTCTTTGAAGGCATGGATGCGGCAGATCAGCCGGGTCAGGCGGGCGGTGCAGACATGCCCGCAGACATCATGACAGACAAGGAAGCGCTTGAATTGCTGCGTTCTTATTACGCCATACCTGAAAATCAACGCCGTCGCCTGTTTGATCTGGCGCGGGTCCTTAGCGAAGCTGCGTAAAAACTTTACGCCTTTTCGGCAGGCTGTGTCTTGCGATGCAGCGCCCTATTGCCGGTTGACCTAATCTTGCGGCGCAAGCTACCCAAGCTAAGAATTTAAATGGGGGCTTGCGCCGTGTCGCGTTTCGACCAATCCACAAAAGATGATTTGCAGCGGGTCGCTCATTTGGTGGCGGACGCCGCGCGCCCGGAAACGCTGCGGTATTTCCGGCAAGCTGACTTGGTGACGGACAACAAGGACGGATCGGGCTTTGATCCGGTGACGATTGCCGACCGCGCCGCCGAAAAAGCAATGCGCGCTGTAGTTGCGAAAGAGAGACCGCAAGACGGCATCATTGGTGAAGAGTTTGGCGTGACTACCGGAACGTCGGGTTTCACTTGGGTTTTCGATCCGATTGATGGCACCCGTGGGTAGATCAGTGGGACACCAACTTGGGGCATCTTGATATCGGTGGCGGACGAAAGTGGCCCGCTGTTTGGCATCATTGATCAACCCTACATCGGGGAACGGTTTGTAGGGGGCTTTGGGGTGTCAACGCTCATCGGACCGCACGGAACCGCACCTTTGAAAACGCGACAAACGACGTCCCTTGCAGATGCTATTGTCATGACAACGTTTCCCGAGGTTGGCACCACGTCAGAGGGACGCGCCTTTCACAAGGTTGCCGCACAAGCAAAACTGACACGGTACGGCATGGATTGCTATGGCTACGCACTTGTCGCGACGGGTCAGGTCGATTTGGTGATCGAGGCCCAATTGCAACCCTACGACATCCATGCACCGATTGCCGTGGTGCAGGGGGCAGGGGGGATCGTGTCAAACTGGCGGGGTGGGGCGGCCCATCATGGTGGTCAGGTGATCGCTGCTGCCAACCGTGAAGTCCACACAGCGGCTTTGGCAATTTTGCAAGATTGTCTCGATGAGTAAAATGCTTTTGAAGAATGCGCAGGTCATTGTCACGATGGATGACACGCGATCTGAACTGGCACAGGCGGACATTCTGATCACAGACGGTGTGATTGCAGCGGTTGGGCAAGGCTTGTCGGTTGACGATGCACAGGTCGTGTCCGTTGAAGGCTGCGTCGTCACTCCCGGCCTCGTGAACACTCACCACCATCTGTACCAGACCCTGACCCGCGCGGTGCCCGGCGGGCAAGACGCGCTGCTGTTCGGTTGGCTGCAAACGCTTTATCCGATTTGGGCGCAGTTCGGGCCAGAAGAAATGTTTGTCTCAGCCCAAATAGGTCTTGCTGAACTGGCTCTCTCTGGCTGCACGCTCACCTCTGATCATCTGTACCTTTATCCCAACGGGGCGCGCCTTGATGATACGATCGCGGCGGCAGCAGAGGTCGGATTGCGCTTTCATCCGACCCGTGGGTCGATGAGCATTGGCGAAAGTGACGGTGGTTTGCCCCCCGATGCACTTGTCGAAAACGAACACTCCATCTTGCAGGACTGCATCCGCGTGATCGATACCTTTCACGATCCGAACCCCGGCGCGATGGTGCGGGTTGGCGTAGCACCTTGTTCACCTTTTTCGGTCAGCCGCGATCTTATGCGCGACGCGGCCCTTTTGGCGCGCGACAAAGGTGTTATGTTGCATACACATTTGGCAGAGAATGACGAAGATATCGCCTATTCCCTCGCAAAATTCGGCTGCCGCCCCGGTCAATACGCCGAGGACCTTGGCTGGACTGGCGACGATGTCTGGCACGCCCATTGCGTGAAGCTGGATGGTGCCGAGATTGACCTGTTTGCCCGCAGCAAGACAGGGGTTGCGCATTGTCCCTGTTCCAATTGCCGCCTTGGGTCCGGGATCGCCCCGGTTCGCGCGATGCGCGATGCAGGTGTGCCGGTTGGCCTAGGCGTGGATGGATCAGCCAGCAATGATATTGGCAATCTTGTGGGCGAAGCACGTCAGGCCATGCTTTTGCAACGGGTGGCCAACGGGGCCGACGCGATGAGCGCGCGTGAGGCGCTAGAGATCGCCACGCGGGGCGGTGCACAGGTGCTTGGTCGAAAGGATTGTGGGCAGATCGCGGTCGGCAAACGCGCTGATATCGCGGTTTGGGACGTTTCTGGCATCGAAAGTGCGGGCAGCTGGGACCCGGCAGCACTGCTGCTGGCAGGGCCCACCAAGGTGCGAGACCTCTTTGTTGAAGGCCGCCGCATCGTGGCCGACGGTCAGGTCGTTTCTTTCGACCTCAACCGCGCCATTTCCAAGCAAAACAGGTTGGTTAAGCGGTTCCAGTAACCCGCGCACCCGCCACCCAGACGTCGCGGACAGATCGGTCATCGCCCATCATGATGGTCGGAAATAGCTGATCCCAGAATGTCTCGGCCTGTGCGGCGCGCTGGGCGATCACGGGGGTTGCTGCCAAATCCAGAACAGTGATGTCAGCGGCAGCACCCACGGCCAACCGGCCGATCTGACTGCATTTATGCAAGGCCGCAGCGGATCCTTCGGTGGCCAGCCACATCAGCTGGGCCGCGTGCAGGACATCGCCCCGTAACTGGCCGATCTCATAGGCGGCAGCCATCGTGCGCAGCATCGAAAACGAAGATCCACCACCAGTGTCCGTCGCCAGACCAACGGTCACAGCTTTGCGGGCAAGGCCCATCACGTCACACAAGCCGGACCCGATAAAGGTGTTGGACGTCGGGCAATGAACCACGGCGGCACCCACCTCTGCCAGCCGATCCACCTCGCGCGGATCCAGATGGATCGCGTGGCCATAAAGACCCTTCGGGCCGATAAGGCCGTGTGCCTCGTAGGTATCCAGATAGTCGCGGGCCTGTGGAAACAAGTCTTTCACCCAGGCAATTTCCGGGTGTTGCTCGCTCAGGTGCGTTTGCATCAGGCAATCGGGGTTTTCGGCCCACAACGCACCCAAGGCATCCAATTGATCCGGTGTTGATGTCGGGGAAAACCGAGGGGTGATCGCATATGAGGCACGACCCCGTCCATGCCACTTTTCAAGCAATGCCTTGCTGTCGTCATAAGCGGTCTGGGCGGTGTCCTGCAAAGTTGCAGGGGCGTTGCGATCCATGCAGGTCTTACCCGCAACAACAGCCATATTCCGCGCGGCGGCCGCCTCAAAAAAAGCATCGACGCTTTGTGGGTGGATCGTGCAAAAACTTGTCAGGGTCGTGGTCCCGTTGGCCAGGGCGATGTCCAGCGTATCAGCCGCCACAGCGTCCGCATAAGCGCGATCTTCGAAGCGGCTTTCTTCGGGGAAGGTGTATGTATTCAGCCAGTCAATCAGCTGCTTGCCCCAGCTGGCGATCATGCGGGTCTGGGGGTAGTGCATATGGGCGTCAATGAACCCGGCATGGATCAGGGCATCGCCGTAATTCACGGTGTCAGCGTCCGGGTGTGCAGCGCGCATCGTGGGGCTGTCCCCGATGTCAGTGATGACGCCATCTGCGATAAGAATAGCGCCCGCGCTGTTATGGTGGCTCACAGCCTCCCAGGGTCCGCGTAGCGGATTGCCCGAAAACGACAGCGTTTGGCCAAGTAAAAGTGTCTTTGTCATGCGTCAGGCCTACGCCCTTCACGCGGACGGGTAAATCCCGCAAGCCCATTGTGCACCCGTGCCGTTGGCTTATGTTGCGGACCAGAGCCAAAGGGGACCGCGATGAGCGATGCAGAGCCGATCCTTCCAGACACCGATGACGAGGCCTTTGGGATTGCCAAAGGCCTTGTGGATGACGTGCTGGCTGCCGTCGATCGGGGGGACAAAGCCGCCATCGACGCGCTTTTGGATCCAGAACACCCTGCCGACATAGCGCATTTGCTGGAACTGATCGACGGACGTAACCGGACCGATCTTCTAAAGCTGTGGAAAGGCGGCGTTGACGGCGATATTCTCTCTGAACTTGACGACAACCTGCGCGACGAGGTGATCGACACGCTGGCGCCAGCAGAATTGGCCGTCGCGGTTCGTGATTTGGACAGCGATGACGTTGTTGATCTTGTGGAAGACCTTGATCTTAAACAGCAAGAGGCGGTGCTGGACGCTCTCGACGATGCTGACAGGGTTCATGTCGAAAAGGCGCTGACCTACCCTGAAGAATCCGCTGGCCGTCACATGCAAGTAGAGGTCGTGCGCGCGCCTGAGCATTGGAATGTTGGCGAGGCTATCGATTTTCTTCGATCTGATGATCATACGTTGCCAGACCAGTTCTATCACCTCATTCTTGTTGATCCCCGTATGAAAGCACTGGGGTACGTGACCCTAGGTCGGATCCTCAGCACCCGGCGCGATGTGCCGCTCAAAGACATCGTCGAGGACAGCTTTCGGACGTTCAACGTCAATCAGGACGTCGAAGAGGTCGCCAATGCGATCAACCATTATCACATGATCACAGCCCCGGTTGTGGACGATGACGACCGCATTCTGGGGGTCATCACCATCGACGACGCGATGGCCTTTTTGGAAGAAGAGGCCGAGGAAGACCTGATGCGCCTTGCCGGCGTCGGCGAAGGCAGCCTGTCGGATCGGGTGGTCAAAACGACCAAACAGCGTTTTCCATGGCTTGCAGTGAACCTTGTGACCGCCATTCTGGCCTCACTTGTGATCGCATTGTTTGAGGAAACCATCGCAGGCCTTGTGGCCCTTGCGGTGCTGATGCCTATTGTTGCGTCCATGGGCGGCAACGCAGGCACACAGTCCCTGACGGTGGCGGTGCGGGCCATCGCCACACGCGACCTTACCCCTTCCAACGTATGGCGGGTTATCCGCAAGGAAGTGCTGGTGGGCTTGATCAACGGCGTGATTTTTGCGGTGATCATGGGCATTGTCGGCGTTGTCTGGTTTGGCCAGCCCATGCTGGGCGTGGTGATTGCTTTGGCTATGGTGATCAATTTGGTCGTGGCAGGGTTGGCAGGCACAGGTGTTCCGGTCTTGCTGGAAAAGATCGGGGTCGACCCTGCATTGGCCTCAGGGGCCTTTGTGACAACCGTGACGGATGTGGTTGGGTTCTTTGCCTTTTTGGGGCTGGCGGCGGTTTTGTTGCTATGACCGAACTTGCTGCCATCAAATCAGATGCACGCAAGGCAGCCTTCGCACGGCGCAAAGCGGCACATGCTTTGGGGCAGGGTACAGCGGGTCACCTGTCCGAAGTTCTTGCGGGATACCGCGGTGTTCCGCTCGCCGGATACATGGCCATGCGGACCGAAATTGACCCGACCGCTGCTATGGAAGAGGCCAGCGCGCATGGGCCGGTTGGCGTCCCGGTCATTATGGGGGCAGGGCAGCCATTGCGGTTTCGGGCATGGACGCCGGGATGCGCTATGGTCGCGGGGGCCTTTGGGGCGGATATCCCAGCGGGCGGCGACTGGATCACACCCGAAATCCTGATCGTTCCATTGGTGGCTTTCACCCGGCAAGGTGAGCGGCTTGGGTATGGTGGGGGGTTCTATGACAGGACACTGGAAGGATTGCGATCAGTCAAGCCAACACTGGCTATCGGGTTTGCCTATGGTGCACAGCAAGCAGAGGAACTGCCATTGGAACCCACGGATCAACCGCTGGATCTGATCGTCACGGAAACAGAGATCATCGAGATCGGCGCGTCCGGCTAAACAATTTCTCATCGAGAAATTGGCCTCAAATTCTCGATGAGAATTTGCCTCCAAACTTTCTTCGAAAGTTTGTGACGCGCGAAAACAACCCTATCCGATTGACTTTCCCCTAGCAGACTCGCGCTGCACCGCCTAAGCCCTTCCCTATGAAGATACTTTTTCTCGGCGACGTCATGGGGCGCGCAGGACGTGCGGCGATCACAACCCATCTGCGGCGCCTGCGGACAGACTGGAAGCTTGATTTCGTCGTGGTGAACGGCGAAAATGCGACCGGTGGCATGGGCCTGTCTGGGGCACATGCCCAGACCATTCTGGACGCGGGGGCAGATGTCATTACCCTTGGCGATCATGCTTTCGATCAAAAGGACATGCTCACCTTCATCGCGCAAGAATCGCGTGTCATCCGGCCTCTCAATTATTCCAAGGCAGCTCCCGGTGCAGGGGCCCGCGTCTTTGAGGCCACGCGCGGCCGCAAGGTCCTCGTCACGCAGGTTCTGGGTCAGGTCTTTATGAAGCGCCCTTTCGATGACCCGTTCTCAGCCATCGATGCCACGCTGCGGCAATATCCGGTTGGCGGACAGGTGCAGGCCAGCCTTGTCGACGTGCATTGCGAGGCCACATCCGAGAAAATGGCGATGGGCCATTTTTGCGACGGGCGCGCCAGCATCGTTGTGGGCACCCACACCCATGTGCCAACAGCGGACGCAATGATCCTGCCCAGCGGAACGGCCTATCAGACTGACGCAGGCATGTGTGGCGATTACAACTCGGTCATCGGCATGCAGAAAGAAGAACCGCTCCGGCGCTTCATCACTGGCATGCCCAAGGCAAGGTTTACACCCGCGATGGAAGAGGCCACCCTGTCAGGCCTTTACGTGGAAACCGATGACTTGACCGGCAAGGCCACCAAAGTGGCGATGGTGCGCGAGGGCGGCAAGCTTCAAATGGCGGGGCCCAGCTAAGTTGCCTTGCGCCTGCTGCGCGAAACCGCAACACTGCCAATGACATAGCAAAACCGGATTGGCATGGACTTTCTGACGCTTTCAGACACGCAGGCAGCATTGCTGACACTTTTGGTAGTGGTCGGCATGTTTGTGATGTTCCTGCGCGAGGTCTACCCGACCGAAGTCGTGGCCATGATCGGCATGTCGGTCCTGCTGGTCGCGGGAGTGCTGAGCTACGACGACGCTGTGATGGCGTTAGCAAACCCAGCCCCTTGGACGATCGCTGCGATGTTCATCGTGGTGGGAGCGTTGGTGCGGACAGGGGCGCTGACAACTTTGACGGAATTGGTGGAACGTCAGGCAGCGATTAACCCGGCGCGGGCCATCGGTGGGTCGCTGGTGTTTGTGGCTTTGGCCAGCGCGATCATGAACAACACGCCCCTTGTGGTCGTGATGATCCCGGTCTTTATCCAACTGGCCAGCACTTTGGGTACATCGGCATCCAAGCTGCTGATCCCGCTTAGTTATGCAGCGATTGTTGGTGGGACCATGACATTGCTGGGGACTTCGACCAACTTGCTGGTGGACGGGGTCGCGCGGTCGTCAGGTCTGGACCCTTTCACGATCCTTGAAATCACGCCCATCGGGGTGGTCGTTGTGATTTGGACCTTTGTGTATCTCTATTTTGCAGGTCCTCGGCTGCTGCCTGAACGATCCTCGATTGGGCAGATGCTCTCGGATCGATCCAAGATGAAATTCTTCACTGAGGCGGTGATCCCCCCAGACAGCAACCTGATCGGACGGCAAGCGACAGATGTGAAGCTGTTCCAGCGGGAAGGGGTGCGGCTGATCGACGTTGTCCGTGGGGACGCATCTTTGCGGCGTAATCTGGACGCGGTGGACCTGCAAGTGGGGGACCGGGTGATCCTTCGAACAGCGATGACAGAGTTGCTGTCATTGCAGGCGACCAAAGACCTGCGGCGTGTCGATCAGATATCTGCAGTGGAAACCACAACGGTCGAAGTGCTGATCACACCCAATTGCCGTATGGTGGGCCGCAGACTTGGGGCCTTGCGGCTGCGGCGGCGCTATGCAGTCTACACCCTTGCCGTCCACCGGCGGGACGCAAACATCAGCCGGCAGATGGATGACCTCGTGGTGCGTGTCGGGGACACATTGTTGCTGGAAGGGGCACCCGAAGACATCCAACGGCTGTCGGACGACATGAACCTTGGGGATGTTTCGAAACCGTCAGGGCGGGCGTTCCGACGCGAAAAGGCACCGATTGCAATTGCAACGCTGCTGGGGATCGTCGTTCTGGCAGCCTTGAATGTGGCGCCGATCCTGTTGCTGGCGATACTGGGGGTCACAGTCGTCCTTATGACAGGTTGCATCGACGCAGACGAGGCTTTTGCGCAGGTCGATGGACGCCTTCTGGCGTTGATTTTCGCGATGCTTGGGGTCGGTGCAGCGCTGCAATCGTCGGGTGCGGTCACCCTGATCGCAGATGGGCTGGCACCGGTCATGCTGGTCCTGCCGCCTTTCGTGGTGGTGTTATCGGTCTACCTGTTGTCCAGCATCCTGACAGAACTCGTGTCCAACAATGCGGTGGCGGTGGTGATGACACCTGTTGCGATTGGTCTGGCAGCAGCACTTGGTGTGGACGCCCGACCGCTTGTCGTGGCGGTCATGATCGCGGCCTCAGCCAGTTTCGCGACACCCATCGGCTATCAAACCAACACGCTGGTTTACGGACCAGGGGGATATAAATTTACGGACTTCCTGAAGTTCGGGGTACCGCTCAACCTATCGCTCGCACCGATCGTGTCTTTTACGATCCCGTTCATCTGGCCGCTGTGAAAGACGTCTTTGTTTCTCTCTATATCCCGGGCGGAGCGGAGCGGGGGGCTGGCCCCCCAACACCACTTGCAGCAAACGCCACGCTTCCCGTATAGAGACGCAAATCAACTCCAATTCGATTGAGGAGCCTCGCAATGGCCGGCCACTCCAAATGGGCAAATATTCAGCACCGCAAAGGGCGTCAGGACAAGATCCGGGCCAAGCTGTTTTCCAAGCTTTCCAAAGAAATCACAGTGGCGGCCAAAATGGGGGACCCGGACCCAGACAAAAACCCACGTCTTCGTATGGCGGTCAAAGAGGCCAAGTCATCCTCGGTGCCTAAGGATGTGATTGAACGCGCGATCAACAAGGCAGTCGGCGGGGACGCGGAAAACTACGACGAGATCCGCTACGAAGGCTATGGGCCGAACGGTGTTGCGGTGATCGTGGAAGCGATGACGGACAATCGGAACCGGACGGCCTCTACCGTGCGGTCAACCTTCACCAAGAACGGCGGTAATCTGGGCGAGACCGGATCGGTTGGGTTCATGTTCGACCGCAAGGGGGCGGTCAGCTACCCGGCCTCTGTTGGGGACGCGGACACGGTGATGATGGCGGCGATTGAAGCTGGGGCAGAAGACGTCGAAAGCGATGAAGAGGGGCATGTGATTTACACAGGCGACACGGATTTGCATGAGGTTTCGACAGCGCTGGAAGCAGCGTTGGGCGAAAGCGATAGCACCAAGCTGATCTGGAAGCCTAACATCGCAACAGAGCTTGATCTGGACAGCCTCACCAAACTGATGAAGCTGATCGATGCGTTGGAAGACGACGAAGATGTGCAATCGGTAACAACCAATTTCGAAGCATCCGACGATGTGATGGCGGCCTTCGCTGAAAGCTAAGACGATTTTTCTAGAAAAATCGGGATGCACCAGACCCGGTGCGCCCCGACCTCTCACGCTTTGCCACCAGATTTTATTGACAAAAAATCTGCGCATCCCATCAGCGACGCACCTTGTCTTTCCGACCCACCGGTGCCAGCCAGAGGCATGACAATGTCACGGCCGACCCTTGGAATTGCGTGGATGGTTCTGACCGGACTGAACTTCGTCGCAGTTGTGGGCATCGTCAAATACATCGGATCTGATATACCAGCAGCCCAAGCGGCCTTTCTGCGCTACATCTTGGGTGCCGTTTTCGTCATCCCCATGATCCGCGCAATCCTGGCAGCACGCCTGACCAAAAGACAACTCCAGCTCTTCGCGTGGCGGGGTCTTGCGCATGCAGGCGCTGTGATCTTGTGGTTTTATGCAATGGCGCGGATCCCTATCGCAGATGTCACAGCGATGAACTACCTGACCCCGGTCTATGTCACGCTTGGGGCCTCTGTGCTCTTGAAGGAACGTCTGCCGGCCCGGCGGCTCGCAGCTGTCATCTGCGCCCTGGTTGGCGCACTGATCATCCTGCGACCCGGCCTGAAAGAGATTGAGGCGGGACATCTAGCGATGATCGGAACGGCCATCTTGTTCGCAGCAGGCTATCTGATCGCCAAACAACTGTCGGACGAAGTCTCTCCGGCTGTGATCGTCGGTATGTTGTCAATCACGGTGACCTTCGGTCTTGCCCCTTTCGCTGCCGCAAATTGGGTAACACCAACCCTCACGCAACTGGGCTGGCTATTCCTTGTCGCCTGTTTCGCGACCGCTGGACATTATACAATGACATTAGCCTTTGCTGCGGCTCCTTTGACGGTGACGCAGCCGGTCACTTTTCTACAATTGATCTGGGCCGTGACGCTGGGGGCCGTTGTCTTTGGCGAAGCGGTCGATGGTTGGGTGATCTTTGGCGGGGCAGTGATTATGGCATCGGTCAGCTTTATCACTTGGCGCGAAGCAGTCGCCCGCCGCGCAGTGACGCCTGGCCCATCAAAACCCAAACATTGATCCGTCTGCTGTGTTGAGAGGTTGGAAGCGAGGCCGGCCCCCAACGCGACCTTAGCTTTGGGGCCAGCCGCCAAACGCAACCTTCACTTTGGGGCCAACCCCCAAACGCCACCTTGCATGGGGGCCAGCCCCCAAACCCCCGGGATATAGAAAGAAACAAAGAAATAGGTGTGTCGGTTTTTATTGATTGACGAGTCAATCAAAAATCGGGCAGAGAGACGTCATGCCAAAGCTTGGAATGGAACCCATCAGACGCGCCGCCTTGGTCGAGGCCACAATCGCCGAAATCGGCGCTGCCCGTTCGCTTGATGTGACGGTCAGTACGATTGCGAAACGGGCGGGTATGTCATCTGCTTTGGCGCATCATTATTTCGGTGGGAAAGACCAGATCTTTCTGGCAGCCATGCGCCACATCCTGTCTGAATATGGGGCCGAGGTCAGGACCGCCCTGCAGCAGGCCAACACACCGCAGGCGCGTGCCCGCGCGATCATCCACGCCAGCTTCGCACCGTCCTGTTTTGCCCCCGCTACGGTTAGCGCCTGGATGACGTTCTATGTGCAAGCCCAGACAAACCCAGACGCCATCCGGCTGCTGACAATCTATCAGAACCGTCTGCGGTCCAATCTGACCCATGCCTTGCGACCCTTGTGCGACGATCCAGCCAGCGCGGCGGCAACTCTCGCGGCCCTCATCGACGGCTTGTATATCCGGGCGGCTTTGACCGCACCTGATGCCGATCCGCAAGGCCGCGCATTGGCCCTTCTGACGATCCTCACCAAAGGTGCCGCATGACCCAGCCGAATATCCTGATCATCATGGTGGACCAATTGAACGGAACATTGTTCCCGGATGGCCCGGCTGCGTGGCTCCATGCGCCGCACCTCAAGAAGCTTGCGGCGCGGTCGACCCGGTTTCAGCAATGCTACACCGCATCCCCTTTGTGCGCTCCCGGCCGGGCCTCGTTCATGACGGGCCAGTTGCCCAGTCGGACTGGAGTTTATGACAATGCGGCTGAATTCGCTTCTAGCCTTCCAACATATGCCCACCACCTGCGCCGTGCCGGATACCAGACCTGCCTGTCGGGTAAGATGCACTTCGTTGGTCCGGATCAGCTGCATGGGTTCGAGGAACGGCTGACGACAGACATCTACCCGCCCGACTTTGGCTGGACCCCGGACTACCGCAAACCCGGAGAGCGGATCGACTGGTGGTATCACAACATGGGGTCGGTCACCGGGGCAGGCGTGGCCGAGATCAGCAACCAGATGGAATACGACGATGAGGTTGCCTACCATGCGACCCGCAAACTTTATGACCTGTCGCGCGGCCATGACGACCGGCCGTGGTGCCTGACCGTCAGTTTCACGCACCCGCATGACCCCTATGTGGCGCGCAAGAAATACTGGGACCTTTACGAGGACTGCGCGCACTTGATGCCGCAAGTGGGGCCGATCCCATACGAGGATCAGGATGCCCACAGCCAACGTATTCTCGATGCCAACGACCGGGATAACTTTAACATCACCGAAGACATGATCCGGCGGGCGCGCCGGGCCTATTTCGCCAATATCTCTTACCTCGACGACAAAGTGGGCGAGGTCCTGCAAACGCTGGAAGACACGCGGCAAGAGGCAGTGATCATGTTCGTGGCCGACCACGGCGATATGCTGGGAGAACGGGGGCTTTGGTTCAAGATGTCCTTCTACGATGGCTCTGCGCGGGTACCAATGATGATCGCAGCGCCTGATATGGCGCCGGGCCTTATCACAACGCCTGTCAGCAACATCGACGTTTGCCCGACGCTCTGCGATCTGGCCGGTGTAGACATGTCTGAGGTCATGCCATGGACCCAAGGCGAGAGTATCAAGCATCTGGGCCAAGGCGGCACGCGCGACACGCCGGTGGCGATGGAATACGCAGCAGAGGCCTCCTATGCGCCGCTGGTCTCGCTGCGGTATGGGAAGTGGAAGTTCAACATGTGCAGTCTTGATCCCGATCAGCTGTTTGACATGGAAAACGACCCTCACGAGAGAACCAATCTGGCAGAGCACCCGGATCATCAAGGGACGCTCAACAGCATCAAGGCCAAGGCACAAGCCCGCTGGGATCTTGCGGCATTCGACGCCGATGTGCGTCACAGCCAAGCAGGTCGCTGGGTTGTCTATGAGGCCTTGCGCAACGGGGCCTATTTCCCATGGGATTTCCAACCGCTGCAAAAAGCATCCGAGCGGTACATGCGCAATCACATGGACCTCAATGTCCTTGAAGAAAACCAACGGTTCCCCAGGGGCGAATAACCCCTTCATTTCGCAAATAACAACTCCCCCCGGAGGGGGCCGACTTATGCAAAACCAACCCAAAGCCAGCCATTTTATCGATGGGGCGTACATGGAAGACACGACAGGTGAGGTCTTTGATGTCATTTACCCTGCAACTGGCGAGGTGATCGCCAAGCTGCACGCTGCGACACCGGCCATCATCGACAAAGCGCTGGATGCTGCGCGCCGTGCGCAAAAAGACTGGGCGGCTATGACGGGAACCGAGCGGGGCCGGGTGTTGCGCCGGGCCGCAGATATCATGCGCGAGCGGAACCATGACCTGTCAGTGTTGGAGACCTATGATACTGGCAAACCCTATCAAGAGACGTCCGTGGCTGATGCGACCTCCGGGGCTGATGCTTTGGAATACTTCGGCGGGCTGGCAGGCAGCCTGACGGGTGAGCATATCCAATTGGGTGAAGATTTTGTCTATACGCGGCGCGAGCCTTTGGGGGTGTGCGTGGGCATCGGAGCGTGGAATTACCCGACCCAGATTGCGTGCTGGAAAGGCGCGCCTGCTTTGGCCTGCGGCAATGCGATGGTCTTCAAGCCCTCTGAGACGACACCGCTTTGCGCGCTGAAAGTTGCGGAAATCCTGATCGAAGCGGGCGCGCCTGCAGGTGTCTATAACGTGGTGCAGGGTCTGGGCGCGGTTGGGGCAGCACTTGTGTCTGACCAGCGCGTCGACAAGGTGTCGTTGACCGGATCGGTGCCGACGGGCCGCAAGGTTTATGCCGCCGCCGCCGAAGGTATGCGTCATGTAACAATGGAACTTGGGGGCAAATCGCCCTTGGTGATTTTTGATGATGCTGATCTGGAAAACGCAGTCTCTGGGGCGATTTTGGGGAACTTCTATTCCACCGGGCAAGTGTGCTCGAACGGGACGCGAGTTTTTGTCCAGAAAGGGATCAAAGAGGCGTTCTTGTTACGCTTGGCAGAGCGATTGGCTGGTGTCGTCATGGGCGATCCGCAGGACCCGGCGGTGAACTTTGGCCCAATGGTCTCGGGGCGGCAACGCGATATTGTTGAAGGCTATATTGCCAAAGGTTTGGATGAGGGCGCCCGGCTGGTCTATGGCGGCAAGCGTGTTGATCGCGACGGGTTTTATCTGGAGCCGACTGTCTTTGCGGACGTCACCGACGACATGACAATTGCGCGCGAAGAGATCTTTGGCCCTGTCCTGTCTGTACTGGATTTCGACACCGAAGAGGAGGTTCTTGCACGGGCCAATGATACGGAATTTGGCCTGGCGGCAGGGGTCTTCACTGCCGACCTGACCCGTGCGCACCGCGTGGTGGCGGGATTTGAAGCCGGAACTTGCTACATCAACACCTACAATCTGGCACCTGTGGAGGCTCCGTTCGGAGGCATGAAGCAATCAGGCGTTGGCCGCGAGAACTCTAAGGCCGCGATTGAACATTATTCCCAAATCAAGGGGGTTTACGTGGCGATGGGTGATGTCGAGGCACCGTTTTAAAGTGCGGTGGTTTGATCCAATTGTGCGCTTCCGCGCATTTTTGATATTGCAAGACTGCGTGATCGTGCCATCGCTGGTGTGGCGTTGTGTGCAGGCGGTTTTTTCATCTGCTGAGAGGTGCTTGAGGGATCATGGTGATCCTCAAGTCACCGCGTCCATGGTTTTGCGAGTCGGACCGGCCTCAAGGACAAGCCGCTGCGCGGGGCCTGCGGCCTCCTTGACCCCGCCCCGAATCGCGGGTGTGTGCTGATGCAGGCGGATTATGTGATTATCGGGGCTGGTTCGGCTGGCTGTGCGGTGGCTTATCGTCTTGCGGAGGCTGGCAAGGATGTGCTGGTGATCGAACATGGTGGCTGGGACGGTGGACCGTTCATTCAGATGCCTGCTGCACTGTCCTATCCGATGAATATGTCGATGTATGATTGGGGCATGCAGACCGAGCCGGAACCGCATTTGGGGGGGCGTCGTTTGGTGACCCCGCGAGGGAAGGTGATTGGTGGATCATCCTCGATCAATGGGATGATTTATGTGCGGGGCCATGCACTTGACTATGATCACTGGGCCGAAAGTGGGGCTGTTGGCTGGTCCTATGCGGATGTGTTGCCCTACTTCAAGCGCATGGAACATTGGCACTCGGGCGGTCATGGCGGTGATCCTGATTGGCGTGGCAAAGGTGGCCCGTTGCATGTCACGCGTGGTCCTCGGAAGAACCCGTTAACGCGGGCGTTTGTAGAGGCGGGTCAGCAGGCCGGGTATCAGGTGACAGGCGACTACAACGGTCAGCAGCAAGAGGGGTTTGGGCCTTTTGATGCGACGATCTGGAAGGGGCGACGGTGGTCGGCTGCTAGTGCGTATCTGCGGCCTGCGTTGAAGCGCGAGAATTGTCGGTTGGTGCGCGCTTTCGCCCGCAAAGTTGTGATCCGGGATGGTCGCGCTGTTGGGGTTGAAGTTGACATCAAAGGTGCCCGGCAAGTTATTGATGCAAATATAGAAGTGATCGTCGCGGCATCTTCATTGAACTCTCCGAAATTGTTGATGTTGTCGGGTGTTGGGCCCGCCGCGCACCTTGCCGATCATGGGATTGACGTGGTCGCAGATTTGCCCGGTGTCGGACAGAATTTGCAGGACCATCTGGAGCTTTATATCCAGCAAGCTGCAATCAAGCCGGTGTCGCTTTTCAAATATTGGACGCTGTTGTGGAAAAGCCGGATCGGGGTTGAGTGGCTTATTCGCAAAACTGGCTTGGGGACGTCTAACCAGTTTGAAAGTGCTGGGTTTATTCGGTCTCGGGCGGGGGTGAAATATCCGGATATTCAGTATCATTTCTTGCCGATTGCCGTGCGCTATGATGGCAAGGTTGCCGCCGAAGGTCACGGCTATCAAGCCCATGTCGGACCGATGCGGTCGGTGTCGCGAGGGGAGGTGACTTTGCGGTCCTCTGATCCGGCTGACAACCCGAAAATCCTGTTCAATTACATGTCCGATCCGTCGGATTGGGCAGACTTTCGAACCTGTATTCGCCTGACTCGAGAGATATTCGGGCAAGAGGCTTTCGCGCCTTACCGAGGCAAAGAAATTCAACCCGGTGATGACGCGCAAAGTGATGAAATGCTTGACGAATTCATCAAGGAGCATGTGGAGAGCGCCTATCATCCCTGCGGCACTTGCAAGATGGGTGCGGTGGATGATCCGACCGCTGTTGTGGACCCGCAGGCGCGGGTGATTGGGGTGGATGGGTTGCGGGTTGCTGATAGCTCGATTTTCCCGCGGATCACAAACGGGAACCTGAATGCGCCGTCGATTATGGTCGGTGAAAAAGTGGCTGATTTCGTGCTGGGCAAGCAGCCGCTGGCCCCCGCGAACGATCGGCCTTGGGTGCATCCGGAGTGGGCGACAAAACAGCGGTGAAATCGTCGAAAACGATGTGCACCGCGCGTACACCGCGGGTACACCGCGCGTACACCGCAGTTGCACTCATTCGATCTGGTAGGGCAGCATCCCGCGATGGTCGGGGTCGACTTTGAGGTGTCGTTCCAGCGGTGGCACCGCCCGTTGGTGGCAGTTGCGCCGTTCGCAGATCCGGCAGGAAATCCCGATAGGCTCGTAGGCTTGTGCTGCCCCCGTCGTCATGTGGTCGGCGTAGACCAAGGCGTCGGCGTGTTTGACTTCGCAGCCGAGGCCAATCGCGTAGCGCCGTGTGGGCGCGTTGTAGGAGCCGCCGGGTTTCGAGACGTCGCGCGCAAGGCAGAAATAGCGCGCACCGTCCGGGGTTTCGGCGAGTTGGCGCAGGAACTGGCCCGGTGTTTCAAACGCCCGGTGCACGTTCCACAGCGGGCAGGCCCCGCCGTAGCGGGCGAATTGCAGAGTTGTGGCGGAGTGGCGTTTAGTGATGGTCCCGGCTTGGTCGACGCGCACAAAAAAGAACGGCACGCCTTTGGCACCAGGGCGTTGCAATGTGGATAGGCGGTGGGCGACCTGTTCGAGGGAGGCGCCAAAACGGGTGGCCAGGATTTCGAGGTCGTGCCGGGTGTCTTGGGCCGCTTGCAGGAACGCGCCATAGGGCATCAGCGCGGCCCCGGCAAAGTAGTTTGCCAGCCCAACTTTGGCGATGTTGCGGGCGTCTTCGGACTGGAACCGCGCGAGATCAAGCGTGGCGTCGAGCAGATCAGCCTTTGTAAGCAGGGCCAGCTGGAGCAGGATTTGAAACGTTTGCGTGGCCAGCCCCGCGTCTTGTGACAGTGAGAGTGTTTTCGTTTCCGGATTGTAATCCCGGATCGCATTCTGGGGGGACAACAGGACGGTGATGCCTTGCCGGGCGAGGACGTCTGCGGTGGCTTCTGCCAAGGGCATGCTTTGCGGGATACTTGTCGCAAAAAGCTCTGCGGCGCGATCAATGGGATCTATGTAGTTGTCGCAATAATGAAAGAAGTCGCGGACCTCTTCCCATGGGCTGGGGGTTGGGCGGGCGTCTTCGCGGCCTAGCGCTTCGTCCAGTGAGGCAAGGCGTTCATGGGTCTGCCGATAGCCTGCATGCAGGTCCAGGAAGGCGCGGACCAAGGCGGGTGCGTTGGCTGCTGCAAGTCGCAAATCTGCAAGTGGTGGTGTGGGGCCGGTGAAGACGGGATCAGCCAAAGCCTCGCGCATGTCACCGACAAGACGGGCCTCGTCGCTCGCTTGCAGCTCTGTCACGTCGAAGCCAAATTCTTGTGCAAGGCCGAGGACGACCGAGGTACTTACCGGTCGGTTGTTGTTCTCCATCTGGTTAAGGTAGGGCAGCGAGACGCCCAGCTTATCCGCGAAGGCCTTTTGCGTCAGCGCCACGCGCCCGCGCAATTCGCGGAGTTTTGCGCCTGCGTAAAGTTTCTGGGTCGCCATTAAAGGGCCTTTGCAAGTTAGCAGCAATGGTAGCTAATGCTTGCTAAGCCTGCAAATCAAGCCCCGATCTGTTTTTCCCGCCAGATCACATAAAGCAACGCCAGCATCGCGAGGGTCGAGACGATAAACATGATCCATTGCAGTGGGAATGTGCCCGCTTCCAGTGACAGTAGACTTCCCGAGAATTGTGCAAGCCCCGCACCGCCGCCCACCATGATCGCGCCGCCAAGCCCGCTTGCCGTGCCTGCCAGTCGTGGGCGTACCGACAGCAGGCCCGAGGTGGCGTTGGGCATCGTCATGCCGTTGCCGATCCCCATGAGGCTGCACAGACCAAAGAAGATGACGGGGTGATGAAATCCTGCAAGGCTTAGGATCAGTGATATGACCATGCCTATCAATGTGATGATGGTGCCGGTCAGCGCCATCTTGTTGATGCCAAGGCGCACTGAATGCCGACCGGACAGGTAGTTTCCGAAGGCATAGCCAATCGCGGGGGCGCCAAGGGCCACACCGCTCCACAGCGGCGAGAGCCCGAAAACCGTTTCTGCGATAAAGGGTGCTCCGCCAAGGAACGCGAAGAAAGCCCCGGAGGCGAAAGCCATACACAGCGAGTAGCCCCAAAAGCGGGGGGAGGCGAAAAGGGCCGGGTAGCTTTGAAACTGTTCGCGGAAACCCAACCCGCCATCCTGCACCGTTTCGCCCAGGTCGAAGAAGGTAAGGGTCAGGACGCCGATGCCTGCAATGGTCAGGAACGCGAAGCTGGCCTGCCAGCCAAATGTGGTTTCGAGAGCCCCGCCGATCATCGGTCCAACCATCGGGACAAGCGCCATGCCCATCGTGACGTAGCCGATCATTGATGCTGCCTGATCCTGTGGGACCATGTCGCGCACGATGGTCCGGCTGAGGACCAGTGTTGTTGCGACGGCGGCTTGCAGCATGCGGAAGGCCAGAAAGACCTCTACCGTCCTGGAAAGCATTGCCCCAATGGATGCGACGATAAAGATGATAAGGGCGATCAGCACGACGCTGCGCCTGCCAACCTTGTCAGAAATCGGCCCGACAAAGATTTGCAGAACCGCTGTCAGTGCTAAATACCCGGACAGCGCGATCTGCATGACTGCGTAGGACGTATCGAAATAGGCCGTCATCCGGTTGAGCGACGGCAGAAAGATCGACATGTTCAGCGCGCCAATGCCTGCCAGCAGGATCAGCGTAATGATATGAGGTGGGGTCGTGCGATCAAACAGCCGCACAGTTGGGGTGGTTGTCATGCCCCAGTGCTATGTCTTGCGCGGCAAAGTGTCCACGACCGGTTTGTGAGGGGTACATCCAGCGCAAAGTTTGCAAATTTGCAAAAATTAGGTAGTGCTAACCTTGAATTTTGCAAATCTTCCCCTTCATGCTTCTGTTGCCCGCTTTTAGCGGGTAAGCATGTCGAAAGTCTGACTTGAAAGGCCTCTCATGGATATTCTGCAAGAGCTTCAAACCCGCCGCGATACGGCCCGCCTCGGCGGCGGCGAGCGCCGGATTGCGTCTCAGCACGCCAAAGGCAAACTGACCGCGCGCGAGCGGATTGATCTGCTTTTGGATGAGGACTCGTTCGAAGAGTTCGACATGTTTGTTGCACACCGCTGCACTGATTTCGGGATGGAGCAGGACCGGCCTTCGGGGGATGGTGTCGTGACCGGATGGGGCACGATCAATGGCCGGATGGTCTATGTGTTTTCACAGGACTTCACCGTGTTTGGTGGATCGTTATCAGAGACCCACGCCCAAAAGATATGCAAAATCATGGACATGGCCGTCCAAAATGGCGCGCCAGTGATTGGGTTGAACGATTCAGGTGGCGCGCGAATTCAAGAGGGGGTTGCCTCTTTGGCGGGCTACGCTGAGGTGTTTCAGCGCAACATCATGGCCTCGGGCGTTGTCCCGCAGATTAGTGTGATCATGGGGCCGTGCGCCGGTGGGGCGGTGTATTCTCCTGCGATGACCGACTTTATCTTCATGGTGAAAGACACGTCGTACATGTTCGTCACCGGCCCCGATGTGGTGAAGACCGTGACCAATGAGGTTGTGACAGCCGAAGAGTTGGGCGGCGCATCGACCCACACAAAGAAGTCCTCGGTCGCGGATGGCGCGTTTGAGAATGATGTCGAGGCGTTGATCGAGGTCCGCCGTTTGGTGGACTTTCTGCCTGCCAACAACCGCGAAAAGCCCCCTGTTCGCCCGTTCTTTGACGATGTGAACCGGTTGGAAGACAGCCTTGATACGCTAATCCCCGACAACGCGAACACGCCTTACGATATGAAAGAGCTGATCACCAAGCTGGGGGATGAGGGTGATTTCTACGAAATCCAGGAAGACTACGCCAAGAACATCCTAACAGGGTTTATCCGGATGGAAGGTCAGACTGTCGGTGTTGTCGCGAACCAGCCGATGGTGCTGGCCGGATGTCTGGACATTGATAGTTCCCGCAAGGCCGCACGGTTTGTCCGGTTCTGCGATGCTTTTGAAATTCCGATCCTGACGCTGGTGGATGTGCCGGGCTTCTTGCCAGGGACGTCGCAGGAATACGGCGGCGTGATCAAGCACGGCGCGAAGTTGCTGTTTGCGTATGGCGAGGCGACGGTGCCGAAGGTGACGGTCATTACGCGCAAGGCCTATGGTGGTGCCTATGATGTGATGGCGTCCAAGCATTTGCGTGGCGATTTCAACTATGCTTGGCCCACCGCAGAAATTGCAGTGATGGGGGCCAAGGGGGCTACCGAGATTATCCATCGTGCTGATCTTGGTGATGCCGACAAGATCGCAGCGCACACAAAGGATTATGAGGATCGCTTTGCAAACCCCTTTGTGGCCGCCGAGAAGGGCTTCATTGACGAGGTCATCATGCCGCATTCGACCCGCAAACGGGTGTGCCGGGCGTTTGCATCGCTTCGAGGCAAGCAGGTGAAGAACCCTTGGAAAAAGCACGACAATATTCCGCTTTGACGATCTTTCGCCCGCCCGAAGAGCGATCTCAGTCTTGTCACGTCAGCAAAGGAGGCGTGTGATGATCCGACCAATAGTATGCTGTGTTGGCATTTTGACGACCAGCGGCGTCGCTGCCCAAGATGTCACTGTGCCGTCTGGCCTTGATGTGGCGCTTTACGATGTGATCCTTGAGGACCCGACACAGACGGCACGGTTTCGGTTTTTGGTGCCGGCCATTGGCGGTGCGGATCCGGTGACGTTCACGGACGTGGCCGATGACTTGCAATACTTATGTGACACGCTGGCGATTCCCGGATTGGCTGCAAACGGGTGGGCGGCGAAGGATGTCGTGATCTCGCTGTCGGCAGAAGAGGTCGATTTTGGCGTCGTCACCGATAACGTCACCCAATATTTCCAACCCTTCCGTGTCGAACAAGACACCTGCATCTGGGAGGACTTTTGAGAATGCAACCACATATGGGTCAAACGGCTGCGCGCCGATCCGCTGCTGTCGCAACCACATCACAGGTCGGCGAAACTGGATCGTGCTGCTATGCAGAAACCATCCAAACGGGTAGTCTGTCTTCATGCGGGATTAACATCGCACAAGATATACGGCGGATGAGGGCGAATGCCCCGGCGCTTCAGGCAAAAAAGAGCAGGTATCACCCATGTCTACTGGCACCAAAACCTTCATGGTTGCGGCCCTCATGGCGCTTGTCGCAATCAGCGGCAGCCTTGGGGCGTCGAACGCGCGCGCCGATGTCGTGGCCCCCATTGCGGGACACGCCGCCCACTAGCACACCCGGCCACGTCGGCAGAGGTCTGTGATGGAAAAGCATCGCGGATTTCCCGGCCGTCTTCCCGGCACTGACTTTCAATTCACCCTGCGGCGCGGGTCCAAAGATGGTGTCGCTACCAGACTGACAGAGCGCGAGCGTTACCCCGACCGCCGTCCCGCTGACCGGCGAGCTGATGCAGGTTTTATGCAGGCTTTGTGGGAACAGTTTGGCGCAGAGCCCTTTGTCCGCGGCAATCTGGACGCGGGCCGGCTAAGCTGGCTTTTGGGCCGTGAAGTGATCCCCGCTGAGGATCCGTTTGACCCTGAAAGCTATGATGCTTTGCTGCGGATCGACGTAAAGCGGGCCGCTATCAGTTTTCCTGAAATCGCGGGGCTGTCGTGATGATGGGGGCGGCATTCCAGAAAAATTCACCCTATGGTTGCAATGAATCGTTGACGGTTACTTTTGATTGTGCGACGGTTATGTGTATTACACAGCGGTCTTTCCGCTGGTCAGCCCTCGATACTCCCCAACGGCAGCAGTACTTTGGTCGGTGCGTTTTTTTAACAAAGCGCCCGACCATTGCCGCCCGATTGTGCGCAAGAAAGCGCCGGAACCGCGATATTTCACTTGTCGTTCCGCGTGGCACGGCCCATTCATGGGGCACGGTATCAACTTATAAGGGCACGAAAACATGCTTAAGAAAACTTGGATCATCGCAGCAGCAGCCTCATTCGCTTTGGCAGGGTGCCTGGAAACAGACCTCCAGCGTGGCGCTGTCGGCGCAGCCGCCGGTGCAGTCGCAGCTGACACACTTGGCACAGACCCAACCGCAACAGCGCTTGCCGGTGCGGCCGCTGGCCTGCTGTGTGACGACGCGGGCATCTGCCGCCCAGCGCGCTAAGACATCTACCGCGCCTGATGCGCGGACATCATCGAATAATCGCCGTCGAGATTTCCCCTCGGCGGCGATTTTGCGTTTAAAGGACCCATCACATGTTTAAGAAAATCCTCATCGCGAACCGGGGCGAGATTGCTTGCCGCGTGATCAAGACCGCCCGCAAGATGGGTATCAAGACCGTCGCGATTTATTCTGATGCTGACCGGAATGCCTTGCATGTGAAGATGGCGGATGAGGCGGTGCATATTGGGCCCGCACCTGCCAACCAGTCCTATATCGTGATCGACAAGGTGATGGACGCGATCAAACAGACCGGTGCCGAGGCTGTGCATCCCGGCTATGGTTTCCTGTCTGAAAACGCCAAGTTTGCCGAAGCCTTAGAGGCTGCTGGCGTTGCGTTTATCGGGCCGCCTGTAGGCGCGATTGAGAAGATGGGCGACAAGATCACGTCCAAGAAGATCGCCCAGGAGGCTGAGGTGTCGACCGTTCCCGGTTACATGGGGTTGATCGAGGATGCTGAGGACGCTGTTAAGATTTCCAACGAGGTTGGGTATCCCGTGATGATCAAGGCCTCTGCCGGTGGCGGTGGCAAGGGAATG
>CALILP010000045.1 GCA_938016515.1 uncultured Paracoccaceae bacterium
CGGGACAAACCCCGGTATCTGGCCCCGACCAATATCCGTCAGGAAATCCGGGAACCGCGCCAGTACAAGACCTTTGGCCAGCACCAAGGCAAACCCGCGATACACAAGGTCCATCGCCAAGGTGCCAATCAGATCAGGCACATTGAACCGGGTGATAATCAACCCGTTGATCAACCCCATCACAGCGCCCAACATGATCGCAATCGGAACCGCCACGTAGACAGAGAACCCGTATTGCTTGATCAGGAATGCCATCAAAATACCGGACAATGCAGCAATAGAACCGATAGATAAATCAATCCCCCGCTGTGTGATGACAAAGGTCATCGCCATCGCCATCGGCATATAAAGTGCGGCATCCAGCAAGATCAGGTTCAGGTTCGTGACCCGAAAGTACCGAACCGGCTCAACCACACCCATGAACAGCAGGATCGCCAAGATCATCGCCATCGGGCCAATGATCGCGATATACGGCTCCAGCTTTTCGGTCAGCGGTTGCTTATGTGTTGCAGTCGCCATCACGCCACCTCCTCTGCGCCGACAATCATGCCCAGCACCTCTTGCACGGAACTTTCCGCCGTATTCACTACGCCGACGCAGCGACCCCGCCGTTGCACATGCACGCGGTCGGCCACTTCAAATACGTCATCCAATGAGTGGCTGATCAGGATCACCGCCAACCCTTGGGCCTTCACCGTCTGGATCAACTTCAACGTTCGGGCAGTTTCCTGCGGTCCCAACGCGGCAGTCGGCTCGTCCATTACCAACACGCGCAGACCTTCGTGATAGACAGCACGGGCAATCGCCACAGCCTGACGCTGACCACCCGACAAACTCTCGGTCGGGGCATCCAGCGACTTCAGGGTCACGCCCAGCCTTTCCATCAAAACCCGCTCAGTCTCGGCGCGCATCTTCTTGTTATCCAACAACGTCATGCCCATCACCTTGCGGGTCAGCTCGTTGCCTAGAAACATATTCGCGGCAGGGTCCAGATGATCGGCCAAGGCCAGCGTCTGATAAACCGCATCAATCCCCAGATCGATCGCATCCGCGTGGCTGGCAAATGTCATCGACTGACCGTCAAGAAATATCTCGCCCTCGGTCGGCTGATACACACCCGTCAGCACCTTGATCAGGGTCGATTTGCCGGCACCGTTATCGCCGACAATCGCCAACACCTCGCCGGCATAGGCATCAAGATCAACACCTTGCAGGGCAGTCACACCACCAAACCGCTTCGTAATCCCACGCATTTTGACCAAAGGGTCACTCATGGCATGCTCCATTCATTCGGCAAATCTGCCGGTCAGGCCGACAACACCGGCCCCATCATAAAATCGCATAAAGTCCCCCAAGGCCCGAAGGCCTCAGGGGGTCGGGAGACTACTTGCCCCAGATCGCCGCATAAGCGTCGCGGTATGGAATATCGGGATCAAAAGCGTTGCTATCACCCAGCTTTTCAAGACCCTCAGTGGTCACCAAAGCAGGCGAGGTCACATAGCCGGAACAGGCTTCACCCTGCACCGCCCGGTTCAGTTCATCCACCAACTGCCACCCTTGCAGGTTCAGCGGCTCAGCCACGGTAATCGCCTGATACCCGCTGGTGCGAATACGCTGGAACGCAGCCTCTGACCCATCACCAGCAGACCCAGCTTTTGGGCCAGTATCAGGCGACAACCCAGCAGCAGCCAACGATGGCCCCATAAAGTCAAAGTACAGATCGTTGATCGCCAACGCATGTGTCCAGCTGTCGCCGTACTTCTGCAAAAGCGACGTGGTGAGCGGCCCCATCCGTGTGGACGTATCCGCAATCGGCGTATCGACATATTCCAACACAGTGCCACCCGCGGCCTCGACGGTTTCCTTCAACCGGTCGGCCTTATCAATGGCAATCTGATACGTGCTGTCGGTGAAAATCACGACACCAATATCCGTGCCACCATCCTCAATCGCCCACTCGGCAGCGACCTCTGACACAGTCATCGCATCAGTAGACACGTTGGCAAAAATCCCACCGGGCGCATCGCACCCGATTTTTGGACCAGAGTGCCAGGCAACCATCGGAATACCCGCAGCCACAACGCCCTCCAACGCGGCCTGCTGTTCCACAGCGTCAAAGCCGTTCACGATAATCCCGTCCGGCTGCAACGCCATCGCCTGACCAATCGCCGCCGTGCGACCCTGAATAGACCCGGCACCGTCCAGAACCCGCACGTCCCATCCGATCGCCGCAGCAGCTTCTTCAACGCCGCCGGTCACACCCAGAATACCACCGTTCTTCAAGTCCCCTGCTAACACGACAATCGACTTGCCCTCAGCGGCCGCAGGCCCCGTTGTTGGTCCGTCCCATTCGCCAGCCGCGAAACCTGTGGTCCCCACGGCGGTCAACATGGTCGTTGCCAACATCACCTTCATAAACGTTCTCTTTTGCATAATATCCTCCCTTTGCATTTGAAAACTCAGCGCTTTTCTGCACCTTTTCTGCGCTGTGCGTATCCCGCGATGCCAATAGCAATCAGCAGGGTTACCCCGTTGAACAGCGGCTCTACCCAGAAGGAGCCACCGAATTGTTGAATTCCTGAAATGCCCACCGCCAGAATGGCGACACCCACAATCGTGCCCCACACATTCACGCGGCCCGGCTTAATCGTCGTTGACCCAAGGAACGCGCCAACCAGTGCAGGCAGCAAAAATTCCAGCCCCACAGACGCCTGACCAATCCGCAACTTCGAGGCCAAGATCACCCCCGCCAAAGCGGTCAGCACGCCCGAGGCCATGAACGCCCCGATCACATACTTCCGCGTCGGAATCCCGTTCAGCTGTGCGGCCCTTTGGTTCGCACCAATCGCATACAAATACCGGCCCACCGGCGTGTATTCGAGGACGATCCACATGATCACGGTGATCCCCAGCAGGTAATAACCAGTAATCGGCAGACCAAAGACAAACGTCGTGCTCAGGTCATAAAACCCTTCCGGCAGAACGCCGACCATCTGACGGCCACCAGTATGCCACAGCGCCAGCGCATACAGCACCGTGCCCGTCCCCAGTGTCGCAATAAAGCTATCGATCTTGGCCACTTCCACCAGCAACCCGTTCAGAAACCCGGTCAACGCTCCCAAAGCCAGCACAACGGCCACAGCCACCGGCCAAGGCAACCCCAGCATCGTCTGCAAACTAATCGCCAAGATGTGCCACAGCACGATCCCATACCCGACCGTCAGGTCAATCCGACCAGCCGCCATCGGGATCATCGCGCCCAAACTCAACAAGGCAATAATCGCCTTGTCCGAAATAATCGCCCGCACATTTAGCATCGTCGGGAACGTGTTCGGCAGCATCACGGAAAACAGCGCAATCAGAATAAACATCAAGATCACTAGGCCATAGACCGGAATAAACCGCGCCACCCGCTTGCCAAACGACAGGCCTTTCAATTCAGCCTTCGTCGGCTCCAATGCGCCTGATTCAAGCGATTGCATGGGGCGTCTCCTTCGTCTCAGTGATATTTCCGGCGGACGCCGATTGGATCAAATTCTCAGTGGTCAGGCGGGTCCCGGACAGTTCGTCAACAATGGCCCCCTGACTAAACACAATGGCGCGGTGGCAAATCGTGGCGATTTCCTCAAAGTCAGTTGAGATCACAAGGATCGCAACACCGTCCGACAACGCGCGGTTCATCAGCGCGTAAATCTCGGACTTCGCACCCACATCAACACCGGCAGTCGGGTCTTCACACAGCAGCAACTTGCGGTTCGTGGCCAGCCACCTGCCCATCACAACCTTCTGTTGGTTCCCGCCCGACAAGGCTTCAATCGCCAGCGTCGGATCGTTCGGCGACAGGCCCAACTCGGCCCCAATCACGGCAGCCTGCTCACCCTCAACCTTGGGCGACAGCAGGCTCATCAACTTCCGGCCAAACCCTTCCGGATTCAGGAACGTATTCTCGCGAATGGTCAGGCTCATCGCGACAGATTCCTCGGTACGGTCCTTCGCAACCAGCCCAATC
>CALILP010000046.1 GCA_938016515.1 uncultured Paracoccaceae bacterium
GCGGCGGTGAGTTTGTCCCAGTCGAAGGTGACGCCGATGCCGGGATCGTTGGGCGCGACGGTCAGGTGGTTTTCGACTTGTAGCGGTCGGGTGGTGTATTGGTCGATGGGGAAGCTGTGCACTTCAAGCCAGCCAGCGCCCTGTTGAGAAGACATCAGGCTGACGTGCAATTCCTGCATGCCGTGGCTGCAGACGGGGATGTTGTGCTGTTGCGCCAGCTCTGCCACTTGCAACCAGCCGGTGATGCCGCCGCAGTTTGAGGCGTCGGGCTGGATGAAGCTAAGTTTGGCGTCACGGAACGCGTATGCGAATTCGTGGATCGTGTGCAGGTTTTCTCCCATGGCGAGGGGGATGCCGGTCGCCTCTGCGATTTTGCCGTAGCCCACGTAGTCGTCGGGGATCGTGGGTTCTTCGAACCATAGCACGTCGCAGTCTGCGAAGGCGCGGGCGGCGGTGATGGCCTCATCCACGCTCATGGAATAATTGGCGTCGACCATGAAGGCGCGGTCGGGGCCGAGCACGTCGCGGATTGCCTGAGCGCGTGCGATGTCCGTCGCGAGGTCCGGCTGGCCGACTTTGATTTTGACGCCGTTGTAGCCTGCCGCGATGTAGCCTTCGGTTTGCGCGATGAGCCGGTCGAGCGAGAAATTAAGGTCGATACCGCCACAGTAGGCGCGGCAACGGTCGCTGGTTCCGCCTGCTACTTTCCAAAGCGGTTGGTTCTGGCGTTTGCAGTGGGCGTCCCAGAGCGCGATGTCGATGGCGGAGATTGCAAAGGAGGCGATGCCGCCGCGTGCCACGTAGTGCACGTGCCATTGCATGGCGTCGTAGAGCGTGGCGATTTGGGTGCCGTCTTTGCCTATGAGAAAAGGGGCCAAGTCGTGTTCGATCATTGCCGCGATGGCCCGGCCACCTTTGCCGCCGGTGTAGGTGTAGCCGGTGCCTTCGGATCCGTCGGACATGCGGATGGTGGCTGTGATCAGCTCGAAGTGGGTGTGGTCGCCGTGTTTGGCGTCGGTCAGGACCTCTGCGAGGGGCACGTCAAAAAGTTGGACTGTAATGCTGTCGATCTTTGCCATGCCACGTCCCATTTGAATGACCAGGATGTCTGTCAGGTAGATGACATCTTCGTTTGGTATGACAAAAATTGATCTGGTGGTCGAGTCCGTGCCACTGTAGCGCGGAATCGTCAGTTTGATCATACGAGACTGGCGCGGTGGGGTGGTACACAGACATGGACAGCCAAATATCAAAGCAACGTGCCGCAGATCGGTTGGTGCGATTCTTTGAGGATCAGATCCGCGACGGGGCATTGGCTGCCGGTGACACCTTGCCGCCGGAACGCGAGATGGTGCAACAGCATGGTGTGAGTCGGACCGTGGCGCGCGAAGCCGTGTTGATGCTGGCGAACAAGGGCTTGGTGCAGGCCCGTCCGGGGTTTCGGCCGGTCGTGGTGAAACCCGGCTACGATATCGCCATCACAGTTGTCGAAAGTGTCGTCGGCCAATTGCTGGGCCAGCCGGGCGGCGTGCGCAATCTGTTTGATTTGCGGATCATGATGGAGGCGGCTTTGGTCCGTGAAGCGGCCCTGACCGCGTCCAAGACGGATATTCAGCGGTTGAAAGAAGCCTTGGCTGCGAACGAGGCTGCGATCGATGACTCCGCCCGGTTCTATGAGACCGATACCGCGTTTCACGGTGTGCTGTATGAAATCCCTGACAATCCTGTGCTGCCGTCGGTGCATCGTGCCTATACGACATGGCTGTCTGCCCATTGGACCAAGATGCCGCGGATGGAGACACGCAATCGGACGAATTTTGAGGCCCATACGGCGATCTTTGATGCAATCCTGCTGCGCGATCCTGACTTGGCTGAAAAGCAGTTGCGCGTGCATCTGGCCGCTGCGTGGCAACAGGTAAGCACGACTTTTACTGACCTTTGACGGCATGACCGGACTGTACTTCCCACCCTTTGACTGAGACGCATATGACCAAACCACGTATCGCTGTTTTTGGTGCAGGCCTTGTCGGGTCGCGCCATATTGATGAGGCGGCCAAGCAGGCCGAACTCTGCGCTGTTGTTGATCCTTCGCAAGCGGGTCAGGACCTTGCTGCGAAACATGGCGTGCCGTATTTTGCGACGCCGGAGGATTGTTTGGCGGCGATGACCCCGGATGGTGTCGTTATCGCGACCCCGAACCATTTGCATGCCGCCCATGCTGTGCTGTGCATGGAAGCGGGCGTTCCCGTGCTGATTGAGAAACCAATTGCCGACACGCAAGCCAATGCTGATTTGATTGTCGATGCCAGTGCCCGGTTCGGGGTTCCGGTTCTGGTGGGTCATCACCGCAGGCATAACCCCCGTATTCAGACCGCCAAGCAGATGATCTTGGACGGCAAGTTGGGGGACATCATCGCCGTGCAGGGGCAGTTCTGGCTGTATAAACCAGACGACTATTTTGAGGCTGATTGGCGCAAGCGCCCCGGTGCTGGCCCGCTGTTTATCAATTTTATCCATGACATTGATTTGATGCGGTATCTGTGCGGCGAGGTCAGTGAGGTGACCGCGATGCGCAGTGCGGCCCAGAGGGGGGGTGATGTGGAGGATACCGCCGCTTTGCTGTTGCGGTTTGAAAGCGGTGTGTTGGGCACGTTTTCCGTGTCGGACACGATTGTGGCGCCGTGGAGTTGGGAAATGGCCTCTGCCGAGAACCCGATTTATCCGCATGTTCAGACCAGTTGTTATACGATTGGCGGCACATATGGATCACTGTCGATCCCTGATCTGACGTTGTGGACGCATGAGGGCAAGCGCAGTTGGTGGAGCCCGATTGAAGCGCAGTCGTTTTTGACTGCCGATCAGGATGCCTTTGCCTTACAGTTTGCCCATTTTTGCGCGGTGATTGGCGGGGCTGATCCGCGTGTGTCTGCTCATGAGGGGCGGG
>CALILP010000047.1 GCA_938016515.1 uncultured Paracoccaceae bacterium
GAAGCCTTGTCTGCTTTGGGCAATCTTGGGTATGCGCCCGGTGACGCCGCCGGTGCTGTCGCAGAGGCGATGGGGGCTGAGCCCGATCTTGATACGTCCGGGTTGATCCGTGCGGCCTTGAAGCTACTGGCACCGAAAGGATAAAGAGCGCGCGTCGGCCTGACGGGCCACCTCGCTGGGAAATCGATGACAGAGCCTGATCCTACATTGCGCCCCGACCGCCAGCCAGAAGATGCTGACCGCGCGCTGCGTCCGCAAACGTTGGATGCGTTCATCGGTCAGCGTGATGCCCGTGCGAACCTGAAGGTGTTTATCCAAAGCGCCAAACAGCGTGGCGAGGCGATGGACCATGCCTTGTTTCACGGCCCCCCCGGATTGGGGAAGACGACGCTTGCCCAGATTATGGCGCGTGAGTTGGGTGTGAATTTCCGGATGACCTCTGGCCCGGTGCTGGCCAAGGCTGGTGATCTGGCTGCGATCCTGACGAATTTGGAAGCGCGCGATGTTCTGTTTATTGACGAGATTCACCGGCTGAACCCGGCGGTGGAAGAGGTGCTTTATCCGGCCCTCGAGGATTTCGAGCTGGATCTGGTGATTGGTGAAGGACCCGCCGCGCGAACAGTCCGGATTGAATTGCAGCCGTTTACTTTGGTGGGGGCGACGACCCGAATGGGTCTGCTGACCACACCCCTGCGGGATCGTTTCGGGATACCGACCCGGCTGGAGTTCTACACCGAGGATGAATTGCACGAAATCGTCACCCGTGGTGCCCGCCTGATGGGTGCTCCTGCTGCAGATCTGGGTGCGCGCGAGATTGCCAAACGCGCACGAGGGACCCCTCGGATTGCGGGCCGCTTGTTGCGCCGTGTTGTGGATTTCGCTGTCGTTGAAGGTGACGGTACGGTCACGCAAGCGATTGCAGATCGGGCGCTGAACCGTTTGGGAGTTGATAATCTGGGGCTGGATAGCGCGGACCGCCGTTACCTACGATTGATCGGCGAAAGCTATAATGGGGGGCCTGTGGGTATCGAAACGTTATCGGCCGCACTTAGTGAAAGCCGCGATAGCCTCGAAGATGTTATCGAGCCTTATCTTTTGCAGAAAGGGTTGATCCAGCGGACACCACGTGGGCGCATGCTCGCGCAGGCGGCGTGGACACATCTGGGGTTGCAGGCGCCCAAAGATCAAACGGATCTATTTGGATGAGCGACAGGGAGCCTCCGGCGGGAGTTGTTTTGGCGAAATGAAGATGGAACCCGACCAGGTTGCTGCGTTGTTTACCCGCGCTGACGAGACCTATCTTTGTGCCCGGTGGGGGCGACCGATCGTGCCGGTGGTGTTTGGTGTGGATGATGCCACTCTTGCTGTTTTCAAAGGCGCGATTGAGGCTGTCGTGAGCCTGGCCGGCCACCAGATGGCTGAAACTGACCCGGAGTTGGGCGCGAACCTGATGGTCTTCTTTTGCCGTGACTGGGATGAGATGACCGATGTGCCTCATCTGGAAAAGCTGGTCCCGGACCTTGGCCCGTTAGTGGCCAAGTTGAAGGGGGCCGACGCCAATCAATACCGGATTTTCCGGTTTGACGAGGCCGGCGCTATTCGTGCCGCGTTTGTGTTTATCCGGATGGATCAACACCTGGAGGCTGTGTCTGCCGATACGCTTGCTTTGTCGCAGGCTGTCCAGACCATTTTGTTATGGTCAGACATGGCGTTCCGCGAGACCTCGCCTTTGGCCGTCGTGAATGACCAAACTGTTTTGCGCCCGGATATCTCTGCTGTGATCCGTGCCGCATATGATCCAGTGATGCCGGCTGTTGCGCAGGATGCGTCGCATGCGCTGCGACTTGCGGCCCGGATGGGAGCGATGCAATGACCCACAAACTGCCACTCAAAGTCTATTACGAAGACACCGATATGGGCGGCGTCGTTTACTACGCCAACTACCTGAAGTTTATTGAGCGCGCCCGGTCCGAGATTGTGGAAGAGCTTGGCGTCGATCAGCATGCCATGAAGGCTGACGGTCTGGTTTTTGTTGTGACCCGCGTTGTCGCCGACTATCTGGCCCCTGCGCGGATGGGGGACCGATTGGTCGTGAAGACCACCCATCGTGCCCCGTCACCTGCCCGGTGGGTGTTTGATCAAGACGTTTGGCGGGATGAGACGTGCCTGTTCAAAGCCGAAGTCACCGCGGTTTGCATGACCCTTGCAGGTCGTCCGGCGCGGCTTCCAGCGGAACTTCGCGCAAGGTTGGCATAATTTCACACAAAACGTGACCGCATCCATGATGGATTTCCCATCCGTGATGCGATACGCTTTGCCTTAACAGAGCCCGCAAACGGGCCGTTAACAGAGCAGGCGTTATGGAAGCAGCATCCGACTTCACCATGTGGGCCCTTTTTGCCCGCGCGACGATTATCGTCAAATTCGTTATGATTATGTTGATCCTGGCATCCGTGTGGTGTTGGGCCGTGATTGTCGACAAGATCATCCAGTACCGCAAAGCCAAGCGCGAGGCCGAGATCTTTGATCGTGCCTTTTGGTCGGGCGAGCCGCTGGATGCCCTGTTTGACGAAATCGGTGCGAACCCAGTGGGCCAAAGCCAGAAAATCTTTGCAGCTGGTATGCTGGAATGGCGCCGGTCTCATAAGCAGGATGGGAACCTGATTGCCGGTGCCCAGGCCCGAATTGACCGGTCAATGGACGTCGCGATTGCCAAGGAATCTGCGAAGCTTCAGAAGGGCTTGCCTGTTCTGGCGACCACGGGTTCTACCGCGCCGTTTGTCGGGCTGTTCGGGACGGTCTGGGGGATCATGAACGCCTTTATCGAAATCGCAGAAGCCCAGAACACCAATCTTGCCGTTGTCGCCCCCGGTATTGCCGAGGCTTTGCTGGCAACTGGCTTGGGACTGCTAGCCGCGATCCCTGCTGTGATCTTTTACAATAAGCTGAGTGCTGACGCCGACCAGATCACCGCCGGTTATGAGGCCTTTGCGGACGAGTTTGCTACGATCCTTAGCCGTCAGTTGGATAGCTGACATGGGCGCAGGTGTCATGAAATCGGGCGATGATGGTGGGACACGCCGCCGTCGCCGTCGCGCCCGCAAAACCCAACCGATGTCAGAAATTAACGTCACACCCTTCGTGGATGTGATGCTTGTATTGCTGATCATCTTTATGGTGGCCGCCCCGTTGCTGACAGTGGGTATCCCGGTGGAACTGCCCGAAACCAGCGCCAATGCCTTGCCCACCGATGAGGAAGAGCCGCTGACCGTCACGATCACTGCTGATGGGCGCACCTTGATCCAGAACACCGAAACCGCCCGCGAGGAGTTGGTGGCGAAGCTGTCCGCGATTGCCGCCGAACGGACCTCTGACCGGATTTTTCTGCGGGCCGATGGTGCCAATGCCTGGAACGTTGTGGCCGAGGTCATGGGTGATCTGAACGCCGGTGGATTTTCCAACATCGGTTTGGTCACAGATATCGCCCAAGAGGCGGAAGGCGAGTAGCCGCGATGGCCGCGACACCGGGCACCTATGTATCAGCCGTTGGCCATGTGGGCTTGATCGGCTGGCTGATCCTTGGCTGGGGGTTCAGTGCTGAACCCTTGCCGTTTGAGGTGTCGGAAGTATCCGTGGTGTCGGGCGAGGAGTACGCCCGCTTGGTTGCTGCCACGACACCGCAGCCTGGGACTGCGGAACCAACCGCCCCGCCAGTTCCTGAGGTGGAAGAACCACCGACCCCCACAGAGCCAGAACCGGAAGAGGCTCCGACACCTGTCCAGCCGGACGTCGTTGAACCGCCTGCGCCCGAGGCCCCGCCAGAGGCACCAGAGGCACCGGCAGAGCCACCGACCACCGAAGAGACCGTTCCAGAATTGCCACCTGCGCCAGAGACCCCGCCGCAGGGTGCACCTGATTTGCCTCCTTCTGATGCGCCGCAGGAAAACCAAGCGGATCGTGTGGCACCAGAGCAAGTTGCGCCGCCCCCCGATGATGTGGCGATTGCGGATATTGATACCGAAAGTGCCGCCCCCGATCAGGCCGAACCTGCCGATGTTGTTGAAGAACAGGTCGAGGAAACCGCTCGTGAGGAGACAGCAACGGCGATTGTGCCTGAAGATGTCACCCCGTCGGGTGCAGTTGAGACCTCGATCCGGCCATCGGTCCGCCCAAACCGGCCAGCGCCTGCCCCGGTGACCCCGGCAGAAACCACAACCGCCTCGAGCGAGAATGTCACAGAAGAAGCTGTGGATGATGCTGTCGCCGCTGCACTGGAGAGTGCGACGGAAACGCCGGCCCCGGATGTCCCGCAGGGCCCACCGATGACCGGCTCAGAACGTGAAGGCTTTCGCGTTGCTGTGAACCGGTGCTGGAACGTGGATCCCGGATCTGTTGCTGCGCGGGTCACGATTGAGGTGGGCTTCAGTCTGGATCAGGCCGGGCGCGTTACTGGGAACGACGTGCGCCAGCTTTCGGCAGCTGGGGGCGATGAGGGGGCTGTTCGGACCGCTTTTGATGCAGCCCGTCGCGCGATCTTGCGGTGTCAGAACCCGAATGGATATCAATTGCCTGCCGACAAATACGGCCAGTGGAAAGATGTGGTCATTACCTTTGATCCATCAGGCATGCGCCTGCGGTAGGTGGCGAAAAATTGCGCGCGGGATCGGGAACCTCTTTCTTGTTGCGTAGTATAAGGTAACAGGTGCAATCGCACCTTTGGAAGGACGAGGCGACGTATGACAAAACTTTGGACCCTGCTTTTGGCAGTTGTGATCGGCGGTGGCATTGCGACCGCATCGATGGCCCAAGACGGCCCGCTGCGCCTGACCATCACCGATGGTGTGATCGAGCCGCTTCCTTTTGCAGCCCCACAGTTTCAGGCCGAAAACCCTGAAGCCACACAAGTCGCCGCGGATATCAGCCGCCTTGTTGCGCAGGACTTGGCAGGCACCGGGCTGTTCCGCGAAATTCCGTCCGATGCATTTATTTCGCAGGTGTCCACATTTGCCCAACCTGTCGCGTACCCTGATTGGCGCGCGATCAATGCGCAGGCCTTGATCACGGGTGCTGTGGCCGTCAGTGGCGATAGCCTGACCGTGAAGTTCCGGCTTTATGATGTGTTCTCGGGGACCGAGCTGGGTGGCGGTTTGCAATTTGCAGGTACCGTGCCGGGGTGGCGGCGGATGGGTCACAAGGTGGCAGATGCCGTGTATTCCCGGATCACCGGTGAAGGCGGCTATTTTGACAGCCGTGTCGTCTTTGTTTCGGAAAGTGGGCCCAAGGATAACCGGGCGAAACGCCTTGCGATTATGGACTATGACGGGGCGAATGTGCAGTTCCTGACAGATAGTGCCGCGATTGTGCTGGCCCCGCGGTTTAGCCCGACTGGCGACCGGGTGCTGTATACCTCTTACGAATCCGGGTTCCCGCGGATCAACGTCCTTGATGTGGCCAGTGTCGGGCGGCGTCAGCTGAGCACCGCAGAGGGTGAAATGGCGTTCTCGCCCCGGTTTTCCCGCGACGGGCGTGAAGTCGTATATAGTCTGGCAAATGGCGGAAACACCGATCTTTATCGGACTGATCTGACAACGGGCGGGCACACCCGCCTGACCTCTGCGCCGTCGATTGAAACAGCCCCATCGTTCAGCCCTGACGGCAGCCAGATCGTGTTTGAAAGCGACCGGTCTGGGACGCCGCAGATCTATATTATGTCGGCCAACGGCGGCGAGGCGCGTCGTGTCTCGTTTGGTGAAGGCCGTTATGGGACACCTGTTTGGTCCCCACGAGGCGACCTGATCGCCTTTACCAAACAGAACGCGGGGCGTTTCCATATTGGTGTGATGCGGACCGATGGCTCGGAAGAGCGGTTGTTGACCGCTTCGCCATTGGATGAGGGGCCATCGTGGTCTCCGAACGGACGCGTGATCATGTTTACGCGAGAAACGCTGGGGGCCACGGGGACGTCATCGTTGTATTCCGTTGATGTTTCCGGGCGGAACCTCAAGGCGGTGGCCGTGAACGGAGGGGCGTCAGACCCTTCTTGGGGCCCGTTACAGCCCTGATGAAAGCGTGATTTCCAAGGGTGCAAAGGCATGTTATTGTCACCCCAACAAAGTCAAAAACAATGGGACCGGGCATATGGTATTTCTGAAAAAAGCAGCAGTCTTGGGGCTGGTTCTGGCCACAGCGGCTTGCACGAACCCTGATCGTTTTGGTGCAGGCGGCGCAGATGCTGGCGCTAGTGGTGCAGCTGGGGCGGGCGCAAACACAGGTGTTGTGTCACCGGCCAGTGACCCGACCAGCCCCGTCTACTTTAGCCAGACCATTGGTGACCGTGTGCTTTTTGCCGTTGATACGTCGACGTTGACCCCAGCAGGTCAGCAAACGCTGATCGGTCAGGCGCAATGGTTGAACCAGAACACAGACTACCAAGCGATTGTCGAAGGCCATGCAGATGAACAGGGCACCCGCGAATACAACATTGCCCTTGGCAATCGCCGCGCGAATGCTGTCCGCGAATTTCTTGTGTCACAAGGCGTGAATTCGACCCGCTTGCGGGTTATTTCCTACGGGAAAGAGCGTCCGATCGAGGTTTGCGCCTCTGAGGCCTGCTATTCCCAGAACCGCCGCGCAGTGACTGTGATTGCGGCTGGTGGTCTGAGCTAAGGAACTCGTCATGCTGAGACATCTGACACTTGCGCTGGCCTTGGTCTGTACGCCTGTTGCAAGCTTAGCACAGGACGAAACGCTTGCTGATATTCGTCAGCAGCTGTCGATTTTGTATGTCGATATCACCCGCCTCAAACGCGAATTGTCAACGACGGGTGCAGGTGCGACCGGGACTGCCGGGAATACGCCGCTGGATCGGTTGAACGCGATTGAAGCGCAGCTGCAGAATTTGACGTCCAAGACCGAACAGCTGGAGTTTCGGGTAAACCGGATTACTGTCGATGGCACCAACCGGATCGGTGATCTGGAGTTCCGTTTGTGTGAATTGGAAGAGGCCTGCGACATCGGTCAGCTGGGCGACACCCCGTCACTTGGCGGTGTCGACAATGGTGCAGGTGTGCCAACGGCTGCTGCGCCGCCAACAGGTGGTCCGGCGTTGGCTGTGGGCGAACAAAGTGACTTTACGCGGGCGCAGGAGGCGCTCGCTGCCGGTGACTTTCGCAGCGCCGCGGACCTCCTTGCGACCTTTGCCGCGTCCTACCCTGGATCGCCGCTAAGCGGTCAGGCCCAGATCGCCCGTGGTAAGGCGCTTGAAGGCTTAGGCGAGAATGCAGCTGCGGCCCGCGCCTATCTGGATGCGTTTTCGGGCAACCC
>CALILP010000048.1 GCA_938016515.1 uncultured Paracoccaceae bacterium
GTTTGTGCGTTTGAGCGCCGCAGGTGACGTCAGCAGGGCCCGCGCCCGCCCGATGAAGACGGCTAAGGTCAGGTTCCCAAGCAGGGGTACGACAAATGATAGCGTGCAGATGGCCGCGATGTCTGCCCATGTCAGTGCTGTCAGGTCAAAGAACCCTGGCAGCATACCCATGTAGAATAAAACCGCCTTGGGGTTGCCAAGGATCACGACAAGCCCCGCAAGGAACCCCGCCCACATGCCGGGTCGCGTGAGGCGGCTATCGGTCGAGATGCTTTGGCCTGCGTGCCGGATGACCGCGAGACCCATAATGATAAACGTTCCGCAGGCCACCCAACGCAGCACCGTCATGAAGTCCGCATAGACAGAGACGATCCAGGACACTCCAAGGATCGCAAGAAACGGCCAGAGGACGTCCCCGACCACGACCCCCAGCGCGAGCGGCCACGCCCCGTGAAAGCCGCTGGACAGCGTGCGGGCGATCAGGGCCACCCAAACCGGGCCGGGCGTCAGAAAAAGAACGAAAAGCGCCCCTGCATAAAGTAACAGATCTGCGGGAGTGATTGTCATTCAGAAGGCAAAGCCAACGAGGTCGATGACAGCGTCGTCGTCCCATGCGACATCACCCAGCTGCATCACCATCAGGCCATCATCGCAACGGTTCTCAAGCACGCCAGTGCGGACGTTGTGCATGGAAACGGAGGTTGTCCGGTTTGGCTTGGTTTTGAACCCTGCAGCTGCATAAAGCGGAGCATCCCCGAAAAGGACAACGAAGTCCGCGATGCTGGCCTTTGCCTCGTCGATCACTGCCGCCAGCAAAGCGGTTGCAATCCCTTTGCCGCGATGTGCCGGATCGGTTGCCACTTCTGCAAGTCCCGCCGCCTGCACCAACCTGTCACCCATCCGGATCGCCCGCAAACCAAGCGCCATATGGCCAATGATCTGATCGCCATCCTTAACAACAAACCGCACATGATGCCGGTTCTGATAGTAAGCTCGGCCGCCAAAATCGACGCCAAACGCGTCGCTTAACAGACGTGTGATGCCCGCCTCGGATTCAGGGGTCAGGCGCATCTCTTCTATGCGGTCAATGTTCATCGGATGGTTCCGGCAAAATCTGGTTGCCGTCCGCGTCCAGCTTCCAGAACGGGTTGAACGCGACCTCCCAAGGGTGACCATCCGGATCGGCGTAATAGCCTGAATATCCACCCCAAAACACTTTTTCGGGTGCTTTCAGCGATGTTGCCCCAACTGACAAGGCTTTCGCATAGGCCGCATCGACTTCGGCTTCATCACGAAAGTTCTGGGCCAGCGTGATCGCCCCGGTTCCAAGCTTTGTGCCGGGTCGGCCCTGATCTTCGGCTAAAGGCTCGATTCCAAAGAGACCCAGCACAGCGCCGTGCAGTTGATAAAAGACGACTTGGCCCGGAACTTCGTCTTTGGGGGTCCATCCAAGCGCACCATAAAACGCCTTCGATTTGGCCAAATCGGCCACGCCTAAGGTGATCAATGAAACGCGTTGCGGGGTCATAAGTTGCTCCTTTGGGTGACGGTCGAGGCACCGTTGTCGTCATCAACTTCGACGTATTGCGCGCGGCTGTCCAGTTCTGCAAAAAGCTCTGGCCCGGTGCCGGTCATCCAGGCTTGCGCGCCAAGTGCGCAAATCTCGTTGTAGAGCGCGGCACGCCTGCCTGCATCAAGATGGGCTGCGACTTCGTCCAACAGGAGGATCGGCGGTGCGCCAAAGTCTCGGGCGAGGGCGCGGCCATTGGCAAGAATGAGAGAGATGAGCAGGGCCTTTTGCTCGCCGGTGGAGCAATCTTTCGCATGGACGCCCTTGTCGGCATAGACAGCGCCCAAATCAACGCGGTGTGGGCCATTGAGTGTCCGCCCGGCCGCCATGTCACGCGGTCTGCCGCCCGCAAGGATATCCGCCAGCGCCAGTGGATCATCTGGCGTCGGGGCACAGCCATCTGGGTGCGTCAAGGACAGGGTCGCCGCCGGAAACGCTGTTGTCGCACCGGATTGCGCGGTGTTCAAAGTGGCGATGGTTGCAAGCCGGTTTGTATGGACCTGCACGCCAGCCTCGCCCATTTGCCGTTCCAGGGCGGTATACCAATGCGGATCGCGGACCATGTCCTTGAGCAAGCGGTTACGTTCTCGCATGGCTTTTTCGTATGACAGAACGGCCTCAGCATGGGTTGGGTCAAAACTGAGCGTTGCACGATCCAGAAACCGGCGGCGGCCTTCGGCGCCTTCGATCCACAGGCGGTCCATCGCGGGGACAAGCCACAGGATACGAGCGATGCGCCCAAGGGCCACTTGTGGGGTTGTTTTCGTGTCGATGCGAACCTGTCGCGCGCCACCCGGTTCTGCGAAAGTTGCGAGTTCATGGGTCTCGGTGAGGGCGGTCATCACAGCGGTGACTTTCCAGCCAAGTGCTTCTGGTCTGCGGATCAGGTCATCCATCGCGGCACGCCGCAAACCGCGCCCGGGTGAAAGCAGCGAGACCGCTTCGAGCAGGTTTGTCTTGCCAGCACCATTTCGCCCGTAGATGGCGACCGGACGAGGGTCAATTTCAAGCGCCGCCCGCTGGTGCGAGCGAAAATGCGACAAGGTCAGATGAGACAGTGCAAGCATCAGCGACGAGTCCAGATTTTTTCAAAAAATCTGTGGCAAAATCTTTGAAAGATTTTGGTTTCCGTCACACACGCATCGGCATGACAACGTAGATTGCGGACGTATCATTGCCTTCGCGCATCAGCGTTGGATCGCCGGACGAGTTGAACATGAAGACCGCATTTTCCCGATCCACTTGGCTGGCAATCTCAAGCAAATACTTGGCGTTAAATCCTATCTCCAGACGTTCATCGCCGTAGGCTACCGCAAGTTCTTCTTCAGCCGCACCACTGTCAGGTGCATTCACAGACAGAACCAGCCGATCCTCATCAAGTGCAAGTTTCACCGCACGAGATCGTTCGGATGAGACTGTCGCGACGCGGTCCACTGCCTTGGCAAATTCCGCCGCATCAACCTCCAGCTTGCGAGTGTTGCCCGTAGGAATGACCCGTGTGTAGTCCGGGAAGGTGCCGTCGATAACCTTTGACGTCAGCGTAATATCGGGTGTCGCAAAGCGAATCTTGGTTTCCGACACAGACACTGCGATCTGCATGTCGTCATCATCAAGCAGCTTGCGTAATTCGCCGACTGTCTTGCGCGGCACGATCACCCCGGCCATTTCGGCAGCCCCATCAGGCAGGTCCGCGTCGATCCGTGCAAGGCGATGCCCGTCCGTCGCCACGCAGCGCAAGACTTTGCCGCCGTCAGCATCAGAGACGTGCATGTAGACGCCGTTGAGATAATAGCGCGTCTCTTCTGTCGAAATCGCAAACTTGGATTTGTCGAAGAGGCGGCGCAGTGTCGGGGCAGGGGCCGAGAAATTCGCCGCATACTCAGACGATGCCATGACCGGGAAGTCTTCTTTTGGCAGCGTCGCAAGCGAGAAATTTGATCGGCCCGCATCAATCGTCAAACGGCCAGAGGCGCCGTCTTCTGTCAGCGTCACCAGCGCACCGTCTGGCAATTTGCGCACGATCTCGTTCAGCGTGACCGCGTTGACCGTTGTGGCGCCCGCGCGTTCCACCTTGGCGGGGGCTTTGTCGACCACCTCTATATCCAGATCGGTTGCCCGGAACATCACATCGTCGCCATTGGCTTCCATCAGCACGTTCGCAAGAATTGGGATTGTGTTGCGCCGCTCGACCACGGATTGCGCTTGTGCGACGGCTTTCAGCAATGCTGCCCGTTCGATACTGAATTTCATGTCCCATGCTCCGCAATTTGGCGCGCTTTTGCCGCCGGGACGTGAAAGCTACTGCATTTCCCGGCGGTTTCAACTCTATTTTCGGACTGTTGCCCCCCTGCGGGGCAGCGTCAAGGCGCAGGCGGTCTTATTCGGACAGCGCGCGCTTGAGAAGTTCGATATCGTCAGCCAGTTGGCTGTCGTTCTGCATCAATTCAGCGATACGTTTTACACCATGCATCACAGTTGTATGGTCACGTCCGCCGAAACGGCGGCCAATCTCCGGCAGAGACCGATTGGTTAGGTTTTTCGCCAGATACATCGCGATCTGACGGGGTCGGGCGAAAGACCGGACACGCTTTGGCCCCAACATGTCGGACAGCCGTATCAGGTAATGTTCGGACACCTTGCGCTGGATTTCCTCGACCGTGACTTTGCGATCCTGGGATTTGATCACGTCTGCAAGGCAGTCGTTTGCCAGTTCGAGGTTCACATCCCGACCCACAAGCGATGCGAATGCAAACAGACGGGTCAGCGCCCCTTCCAGCACGCGTACGTTGCTGGAAATGCGGTGGGCCAAAAACTCCAAGACCCCTGCAGCAAGATGGATTTCCGGGTACAGCGGTTTGAAGGCTTCGGCTTTGGCTTGCATGATGCCCAAGCGCAGTTCGTAGTCGGTTGGGTGCAGATCCACGACGAGACCACATTGCAGGCGCGATTTGATCCGATCTTCCAGATCTTTGATGTCTCCCGGCGCGCGGTCTGCCGAGATGATGATCTGTTTCCCAGAATCCACCAGCGCGTTGAATGTGTGAAAGAATTCTTCTTGTGTGCTGTCCTTGCCTGCAATGAACTGGACGTCATCGACCATCAGGACATCGACAGAACGGAACAGGGATTTGAAATCCATGATGTTGCCGCTGCGCAAGGCCGTGATGAAGCGGTACATGAATTGTTCGGCCGAGACATAAAGCACATTGAGATGCGGTGACCTGCTTTGCAGCTCATGCGCGATGGCATGCATCAAGTGGGTTTTGCCAAGGCCAACGCCCCCATGCAGGAACAATGGGTTGAAACCGACAGGGCCACCTTCGGCAACGCGGCGGGCGGCGGCATGGGCCAGCTCGTTTGGCTTGCCGACGACGAAAGTGTCAAAGGTGAAGCGGTTATCAAGGCCGGTATTTTTGCCTTCAGCACGAGGCGCCTTTGCCGGTGCTTTGGTGTCGCGGGGCTTGCCGACCGAAAAAGACAGGCGATCAATGGCAGCGCCGGTCTCATGAAGCTTGTGGGTAATCAGGTCGCTGAAGTTCTGTTTGACGTAGTTGGCAATAAACGTCGTTGGCGCCTCTAGGGTCGCGACGCCGTCAGAGACCCCGCCAAATTCCAGCGGCTCGATCCAGTTTGCATAACTGTTTGCCCCCAGTATTTCCTTAAGAATTTCCCGAACACGCGCCCACGTTTCTTGCGTCATATTTTCGACTGCCCCACAAATTTTCCTTCACCCGGAGCCCACACTCCGGCACTTCCCGTCTTTCATGCTGAGGCCCAAGACAGTCCGCATCTGCCCGATACGTGTCCGTCACTTTGCCACAACACTACTGGTCGCCAAAAAAGCACATGGCGCATGCCGACCAGCCCTATTTTCGATGAAGACAGACAATATCTAAGCAACACACTGCATTGCAGCGGTGTCAGATATCGACACGACGCAAATTCAGAAAACCAGTCGAACCAGTACCCTGACCTGCGTTGTATGAGGATGGTCTACAGCACCGGGAATGGCAGTCCCTTTTTGTGTGCTGACAGAGCATGATCCCCTCATGTCCCCCCAGTGCGACCCGAGTCGCATGGGCAACGTATCAAGGGGTCCACAGCCATATCAACAGCACAGATGGGCTTGACTCTGTGACTCGTGAAAAAGAATCTCTTGGCGAAAAAAAGAAGCCTTAGATTCAGGGAACTTCACGCGCGGAAAGAAAAAAGCGCGCCGGTTTGGGCGCGCTTTTTTGAAAGTCTTAAAGGTGGCATTTGGACAACAAAAGTCTCAATACCCGCCAGATTTCCGCTTAGCCGAT
>CALILP010000049.1 GCA_938016515.1 uncultured Paracoccaceae bacterium
AGACAGCAGGGCTATCGGACCGTCATTCATTTTCAGACGCGATCTGCTGGGTCTTTCAAAAAAATCTGACATCCTTGCTGAATTCTCAGATTTTTTCGCGGCGCGTCGAATTTTTTGATAGGCGTCTAAAGTGCATTTAAATCAGTATGTTAATTTATGGCGTTTCTTCTTTTGACGCCAAGACGAAGCAAAAAAACGCTGTATGAACCGAAGATGAACAGGACGTTATGCAGCGGTTCATGCGGCATATGTCATTCCAGTGTCAGGCCAGCGACTCCTCCTCAGCGTTGGCCTGCGAAGAAGACCAGGGACGACAAAGATGACGACACCAGCGCAGACAACACGGGACGCATATGAAGACCCGATGACGGCCACATATGCAGATGGATCAGATATTGTGGGGGCAACGCAAACGCGCCGTGCCCGATCACGGTTCGCCCCGATTGAAACGCTGTTGACGGAATTGGACAGTCACGAAGCGGTAAAGACCCGCGCTGCTTAAGCACAGCGCGCGTTGTTTGCCCTCCCAGAATGGAAGCCCGGAGACACTGATGCCCTTGAATATGCCTCTTCATCGCACAGTCGTCGCCGGGTTCATGCTTGCCCTTTTGCCGGTCTCCTCAGCGGCGGAAGTGGTCGAGCTTTCACAGGCGCAACTGCGCCATTTCGTGGCAGAAGACGTCGTTCTTAGCGCGGGTCATGTTGCATCTCTTGTGATGCAAGACATCGACGGCATGGTGATGGACATCCGTGGGTTCTATGTTGACGGGCAGATGACCTATCGTCTGGTGATGCAAGATCAGTACGGAAAGGTGATTGAAGTCCTGGTGAATGGCGTTGATGGGTCGATCATTGGAAACACAACCCAGCTGGGTCAACGGGTGAGCGGGGCAGGCTTTGCGAAATCTGTAACCCTAATTTCCAAGTAAACGTCGCCGCGCTCTGTAAAATCCCTAAAACCGCCGTAAATTCGCCATCGCAATCGGGTAACCCGCCCGCATGCGTATTCTTATAGCCGAAGATGAAACAATATTGGCCAAGCAGGTCCAGACAGCTTTGACCGCCGAAGGGCATGCTGTGGATGTGGCTGATAACGGCGAAGAGGCCCACTTTTTGGGCGATACGGAACCCTACGATCTGATGATCCTCGATCTTGGTTTGCCGATGCGGGACGGTATCTCTGTTCTTAAGCAATGGCGTGCAGATAACGTGAACACACCTGTTCTGATCCTGACGGCCCGCGACGGCTGGACTGATCGGGTTGATGGCCTTGATGCAGGTGCGGATGACTACCTGACCAAGCCCTTCCATATGCCAGAGCTGGTCGCTCGGGCGCGCGCATTGATGCGGCGCAACGCGGCCACCAAAAGTGCTGTCTTTGCTCGTGGGGATGTCAGTTATGACAGCCGTAACGGCCGCGTGACGCTCAACCACATGCCGGTCAATCTGACGGCGCAAGAGGTGGCAGTTTTGTCTTATCTGTTCCACCACGCGAACAGGCACGTGACCCAAACCGAACTGTCAGAACACATCTACGAATATGACGACGACCGCGATTCCAATACGATCGCAGTTTTCATCACCCGCCTGCGCAAGAAACTTGGGGCCGATCTGATCGAAACCGAGCGTGGTCGCGGGTATATGATCAAGCTTGCCGCGTGATTTCGCTGCGTAATCGCGCGGTGGCCGGTGCTGTCTTTTGGGCCAGCGCTGTCATTGTTGCGGGCACCTACTTGATTGGGGGTTATCTTGAACAGCAGACTGTGTCTCGTTTCGATGACCAGCTAAAGGGACGCCACGCGCAGGTTGTCGTGGCAATTGCAAATAGCGGTGGTGACACACGCGCGATCATCGACCAACTGACCGATCCGTCTTACAGCCGACCGTTCTCTGGCCAGTATTGGCAGATCGAAGGTGAGGATACGCTGCTGGTTTCCAAAAGCCTGACCGACACGGTGTTGGAGCAAGACCGACCTGTGACAAGCGACCTGACGATTTCGCGCGTTGCTGGTCCTGCTGATCAAACGTTGCGCACCACGGGGCAGCGGATCGAATTGGAATCCGGGGCGGTCTGGACAGTTCGCGTTGCCTCGTCCACCGATACGCTTATCCGCGACCGAGAAGAGCTTAGCGACCGGCTTAATCTTGGTTTCTTGCTGGTTGGCCTTTTTGGAACGCTGGGGTCGATGATGCTGGTCATTGCGACATTGCGACCGCTGGCAAAGCTGCGCGAAGACGTCAGCTCGCGGTGGGAGACAAACAGCCGGTTAGAGATCGACAACTACCCCGTCGAAGTCCGCCCCTTGGTGGATGACATCAACGAGTTGATGGCGCGCAATCAGGACATTGTGGATCGGTCGCGCAGGCAGGCGGCTGACCTTGCCCATGCGCTTAAGACGCCATCAGCCATCATGCGCAACGAGTTGGAAAAGTTGCACAGTGAAGGTGTCGCAACCGGAAATGCGTTGGACGCTTTGAACCGTTTGGACGCACAGCTGCAACGTTCTTTTGCGCGGATGCGCGCGGTCAAGTCCGGGGCGCTCGACAACGTCGCGACACCCCTGACCCAGCCACTTGGACGTATGGGCCGGGCATTTGCGGCTCTTGCGCGCAACAAGGACCGCACCTTGCATTGCGCAATTGCGGATGACCTGCACGCCCGGATCGACGTGAATGATCTGGACGAGATTTGCGGCAACCTTCTGGACAACGCGCTAAAATGGTCTGCCACGCTGATTGCCTTTGCGGCCACGCAGGATGATGGCGGGGTCACGATCCGCATTTCTGATGATGGGCCGGGCATACCTGCAGATCAACGCGCCGCCGTATTGTCCGGTGGATTGCGTCTGGACGAAAGCATGCCGGGCACCGGTCTTGGCCTGTCTATCGTCAGTGACTTGGTTGCAGCCTACGGCGGTACCCTCAAGATCACGGACTCTGTTGAATGGGGCGGGGCCGAGATCATTGTGTCGCTTCCGGGATAAGCTGGGCCGACGCGTCTTTGCGCGGCCCAACCTGATCCAAGAACCATCACGGTGCGCGGGTCTTAGGGCTATTCAATTGTCAGCGGACGCGACTTAATTGGTGTGCGGCCCTGATCGACAAAGTAGGTGATCACATAGTCGCCCGGTTCTTCGGGCAATGTAATCGTCACTGGATTTACCTCGTCGGCACGGGCATAGACTTCCCATTGTGCGCTGCCTGTCGCGCCAACCTTGCCGATCCCGATATAGTCGCGGGCATAGGCAGGGCCATCCCATCCTATGATCAAATCGCTTCCGCCGGGGGCTGCATCTTCAGCAAGCAGTTGAACGTTCTCAATGGGGGTGACAGTGATCGGCAATGCCTTAAGGGCGGACCGATCTTGGTCGATGAAATACGTGATCAGATAGTCGCCGGGTGTTGGTGGCACCAACAGTTGACCCGGCGTATCGGTATCTACGCGGAAATAGTTTTCCCATTGGCTGGATCCGGTCGCACCCACCAGACCAATCCCGATATAGTCACGCGGATAGTTTGGCCCCGTCCAGTCGACTGCAATGGTCGACCCGGCAACAGCTTCCGGCGGCGCGCTCAATGTCGCAGACACTGACGTGACGGTGATCGGCACGGTGGCTAAGACCGAGCGGTCCTGATCCACGAAATAGCTGATTTGGTAGTCGCCGGGGTCGGCGGGGATCAATAACTTAGCGGGAGACCCTTCGTCCGTCCGAAAGTAGTTGTCCCACTGGCTTGCCCCTTCGGCCGCGACTTCACCGATCCCGATGTAGTCGCGGTCATAGTTTGGCCCGGTCCATTCCACGGTGATCGTAGAGCCCGCTTCGGCCTCGGCTGGGGCTGTGATGCTGGCTGTGACTTCGGTTACCGTGATGGGCTGCGTGTAGATGACCTGTTGATCGCGGAACTTGTAGCGCAGTTCATAGGTGCCGGGCGTCGTCGGAGCAGTGATCGAAACGGGGTTACCACGATCAGT
>CALILP010000050.1 GCA_938016515.1 uncultured Paracoccaceae bacterium
AGCACGGACAGACGGCGAGATCCGCGTCGAGTTCATCGGCGACAACCAGATCTGTGGTCAGACGTCCTGCGTTGAGAAAACACAGCAGGGCATCACAGACATCTATGCGGCATCCACACAGAACTCTGCAGGCGGCGCGCCATACCTGAACGTTCTGGACTACGCATACATGTTCCGTAACCGTGCAGACCAGTACCACTTCTTGTATTCACCAAAGTCACAAGCATTGCTGCGTGACCCATATGAGAAAAACCACGGTCTGAAGTTCCTCTTCTCCCACGCAGAATTGCGCGGCATCCAGCTTGGTCTGGCTTGGGAAGACAAAGAAACTGTCACATCCATCGAGCAGCTGTTCGGCACAAAGAACCGCGTCACAGGTACACAGCTTGGCCGTATCGCCATGAACGCTTTGAACCTGAACCCGGTTCCAGTTGCTTGGGAAGAAACGCTCGACGGTCTGAAGCAGGGCTTGATCGATGGTGCTGAAACATGGGCCTCTGCTGTGGCGTATGCGAACATGTCACCTGTTGTGTCCCAGTCGGTTCACCTGAACTTCTTCTGCGGCACAGAGCACACAGCGATGTCCGCATCTGTCTTCGACAGCTTGGGTGGTGAACTGCAGGATGCTGTGATGGAATCGTCCTACTGGGCGCAGACACACGTTCAGGCCGCAAACGAAGCCGCCCTCGTGAAAACTGTTGGTCAGTCCGATCCACAGCTTCCAGGCACAATCTTTGCACAGAACAACGTGCGGAACGCCTTCTTGTCTGCTGAAGAGATCAAGAAAGCGGAAGAAATGTGCTCGCCAGAGTATCAGCCGCAGCTCTGGGAAGAGTGGCGCGAGCGGATCAACGGCTGGCAGGGTGGCGCTGACACCTATCAGGAAATCTACGACGAAGTCCGCACAATCGATGCGAACACGCTTCCTGAAAACGTTGAACCACGTCGTTGGTGGAAAGGCTAATATAGCCTCTTTCGTATAACGCAAAAATTGGGCCGGCCCGAAGAGGAGTTCGGGTCGGCCCTTTTCAACGACAAAAGACCACTGCACAGTAGTGGCACCAAGACACATTAAGGGGGGGAGACCTGGATGTCGTTAATATCCGAGGCGCTGGCCATTATACCTGCGGTCTTCGCAGACAATCCGTTTGGGATGCGCAGCGCATTTGACGCGGATGGCATGTGGCTATTCTGTTTTGTCTTAACGATTGTCGCGGGTATTTTTGCCCACCTTCTTTATAAGTTCATTCCCTTTCTGGAACGACACCTCGAACGGGGCATATCCGTCGCGGCCTATATCGTGATCGCGGGTATTATCTGCTGGGGCGTGATCGACCGTTTCGTGTTTTCCAGCCAATGGGCCGGGTCCACAACGGTACCGCCGTTCCTGTTCATGGTCATGGCGTGGTTCGCGTGTTCCTATAACGTGAAACTGCGGACCCACCTGAGTTTCAGCGAATTCCGTACCAAAATGCCGCCAGCAGGCCAGATGTTCACACTCACATTGGACGCAGCGCTTTGGCTTGGCTTTTGCTGGATCGCGATCACCACATCCTTGCGGTTTACAGCACTCTCCATCGCCAACTTCCAACTGGTTGACGGTGTCGATGACGTCATGAAGTGGTGGTTTTATATCACCGTGCCTATCGCCTTTGGGCTGATGTCAGGCCGGGTGATCGGAAACTGGCTGGAAGACTGGAATAACTATCGGTCTGGGGATCAGATCATCAAACAAGCCGTAATCGGGGGGGATGTCTGATGACTGACGGGACACTTATTACACTGATTTCACTGGCTGTGACCTTCCTGTTCATGTTGGGAACACCGGTTCTGCTGGTGATCTTCTACTGGGTCATCGGCTGTAGCTTTGTGATCGACCTGCCGCTGGCCAACACAGGTAACGAGCTGATCAACGTGTTCAGTAAGGGCTTTGCACTGCTTGCGATGCCACTCTTCATCCTGACCGGTGACCTGATCAACCAATCGGGGATCGCACGACGATTATCAGACTTCGCCTATTCCTGCCTCGGCTGGCTGCGGGGCGGTCTGGCGATGGCGTCCTTGGCGGCTTGCGGGCTTTTCGCGGCGATCTCTGGATCGAACTCTGCGACGACAGCGACAATCGGGTCCATGTTGCACCCTGAAATGGTCAAAGGCGGCTACGACGAACGCTTCTCGGCAGCGACAGCTGCGGCAGGCGGCACGGTTGGTATCATCATCCCGCCGTCGATCATCTTCATCGTCTACGGCTTTTTGATGAACCTTCCGATCTCTGATCTCTTTGTGGCTGGGATCATTCCAGGGTCATTGATGGTGCTGGCGATGATGACGGCCTGCTTTATCATCTGCACGATCAATGGCTGGGGCTACCTGCTTGGGTTGTCATTCAGCCGGATCGTGAAAACAGCAATCGGGGCATGGCTGGGCTTTTTCGCCATTGGTCTGGTGCTGTGGGGCATTTACACCGGCAAGTTCTCACCCACCGAGGCTGCGGGCGTAACTGTAGGCTTTTGTGCATTGGTCGGCCTGATCAGCTATCCGCTGAACAAGATCATGGGCAGCAGCACGGACATCCCGGTTGAGGAAAAAAGCACCCTGTCGATGTTCGTGGTCGAAGGGTTTACCTTGCTGAACTTGCCATCCGTCGTGACACGGTCGGCACAGATCACAGGGATCCTTGTACCACTGATCGCGGTGTCGGTTGCGATGCAACAGGTGATGTCGTCGCTTGGCGCCAAAGAATATATCGGTGACTTCGTGACAGGCATGGGCGGCTACTACGCGGTGCTGTTCACCTCCATGGCGATTGTGTTCATCACAGGCATGATTTTGGAATCACTGCCGGTGACGATCATTCTGGCACCGATTTTGGCGCCTATCGCGGCGTCCGTTGGGGTTGATCCGATCCACTTCTCGGTGATCTTCCTTGTGGGCGCGTCCATCGGGTTCATCACGCCGCCATACGGGCTGAACCTTTACGTGGCGTCAGGCGTGACCGGGGTGCCGTACTTCAGGCTACTGCGTTACACCGTCCCCTATCTCGTCGCGTTGATTTCGATGTGGTTCATCATTGCACTGACACCATCGTTGGCGCTGATGCTGCTGCCGGACGCAGGCTGATGAGGGAAAGTGAATAGGAAAGACTAGGCGATCTCTATGGGCGAAAAACAAAACATCCCGACAAACATGCGGCTGCTTTTGTTGCTTGAGGAGGTCGCAAACACCGGGGTACCGGTGACGCCAACAGTGGTGAACAGTCGGCTTGGTCTGCCCAAGCCGACTGTTCACCGGCTTTTCGCAACGCTAGAGGCAGAAGGCTTCCTGCAACGCGACATCGACGGAAAATCCTACAGTCCGGGGCAACGCCTGCGGGAAATGTCTGTGGGGGTCTTGTCCAGCCTGCGGGTGCGCTCAGCGCGGCTTGCAGTGCTGAACGCGCTTGCAGCAGAGGTTGGTGAAACCTGCAACGTGGCAACACCGGACCGGGATTCGATGATCTATCTGGACCGGATCGAAACCAAATGGCCGCTGCGTATTCAACTGCCAGTCGGATCATCAGTACCACTGCATTGTACGGCAAGCGGCAAGATGTATCTGTCATCCATGCAATCCAGCCATTTGGAACAATACCTGAATGCGGCCAAGCTGGAACAGATGACGCCACAGACAGAAACCGACCCGCGCAAACTAGGGGCCGCGCTGACGCAGATCCGGGAACAGGGCTTTTCAACGGACAACGAAGAATTCATGGAAGATATGGTCGCCTGCGCAGTACCCATTCTGGACGGACGCGGGCGGTTGGTCTCGACACTTTCGATTCATGCACCAACACAACGCATGCCGCTTGATACGGTCAAAAGCTATGTACCGTTGATGCACGACACGGCTGCAAAGCTGACAAAACTACTGCTGGACGACGAAGGCTAGACGGCCAGATCAAGGGATCGGGGAATAGTAGCCAGATCAGGTGCCGCCAATGATGCCGCCGATCAGCGCGCTGAAGGCTTCCGGGGCGCTGAGAACAGCAAAGACACCGCCAAGCAATGCGGCAACAGCCACGATCAGCTTAAAGTTAACCTTGCGCTTTGAGGCGGCTTGGGCGTCGGATGTGCCATCATCGATCAGATAGGCAGGGTCTACCTCTGGGGCAGAGCCGTATGTCTTTACCGGATCAGCAGAAAGACCCTTTGGCGTGTCGATGGTATACCCATCGTCATTTGGATCAGCTTTGCCGGTTTCGCGTTGTGTCTCGTCGTTGAATTCCTTGATCCAATCAGCAAACACGACGTTCTTGTCGGTCAATTCATCAATCGGACGCAGCTTTTCAGCATCCGGTGGGATCGTCAGCAGGTCACGGTTTGTGGTGGACACAAGGCTGGTCAGGGTCTTGCCAAGGCTGGCGTTCACGGCAGGGCGATTATAAGTCATGCCGGTTTTCAACAGGGGATCAATCATCTCAATCCACTCGGAAGCGGTTTGATGACGATCGCTGGCAGCCAGACACATGGCTTTGTCGATGGCCTGCAGGAACGAGTCTTCGTAGTCAGGGAAGCGACCGGCCAGCGGCTGGTAGGGATCACCGTTCTTGACGGCAACCTCAGCAACGCGGCTTTGGCTGTTGACCGGGGCTTCACCAGAAATCAGGTGATAGAAAGTTGCACCCAATGCATACAGATCACTGGCCTCATTCTGGGTAGAACCTGCAAAATAGAATTCCTGGGGGGAATAGCCGTCTTTCACGACCAGAACAGAGGACATGATCCGGGTGTTCTTGCTGGCTTCTTCGCGGGCGGCACCAAAGTCGATCAGAACAGGGTCGCCCCACTTGTTCACCAGAATATTGTCTGGGGAAATGTCACGGTGCAGCAGATCTTCAGAGTGGATCAAGGATACAGCATCCAGAACCTTCATCAGGATCTCTTTCACCTGCTGTGGGGTCAGATTGCGGTCATCATCATGAATGATTTCCAACAAATCGTGGCCATCAATCAGATCCAGAGCCATGTAGGCGGTGCGGTTATCTTCGAACACGCGGTGGACGCCAACGATGTTGGGGTGGCGCATCTTCGCGATGGACCGGGCTTCGCGCATGAACATCTCGACGATAGACCGGTACTGGCCTTCGTTGCTGGACGACCGAACGCGAACAGTGGCACCCTGACGGGCGCAAAAACTGTCGGGGAAGCATTCCTTGATCACGACAGTGCGGTCGAGAGTGTTATCTTTGGCCAGATATGTGATGCCAAAGCCGCCACGGCTAAGCTGGCTGGTGATGGTGAATTGACCATCCAGCAGCGTCATACCTTCTTCAAGACCCTCCGTCGGAAGCTCGTCGTCATCAAAGGGCTGTGGCATTGCTGTCATCGGGCACCTGTATCGCGGCCCAGATGGGCACACGTCCTCAAAATAAGTCGTCTCAGTTAAAGCGAACTAACGAGAAGAATGTGTTGGATTTGAGACCAGATTGGGGAATCAGTGCCACATGACATCGGCGCAATCCTGCCACGCAGACGTTTTGTCTGAAGGGATTGCAGGGGTTTCGGCAAAGTTGTGCTTGGCGACAATTAAGGCATCGCTGACACATTGCAGAGATTAAGGCGTTGATATTGCGCGCAACACGGTTTCAGCTGCAGATTGCACGGAACCTTCGGTATCCTTAAGAATCGACACCCGGTCAAATCGGTCCGGATCACTGTTGACAGAGGCCCGCAAGGCGGCGCCAAAGGCCATCCGCAGCTCTGTCCCGATGTTGTATTTGCAGATGTTTGTGGTCTGGGCCAACCGGCGTCTCTGCTCTGCAGGAACCCCCGATCCACCATGGATCACAAGGGGAACATCGGTCACCGCCTGAATGGCAGCAATCCGGTCTTCGTCCAGCCCACCGCTTTGATCTTGCTGCAAATGCACGTTGCCGGCAGAGATCGCCATCGCATCGACACCTGTCTCAAGGGCAAACACAGCAGCCTCCTTTGGGTCCGTCCCGGCAGAGGCTTCACCCTGATCATATCCCACAAACCCAATCTCGCCCTCACAGGAAATCCCGGCGGCATGGGCCATATCAGCGATGCGCCGCGTCTCAGCAATATTCTGGGCCAGTGGCTTGCGGGACCCGTCAAACATCAGCGACGTGAACCCGGCGTCCAGGGCAGCGGAACAATCGTCATACGTGTATCCGTGGTCGAGGTGAGCGACGACCGGCACGCTTGCCATCTCGGCCAAATGCCGAAACATCACACCCAAAACGGGCAAGGGCGTATGTTCGCGGCACCCCGGTCCTGCCTGCAGGATGACAGGACACCCCACAGCTTCGGCAGCAGCCACATAGGCGCGCATGTCTTCCCATCCGAGGGTCACAAGGCCGCCAATTGCGGTGCCATTTGCGAGTGCAGGTTGCAGGACATCTTTGAGGGTGACGAGGGGCATGCATAAACTTTCAGCAGTGCACTTGCGGTAAGTGCGGAACCCTCCCGGTGGGAGGTGTTTTGGACAGATGAAGATGGGGCGGTCTGCCCTACTTAAACTTCGCGATCATGTCTTTGATCCCCGGAATGGTTTCCAGTTGATCGGCGTGGGACGGCTGGAAGTATTGGACCAAACTGCGCTGGCTCAACCCGCCCAGAATGGTGAAGTAGTACATCTCATAGCCGGGAAGCACGGCGCAGGGGTGATAGCCACTGTCGAGGCAGATCGTCGAGCCATCCACCAGATGATACGCATCCCCCGACTTGCCATCCTCACGTTGCAGCATCTGAACGCCGCTGCCGTGGTTGGGCTTGAAGCGAAAGTTATACGTCTCGTCATGGCGGGTCTCGATGGGCAGACGGTCGGTGTCATGCTTGTGGGACGGGAAGCCGGACCAGCCGCCAGCCCCAACAGTGAAAAGCTCGGACACTAGAAGGCGGCCAACCTTGTCGTGGTATTTCGTCCCAAGGATATGCTTGATCTTGCGGTGGGTCTTGGTGTCGTCAGACCCGTATTGCACCTTATCCAATTCATCCGAACGGACCGCGAAAGCATCAAGCACCTTGTCATAGCGGGCACCCGCGACGAAAACCTCCGCCTCATCTGTTGTGCACACCATCGTGGCCTTGGCAGCGGTGGGCACGTAAACGCCCTCCGGCTCGCCGTCCCAGACGTCTTCAACACGTTGGCCTAGGGCGGGGACTTTGAACCCTTCGATATCCACATCCACCGTCCCGGTTGCAGGGACGATGCAGGTCTCATAGCCGGGGACCGCATATTCAAACGCCTGACCCTTCTTGAGCTTCACAATATTGAAGTAGTTCAACGGCACCGTCGCATCATCAATATCAACGATGGGCTTATTGGCGTTATCAAACGGGGCGATATGCATGGGGCAGGTCCTTATGTGTCCACAGCCGTTGGGCCGGGATGCGTGTTCAAAAAGTCTTCCAGATCAGCAGGATACGGCATGGCAGGCGCGCAGCCGGGCTTGCCCACAACGATGGCAGCACAGGCAGAGCCGCGCAAGACGGCGTCGTTCAGGGACAGGCCATCGGCAATCCCGGTCAGCAAGCCGGCCATGAAACTGTCGCCCGCGCCAGTGGGTTTCAACGCGTCGACCGCGTAAATCCCGGTCCGCTTCTCACCGTCTTTGGTGATCGTCACAGCCCCATGTTCGCCCATCTTATAGACGACGATGCTGGCAGTTGTTGCAGCCAATTCGCGGGCCTTATCGAGGCCCTTGTCGATGCCGCCTGCCATGAACCCAAACTCTTCGTCGTTCCCAACAATCACGTCTGACAGGGCCCCGGCACGAGACAACACATCCTCGGCGACGGCGGGAGAAGGCCAACTATAGGGGCGGTAATCCACGTCAAAGATGATCGGCAAACCAGCCTCGCGGGCCAGTTGGAATGCGGTGAAGGCGGCCGTGCGTGACGGCTCCGCCGCAAACACGGTCCCGGCCGTCACCAAGGCACCAAACTGCGCGTAATCAACGACTTGGGCATCCGCGACCGTCATCTCAAAGTCAGCAGCCCTATTGCGATAGATCACCGATTGGTGGTCCTCAACGCGGCTTTCATACAAGGCCAGCGAGTTGCGCGCCTCGCCCCCCACGGTCGTCACGTAAGCGTCGTCAACGCCGTACTTATCACGCAGCATGTTCTGGCAGGACCGGCCGACCGCATCATCCGACACGGACGTCACCAAAGCCGCTTTGCCACCCAGCTTCACGACGCCCGCTGCGATATTGGCCGACGACCCCCCCATGTCTTTGACAAAGGTCGTGGCCTCTTCAATCCCGATCCCAGTCTCGGTCGGAAACAGGTCCATCCCCACGCGACCCACAACCACGAAGTTGTTCTTCCGAATGCCCCCCAGAACGTCCGTCACTTGCGACCCTCTTCATTGCCACCAGCGCTTTCATCCAGCGCCTTGGGGTAGGGATAGTTGAAACCCATCAGCTGGCGCAGCTCTGGCGTGGCGTCATCAAAGAACCCATCAGGCAATCCAATATGCATATCTTCAATTGGTTTCACCCACTTGGGTAGATAATTGATCAAAATAGCACTTCGATCGTGATCGGAATTATTCGGCATCGCACAATGCCACATCACGCCATAGAACAATACGACGTCGCCCACTTCACCAGTCATCTGGCTGCATTTGCCATAGAAATCGTCGGCCTCGGTCGGATAGCGCAGCTCCCTTTGGGACCCCGCAACATAGCCCGTCGCACCGCTTGCCTCGGTAAACGGATCAAGAATAATCGACACCTGCGCATTCATCGGAAACGACCCGTTCATCCCAATCGGATGGGTCTCGGGCGAGTGGAAATCCCAATACGGATAATCCACATGCGGCTCCTGTCCCGGCCCGCCCGGCAAGATGCGATTGGCGGCGAGGGACCCCATGATAAACTCGGTCCCCAACCACTTCCGCAAGATCTCCATCAGCACCGGATGGCTGGCCATCTGCCCATAAACATCGCCCTTTGCCAGCAAGTTCCACACCCGCCGTTGGAGGTTCAGTTTGCCATCCTCTGCCGCTGCACCCTGAAAGTGTGTGGGTTTTTGATCATCACCGTCGGAATGTTCCATAATGATCCGCCGCGCCTCGGCGACATCAGCATCGGAATAAAGCCCCGAAATCGCAACAACCCCGTCGCCGTTCAGCAAGGCATCGCAGATCGCATCAACGTCGTAATTCTCTGCTGTAAATCTTAGCATCACACACCCCTCCGCTGTTTACCGCGCGAGGATTCCCACTCCACGTGAGCCGCGCGAACCTTATCAGAGGTCGTCACATGCGGCGTGCCAACTTCCCACCACGCATGGCCCTCAGTCGTCCAGCCCTCATAGGCATCGACCTTCATCACAATCACAGAGGTGTTCGTACCAGCCTTCGCCGCCTTGAACGCTTCGCCAAATTCAGCCGGGTTCGAAACGGTCACCGCATCCGCGCCCATCGCCCGCGCGTGGGCTTCAAAATCAACGCCAACTTGGTTCACGGCGGTCGGCGTATCGGCGATCAGGTTATTGAAACTCTCGTTACCGGTGTTGTTCTGCAACTTGTTGATCACGGCAAAACCGCCGTTATCCAGCACACAGACGATCAGCTTCTTGCCGGTTAGAACAGCCGAATAAATATCTGAATTCATGAGCATATATGACCCGTCGCCGGTAAAGATCACGGTGTCCTTGTCTGGCTCCTTCTCGGCCTGCGCAATCCGGGCACCCCAGCCGCCAGCAATCTCATAGCCCATGCAAGAGAATCCGAATTCCACATCAACGGTGCCGATATCCAGCGTCTTCCAGTTCGCCGTCACCTCGGCAGGCAAGCCACCCGCCGCCGCCACAACCCGGTCACGCGGATCCATGAGATCGTTCACAACGCCAATCGCCTGAGCATATGAATTCGGACGGTTCCCCGGCCTTACATTCTCAGCAACATAAGCATCCCACTTCTTCCGCTCACTTTGGGCAAAAGCCGTCCACTCCGCCGGAGCCTCGTAATCCGTATCCATCGAGGCCAAACAAATCGCAGCATCCCCAACCACGGTCATCGACATATGCTTCGCCGCATCATGGCGGCCGACATTCACGCCAATAATCTTCGCATCATGGGCAAAGGCGGTCCAAGACCCGGTCGTGAAATCCTGCAATCGCGTCCCCACCGCCAAAATCACATCCGCCTTTTCGGCAATCGTGTTCGCAGAATCCGACCCAGTGACCCCAATCGGCCCACAATTCAGCGGATGGTCATT
>CALILP010000051.1 GCA_938016515.1 uncultured Paracoccaceae bacterium
ACCAAGGCCCTCGCGCAAGCGGGCATCGACGCCACCGACATCGATCTCGTCATATGCGCAGCCTCCAACCACGAACGGGCCTACCCGGCGGTCGCCGTCGAAATCCAACAACTCTTGGGCGCAAGCGGCTTCGCCTTCGACATGAACGTCGCCTGTTCATCGGCCACTTTCGGCATCCAAACGGCAGCGGACATGATCAAATCCGGTAGCATTTCCAAAGCGTTAGTCGTCAACCCAGAAATCTGCTCGGCCCACCTCGAATGGCGTGACCGGGACTGCCATTTCATCTTCGGCGATGTGGCAACAGCAACGCTTCTGGAACGCGACGAAAACCTGCAATCCCCTCATTTCAAAGTCAATTCCACCCGTTGCGACACACAGTTCAGCAACAACATCCGCAACAACAACGGTTTCTTAAGACGGACCCGAGACCATATGGACGACCGCCGCGACATGCAGTTCATGCAAAACGGGCGCAAAGTCTTTAAGGAGGTCCTCCCGCTGGTCAGCCGCCACATGGCCGATCACATGCAAGCAGAAAACATCGCAGCCACAGACCTCAAACGCCTCTGGCTTCACCAAGCCAACAAAACAATGAACGACTACATCGGCAAAAAAGTCCTCGGTCGGGACCCCGCACCGGGCGAACAACCCAACATCCTGCAAGACTATGCGAACACGTCCTCGGCAGGCTCCATCATCGCCTTCTCAAAACACTCCGACGACCTGACAAAAGGCGACACCGGCATCATCTGCTCATTCGGGGCGGGCTATTCGGTCGGATCGGTAATTGTCACACGGGCCTAAGGATTTCTTTGTTTCTTTCTATATCCTCCCCGAAGGGTCGATCAGCACCAAGCGCTATCATCAACGATATCACCGTCAGCTCCACCATCCGTAGGGCGGGGCTTCGACCCACCGCCCCCGTCAGCCAAACAACACGCCTCTCAGGAGGTCACGCGCTTGTGGACATCCTCCAGGCTTTCCACCCGCTCTGAATACCGGTCCACCAACTCTGGCCGCCCGCGTGTCATCACAGTAAAGCGGACCAGCTCCTCCATCACATCAACGATGCGGTTATACAAAGACGACGGTTTCATCCGGCCCTTCTCGAATTCCTTCCAGGCCATCGGAACAGACGATTGGTTCGGAATCGTCAGCATCCGCATCCAGCGCCCTAAGACACGCATCTGATTGACGGTGTTAAACGATTGGGAGCCCCCACAGACCTGCATTAAGGCCAACGTCTTACCCTGGGTTGGGCGGATGCCGCCGATCGGGGCCAGCGGGATCCAGTCGATCTGCAATTTCATAATGCCGGTCATGGTGCCGTGCCGCTCTGGGCTGGACCACACCATGCCTTCGGACCACATCGCCAGATCGCGCAGCTCGGCGACCTTGGGGTGATCTGCGTCTGCATCGCTGACAAGAGGCAACCCGGCGGGATTGAAAAACCGGACCTCGCAGCCCAAAGCAGTCAGAACCCGCGCACCTTCTTCGGCTGCGGCGCGCGAATAACTCGAGTCGCGCAGACTCCCGTAAAGAATCAGAATGCGCGGCGGGTGAGTCGGCCCATCAGGGCCCGCAAGTGACGTAACGTCGATTGGCCGCAAAGCACCCGGCACAATCAAGGGCAGATCATCCAGATCGATAGTCCCGGCAGACGTGTCAGTCCTGGTCATTTTCGAGATGCAGCTTCATGTCGATCAGCACCTTCTGCAACGCAAGCGTTTCACGCAGCAGGCGCTTGGCTTCGTTCGCTGAGATAATGCCGTCTTCGATAGACTGATTATACTCGCCCATCAGCATCGCAAACCGTTGGCTCAGCATGATCACATCCGAGTTGATACCACCCTCTGAGTTCGGCTTCTCTTGATTGTAAGACATTGTTATTCCGCGCATTTCCGCAAGCGCAGAGGTGACGTGCGGATAAGATGCCTGCGCTTCCAACGCGGCCACAGCATCCACCGGCATGAAGCGGTCGGCGTGCTCGTCGCTGTCGGAATAATAGCGGCCTAGGGTGGCCTTGGATCGGCCGGTCAGTTCGCAGGCCCGTTCGATACCCACGTCTTTCACCAACGCCTCTGTGTGCTTCTTGAGGTAACGTTCGTTCTGACCCATGCAACTCTTGCCTTCCGCGTCTGATAACTTGTCCGTACAGGCGACCACCTGCGGGGAAATTGATCCCTCCATTCCCATTAATGAATGCACAACCGTTTGTCATTGAGAAAGCGTTCCTCGGGACAGGGACACGATGACCGGATTCAGATCAGCGGGCGACCCGTCTGTCCAAGACGGTGGGGCCAACAGCTCCTACGACGCAGGCCACTCACGGCACGCTGCTCTGGATCAACTGTCTGGCAGGCCAAGGTACGGGGAAATCTTGCCTTGTGCTGCCAGACAGCGGTAGGAACCGGCATGGCCAAATTGTACTTCAACTATTCCACCATGAACGCCGGCAAATCGACTGTCCTTTTGCAGGCGTCCCACAACTATATCGAACGCGGCATGCAGACCTATCTGCTGACCGCCCAGTTCGACAATCGTGCCGGCGAAGGCCGGATCGCCAGCCGGATCGGCATTGGCGAGACTGCAGACACGTTTGATCATGGTGAGGACCTATTTGCGAAAATCGAGGCGCGCCTGACTGTTGGTCCGTGTGCCTGTGTTTTCATCGACGAGGCCCAGTTTCTGGACGAGGATCAGGTCTGGCAATTGGCCCGCGCCGTTGACGATCTGAAAGTCCCGATCATGTGCTTTGGCCTACGGGTGGATTTTCAGGGAAAGCTGTTCCCCGGATCCGCCGCCCTGTTGGCGATCTGTGATGAAATGCGCGAGGTTCGCACCATCTGCCATTGCGGCAAGAAAGCCACGATGGTGGTCCGCAAGGATGCGTCTGGCAAGGTGTTGAAAGACGGCGATCAGGTCTCGATTGGCGGTAACGAGCGTTACGTCTCTTTGTGCCGCCGCCACTGGCGAGAGGCGATGACGTCCGAGACCTGACCCCGATTTTTCTAGAAAAATCGTCTCTAGACAGCCTGCGGTGGCGCATCCCCATTGGACCAGGCGATGATGTTATCCAACGCCATCTGCCCCATCGCCTGCCGGGTTTCGACAGTGGCACTACCCAGATGTGGCAGCAGCACACAATTGTCCAACTCTCGCAGGGCCTCTGGGACATGTGGCTCGGCCTCGTAGACGTCCAGCCCAGCCCCCGCGATTTGACCGGTCTGAAGTGCTGTGATCAGAGCCGTTTCATCCACCACTTCGCCCCTGCTGATGTTGATGAAGATGCCGGTGGGTTTCATTGCCTCCAAAGCGACCGCATCGATCAGCTTCGTCGTCTCGGCACCGCCGGGCGTTGTCACCACCACAAAGTCTGCTTGTTCCATCACCGTCCCAAGAGACGCTAACTGGCGTGCAGGAAAGCCCACCTCTTTCGCAGACCGGTTATAGAACACCACGTCCATCCCGAACCCAAAGTGGCAGCGCCGCGCGACCGCCTGACCAATGCGGCCCATGCCCACAATCCCAACGGTCTTGCCCGTTACATGGGTGCCTAGCAGGTCTTTGGGTCCAAAACCGCCCCATTCACCAGAGCGCAGCATCCGCTCGCCCTCGCCCGCGCGCCGTGCTGTGGCCAGCAACAGCGTCATTCCGATATCAGCCGTGGCATCCGTCAGCACGTCTGGCGTGTTGGACACCTGCACCCCAGCCGCCTTCGCCGCCACCGTATCGATGTGGTTGTATCCCACCCCAAAGTTACCCAGCATCCCGCAGCGCAGCTTTTCCGCCGCCGATTCAAAGGCCTGGTCCGTAAATTGATCCCCCAGCGTCGGTAGGATCGCGTCATAATCAGCCAGCGCTTGTGCGGCTTGGGCGACGTCCAGTGCCCCGTCTTCGTTCACGGTCACGTCAAAAAGGGTCCGTGCCTGCGCGATGACCGGGTCCGCGATTGGCCGCGTGATCAGAAGTGTCTTCAATGTAGTCGCCCTCCCAAAGGTACGTCTTGGTCAGGTCCGACCAGCACCACCTCACCATCCGCGTCTGGCATCCCCAGCACAAGCACCTCTGACATGAATTTCCCGATTTGGCGGGGCGGGAAGTTGACCACAGCCATCACCTGCCGCCCCACCAGCGCCTCTGGCGTATAATGCGCTGTGATCTGGGCAGACGTCTTTTTCTCTCCGATCTCATCCCCGAAATCGATCCACAACTTGATCGCGGGTTTGCGCGCTTCTGGATAGGGTTCTGCGCGCAGGACAGTCCCAACCCGCACGTCGACCTTTAGAAAGTCGTCGAATGTGATGTTATCCGTCATGAGACAGCTCCTTTGATCGGTCAGCCGCAGCGGCCACAGCCCGGCGCAGCAAGGGGGGAAAGCCAGCCTCTGCGTCCATCAGGACCTCCAGTGCTGCCTGCGTCGTGCCATTGGGTGATGTGACATTCACCCGCAACTGATCCGGCCCCTCTTGGGCTTGCTGGGCCAACGCCCCTGCCCCCGCAACTGTTGTCTTCGCCAGCTGCAAGGCAAGGTCAGCAGGAAGCCCCTGTGCCACCCCTGCGGCTGCCATCGTTTCGATCAGATGGAACACATATGCCGGGCCAGACCCGGACACCGCAGTCACCGCATCCATCTGGCTTTCATCGTCCAGCCGGACAGTCGCGCCCACAGCGGACAATAGATCCTGTGCAAGCGACAGTTGATCCTCGGTAACGTTGGAATTCCCAATTATTGCCGTAATGCCCTGTCCGATGGCCGCTGGTGTGTTGGGCATCGCGCGGACGATTGGGGTCTTGGTGCCCAAGGTCGTCTCGAAGGTCGCAATTGCGGTGCCTGCTGCTATGGAAACGAACAAGGTTTTGCCGTTGCCCATGGCCTGCAATGTGGGCAAGGCCGCCCCCATCATTTGCGGCTTGACAGCGACCAGAACAATTGCGGGCTTAACCGGTAATTCTTCATTGATATGAACACCTTGCCCCTGCACCCAGTCAGAAGGCGCAGGGTCAATGACCCAGACCGATTGCGCTGGCAAACCGTTCGCCAGCCAACCTGCCAACATCGCTGACCCCATCTTGCCGCACCCGAGCAAAACAAGCCCGTTTTGCGCCACGCTTTCTGATCGCATTTTGCGTCCTCCCCCGTTGTCCGAGACATACGAAAATGGGGCGAAAACAGCAACAGATACAGGCGTTGTCACCTACCCGACAGAACACCGTTTCGTCGCAATTGAACGCGAATAGTCACATGCTTAGTCAAATTTTCGCCAATCTATTGGATCATCTTTAAAGTGTCCCGATTGCCTGAACAGACCTGACAGGCCGTCTTCGTAAAGGAGGTTTCGTGCGCATACTTGCTGTCGACAAAGACCCCATCGTCCTTGAAACGTTGGTGCAGCTGCTTTTGCAGACTGCTGGGTATGACGTCATCGCAGCCCTGACGCCGGACGCCGCCCTAGAGGCCATCGCACAGTCCAAAGCAAACCCTTTTGACTGTTTCTTGATCGACTGCACCTTTGCCGAAGTCGGCAGTATCGCCCTTCTGGAAGACATCCGCCAACACGACGGCTATGCGCAAACACCTGTGTTGATCCTGACAGCCCTGACCGACAAACCCTATATTGACGCCGCATTCGCAGCAGGCACAACCGATTGCCTGACAAAGCCATTCACCGTCAGCACATTGCTTGGGCGTCTCGCGACCATGACCGCACCAGCAGCGCGTTTCGCGCCTGTATCCGCGCCAGCCTTTGATGCGCCCGTTCCGCTGTCTGCGACACTGAAAATATTCGACACAGACCGCTTTATCGAACTCAAAGCGCTTGAAAATTACGCAAAACAGCTGTCGCGCGGTACCCTTTACGGGTCATCCGCCTTCGGCTTTGCGATCCGCGATATCGAGATGTACCACAGCGCGTTGTCCCCCTTTGATTTCCACTGCATGATCAATGATGTCGCCGATGCGATTTCCGCAGACATGCAGCACTGCCAATCCTTGTTGTCCTATGCAGGCGACGGCATTTTTGTGGGGATTGCCGAGCATAACTGGCGCCCGCAAACAGAACGCGTGATGAACCATGTGAACGCCCGCCTTGCTGGGTCGGACATTACAGACGGTGACGGCACAGTGTTGGATGTCCGAATCAGTGCAGGCCATGCCTTGCGTCTGACATGGAAGTCTGGCTGCTCTGTTCTGGATGCGCTGACGCAGGCCCGACAAAGTGCAGCAACCGCCCGCGTTGCCTATGGCAAGTTGCGCGATGGCTTTTGGTTCATGGATCGCAGCGCATGAACAAGAACGTCCGCATCAACTCAGAAACCGTTCGGGTCAGAGGCCACTTTCTGGTCAAGCTTGACGATTGGCAATGGGCTTTGGCCAAACACGGGATCGCCGCAGGCGAGGCCACAGACGATGACACGATCCGGGTCCATCTTGAGGCCGCCCGCGCCGACCTATCCTACATCGCCGAAAGCGCCAACCTGTTGGGTTTTGACAAGCTGGGCAACCATGCAGAGCAGATCAGGCATTTGATGGACCTGTTCCTTGTGCGGTGTTTGGGGACATCTAACAGCACCAAATTGCTGACGGACGTGATTTTGGAGCTCAATACCTTTGTCTGCGCCTGCAAACGGCTGACAGAACAAACCACAGTGCTGGAATGTATTGACCTACCGTGTATCGTTGACCTTCAGTCACCATCTGATCGTGGTGATGCACTGACGTCGACCGAAACCGTGGATCAAACGTAGCCCTTTGGCGCGATATGCGCGGTCCAATTGCAGAGTATTCTATTCCATTTCAAGCGCTTAAGCGCTCGCCCTAGGGAAGCACCCGCAGTTGATCTGACAGCCACGGGCGTTCCGCAACCGCAGGAGCCACGATCATATCGGCCAAAAGCGGCTTTATCTGCGCAGCCAATGTCGCGGGCATCGTGGACAAGACATCCTTGCGGGCCATCAGGCTGATACTGCGGGACAGGGGCGCGAAAGGCAGCGGGTGTAGATCAACTTGATCTTTGAACCGGGCAGCGCGCATGACGGCCAAAGGCGTCAAGATAGACCACCCCGCCCCATCCGCGACCATCGCCATAATGGCGTGATAACTGGCCAGTTCAAACCGGCCCCGCGCCCGGACACCTTGCTCTTCCAAATGGGCACTGATCATCCGACCCATAAAGTGGCGGGTCGTATATTGGATACAAGACATACGGCGCAGTTGTTTGGCAACGTCATCGCCGGGCTTGATGCTGCCCTTTGGAACGGCTGCAACAAAGGGCTCTTCCATAAGAGGGTAGACCTCCATGCCGGTCGCATTGGCATCAACGCTGGCGGCAACAATCATGTCAAGCGCGCGGGCATCCATCAGGTCTCGCAGTTGATGCGATGCACCGGTTTCCAGCACAAAGTGACAGTTTTTCAGGTCCTTGCTCATCTCGGTCAATAAGGTCGGGGTCACGTCTGCGTCGAAATCCTCGATCATGCCCAGGCGCAGCCGGGTCAGGCGTGACAGGTCAGCCATCGCCAGTTCGGCGCGGGCCTGCTCTGCTTCGTTAAGGATCGTATTGGCGCGCCGCAAGAACATCTCGCCGGCAGGCGTCAGGGTCACCGGCCTGGCCCCGCGATCCAGCAAAGTGGTTCCGATTGCGCCCTCAAGGTTGGTCAGTTGTTGGCTGACCGTCGCGGCAGAGGCCTGAAGCCTGCGGGCGGCTGCGGAAATAGAGGCTTCTTCGGCTGTCGCCACAAAGACCTCCATTCCCCAAAGGGTGACCCGTCCAGAGGTTGTGGCCATGACCCTTTGCCTTTCTGCGCTGTCGTGCGGTGTTACTTGCCCATCTTGGACAGTTTGTCCTGCATCGCGGCAAGCTGTGACTTGATATCCTCAAGATCTTCATCCGCGCTTTCAGGGGCTGTGGCAGCTGTGCCGTCTGCGTCTTTGCTCATTATCCCGCCGGTCATGGCTTTCAGGAACGCCTCTTGCTGGGCGCGCATGGCGTCAAAACCGGGCATGCCGGCCATCGGATTGACCTTGGTCATGTTTTCCATCGCTTTGGACTGACCATCGCGCAGCATCTCGAAGCTGGCTTGCAGAAATTGCGGGACCACAGAAGAGGCCTGACTGGTGTAGCTGCGCACAAGATCGGTCAGGATATCGACACCCAGAACGCTTTCGCCACGGCTTTCGTGTTCAGCGATGATCTGCAGCAGGTATTGGCGGGTCAGATCGTCGCCGGACTTTAGATCAACGATCTGTACCTCGCGACCCTCGCGAATGAAGGTCGCGATGTCCTCTAGCGTGACGTAGTCGCTGGTCTCGGTATTATACAGGCGGCGCGATGCGTAACGCTTGATGAGTAAGGGTTTATTTGTGTCGGCCACCGGATGTCCCTCCCAAGACATGTTGCACTGCAGAGAATGCTATGCCGCATCTGCGCAAAAAGAAAGAGATTTGGATGCACCGCAGCATTTGTCAATTCAACACATCTTCACTCGTCTAGTGCGTTTAAAATATATAAAATGCAGAAATGAAAATCGTAATGCATCCCTGCTGTTCAAACGATCTGATGCGAATCCGAAAAGTGACGTTGATGAGCCTGCCTGACCTTTGATCCGCGCGGCACCACCTACGGCCTTTGCCTGCCAGACAAAAAAACGGCCCGCCTGAAAGACGGGCCGTAATTGTTGTCGGCTACAGGGAGGTGATCACCGACGGAGAAGAAAGTACTCGTTAGAAACAGGGGTGACTGGTTAACAAAACCTGTCGCTTACTTTGCAGCAGCAGTTGCTTTCTTGGCAGCTGCAGTCATTTCAGTCTGTGCTTTTTTCGCAGCAGCGGAAACATCCTCAGAGATGTCTTTGCCAGCGGCCATCATCAGTTCCATTGTCTGTGTCTGCACCTTTTTCGCGATTTCAGCGAAAGCGGACATGTGCTCTGCAGCGGATTCAGCGGATGCAGATGCGAAATCTGTCATTGCTTTTGCGTAATCAGCAGGCTCTGCCTTGGACTTGGACAT
>CALILP010000052.1 GCA_938016515.1 uncultured Paracoccaceae bacterium
TCCTCGGCGCCTGCCCCGTCCCACGACACGTTGACCGACATATCGTCGACCACAACGTCAGGAAAAAACTGTGCGCGCATGTTGGGGAAGGCAAAAAGGCCAGCAGTCAACATCAGGACCAGCAACAGGTTCGCCACGGTCTTGTGCCGGGTGAAATAGGACAGGATGCCGCCTGCGCTTGCGTTCAGTTTGTCACCACCCGTTGCCATGGCTTAGCCCCCCATCCGGCTTTCCAGCCGGTTCACTGTTTCGGCAGAGACCTCGTCACCATCAAGCTGCGACAAGATACGGGCCTTAGCCTCATCGGGCATACGTGACCCTTCGACAAAGGACACCAGCTTGGCCTTGCGATCTGCATCAAGGGTGATCATTTCCGGCTCTGTCAAAGGTTCGTCCGCTTGCCCGGGGCGCAATGGGTTCACCTTGATCCCTGCACCCAAAAGCGGCGAGCGTTCGGATACAATCGTATCACCGGCAATACCGCGGGCCGTGATAATGACGTCATCGCCCTGACGACGCAGCAAATCGATGCTGGCACTGCTTAGGCGGTCTTCCTCGCCGACGACCAAAACAGTCCCGTCAGCAGCAACAGCGGTCGCAGGCACGCGCGCGACGCGATCCAATTGCGGCTCTTCGATCTGAACGGTGACAAAATCACCCGGACGGAACCCTGCGGGTGCTTCAAGGGCCGCAAAAAGCAGACGACCGGTCTGGCCTTCGCCCACAGCAGCACTTTCGCGGGTGATGCGGCCCGATGCTGTCAGATCGACACCGGAGACATCAAGAACAACCTCAATCGGGGAATCAAGCAGCGATCCACTCTCATCAAGCAAGCGGGCGTACTGCGATGTCGACACCCGAAAAGACACTTCCAACGCTGTCGGGTCAACAAGTTGCGCGATCCGTTCGTTGGGTGTGATGCGACCGCCAGTGGTCACGGCAACTTCGGACAACGCGCCAGAAAACGCTGCAACAACACGCGTGTCCGCCAACGTACGCTCGGCTTCTGATACGCTGATCTGTTCGCGGGCAAGGCGGGTTTGAGACTGATCAAAACGGGCTTCTGCCTGCGCTAAGGCCTGTCTGCGCGACAACACGGCGGCATCTGCACTGGATGCAGCCAGTTCAGCGGTTTCGACTGCGGCCGCAGTTCCTACCCCACGGCGCTGCAAGTCTTCTTGGCGGGTCAAAGCTGCGGCACGCAGGGTCGCCTGCGACTGCGCCGCAGCCAATTCATCCGTGGCCAAGGCCACATTGCGCTCGGCATCGCGCAACTCGGCCTCGGCATCTTGCAAATCGGCACGGACACGGTCGAGTGCCGATTGCGCCTCGAACGGATCAATCTGCGCGATCAAGTCGCCAGCCTTTACAACCGTGCCCTCTGTCAGGGCCACGTCACCAGCGGCCAGAATACCACCTACCGGACTGCGCAAGTCCAACGTGCGTTGGCTACGCAACTCGCCAAAGACGGTCATCACCGGGGTAATCGACTGCGGTTCAATCGTGACGACGTTGACGGCAAACACCCGTTCACGTTGCGGAAAACTGCGCGGCTCTTGCGCCATACGGTCTGCCACGGCGCTGCGCACCGTGTTACCGGCCCACGCGATCAGCGCGACCGTGACTGCCAAAAGAAAAACGCCAACAAGGCTTCGTCGAAGAAAACGCATGCTAAAATTCCCTGCCCTTAGTGGGACGTAACGTAGTACGCGGTTCACCGCTTACCAGTTCAACGTTGGCAGAGATTATTTCCGTCGCAAATGTTCATCTAGCCGAGGCATGATTTCTACAAAGTTGCAGGGCATATGACGGTAATCGAGCTGTTTGACGAGAATTTCGTCCCACGCGTCTTTGCAAGCACCCGGACTTCCCGGCAACGCAAACAGGTAAGTTCCCTGTGCGACCCCACCCGTTGCACGGCTTTGGATGGCAGAAGTCCCGATCTTGTTCATCGACACAATCGTAAAGACGGTCCCGAAGGCATCGATCTCTTTTTCATAGACGTCGCGATGGGCTTCAACGGTCACGTCGCGACCTGTCAGACCCGTCCCGCCTGTCGAAATCACAACATCAATGGCATCATCGGCGCACCACGCACGCAGTTGGTCAGCAATCTGATCCCGCTCGTCCGGCAAGATCATCCGATCCGCGACGCTGTGTCCTGCGGCCTCGATCCGGGCGACCAAAGTGTTTCCCGATTTGTCATCTGCAGGCGTCCGCGTATCGCTGACCGTTAAGACAGCTATCCGCGTGGGCATAAACGTGCGATCTGTCATGGCAGGCCTTTCAGCTTGGCTTTGATACTCAGCAAATCGGCCCAGGCCTCGCGTTTTGCGATCGGTTGGCGCAGCAAATAAGCCGGGTGGAACATGGGGATCGTTGGGCGACCCAGCACTTCGGTCCATTGGCCCCGGATCCGCGTGATCCCGGCACGACCCAGCAAGGCCTGACATGGCGTATTGCCCATCAGAACGACGATATCCGGGGCGGCAAGCGCTATGTGGCGTTCAAGAAACGGAAGCATCATCGCAATTTCGTCAGGTTCGGGTGTCCGGTTTGCGGGCGGGCGCCAAGGCAGGACATTGGTGATGTATATCGCCTGAGCCGCATCTTCTGCCGCGCGATCCATGTCGATGGCACCGAACATCTGATCCAACAACTGACCGGCCTGCCCTACAAACGGCTTGCCGACGCGGTCCTCATCACGGCCCGGCGCCTCACCCACGATCATCACGCGAGCCCCCGGTTGACCATCACAGAATACGAAAGACCGGGCACCCTTCTTGATCTCACACAGGTCAAAAGCCTCCATCGCGGCAGCAAGGCTTGGTAAATCAGTTGCGGCCTCTGCGGCAGCCTTCGCCACTGCAACCGCATCTATTTCTGGCGTCTTCACAACAGGCGGAGGCGTTTTCTTGGAAGGCGCGGCCTCTGGAGTCACGGCAGGTTTTGGTGCCGCAGGCTCTAACGCATAGCGATCAACGGGCGTTTCACCTATCGCCTCGTCTGCGCCTAGGTCGACCTGCCAATCCAGCAATGCCAGATCGCGCCAATATGTCGTATCCGATTCCATTCTTCTTTACATATCCGGCCCAGCTTGCGGACGGTAGGCATCTTGTTGCGTGGGCGGGTCCAGCTACCTATAAGGCGGACGACGAAGCAAAGGAGCCGCCAATGACCTTTCGCGCACAGCACCTTCTGGGGATTGAGCCGCTCCATCCTACTGAAATCACAACCGTTCTGGATCTGGCCGATCAATATGCCAACGATCCGGGCAGCCCCAAGCACCGCAATGTGCTGGCGGGGATGACCCAGATTAACATGTTCTTCGAGAATTCCACCCGGACGCAAGCCAGTTTCGAGCTTGCGGGCAAACGACTTGGGGCGGACGTGATGAACATGGCGATGCAGGCATCGTCGGTAAAGAAGGGGGAAACGCTGATTGATACAGCGCTGACCCTGAACGCGATGCACCCCGATATTCTGGTGGTGCGGCACCCGCATTCCGGCGCGGTTGATCTGCTGGCCCAGAAAGTGAACGCAGCTGTCCTGAACGCAGGCGACGGCAAGCACGAACATCCGACGCAGGCTTTGCTGGATGCTCTGACGATCCGCCGCGCAAAGGGTCGGTTGCACCGCCTGTCCATCGCGATTTGCGGGGATGTATCCCACAGCCGGGTCGCACGATCTAACATCATGCTGCTGGGGAAGATGGAAAACCGCATCCGCTTGATTGCCCCCCCCACCTTGATGCCGTCCGGCGTGGCCGAGTTCGGCTGCGAGGTATTTCATGACATGGAAGAGGGCCTGAAAGACGTCGACGTCGTCATGATGCTGCGCCTTCAGAAAGAACGCATGGACGGTGGGTTCATCCCATCCGAGCGTGAGTATTTCCACCGCTACGGCCTCGATGCGGCAAAGCTGCGCCATGCGAAAGACGACGCCATTGTGATGCACCCCGGCCCCATGAACCGAGGCGTCGAAATTGACGGGACAATCGCGGACGACATCAACCGCTCTGTCATCCAGACGCAGGTCGAGATGGGGGTAGCTGTACGCATGGCCGCGATGGACCTGCTGGCACGCAACCTACGGACGCGGCGCTGGCAAGCGATGGAAGGCGAAGGGGTGATGGTTTGAGCCTGACAGTCACAGCAAACGAACACGGGCAAATCCGGGTCTTCCGGCTAAGCGAAGCATTGCAAAGGGCACTCTCGCAATCCGACGATATGGGACCGCTTGAAAAAGCGTTGGAAGTCATTATTGCGAAACCCGAAGACGTGCAGATCGTTCTGGGTGACAGTCTGAAAGGGGTTGGCCTCGCGCCGTTTCTTGCGATGGGATACGGGGTCGACGGCGCCGAGCTGGCTGCGGCACCCGGTCTGCAAGACGCCACAGAAGACAGTTTTGTGGTGATCCGGTCCGGGGCTTTTGGCGGCGCAGAGGTCACGCTGAACGACACACCTGACGCCGTTTTGATCGCGACACTGACCGAAGAGGGGGCGACACCGCCTTCGCTGGCCCCACTGCAATCGGACAGTGCGGAAGGCAGTATCTCTGGCGCACCCATCAAGCCCCCCAAATCAGACGCCGGCATCGGCGGTATGATCGCGACCTACGTGCTGCTGTTTTTGTTCGCACTGACGGCCCTGATGATCTGGATCGCCAGCTGATGGCCGATTTCCCGCCTCTGGTCGCGGGCGAGACCGTCCTGTGGGACGGCAAGCCGGACACCAAACTGCGCTTCGGGATGGAGACGATGGCGACAGGTATTTTCGCTGTGACGCTGATCCTCGCATGCCTTGGCATGGCCACAGTGATCGAACGGTCGATGCCGGGCAACTACTGGACCATCCTTGGGCCCGGCCTGATCCTTGGGATCGTCATCGCCCTTGTCTTCCCGGTCCGCGACAGCCGCAAACGCGGCCGCACGGCGTACCGCCTGACAAACAAACGCGCCATCATTCGGGTCGGCGACACCAGCCACAGCTACGCAATCCCCGCGCACGATCAGATCATCCTGCGCGGTGAGGATCCCAAAACCGTCACCTTTGGCCGTCACCCGAACAACCGACCCCTTAGCTTCGAACGCATCGCGGATGGAGACGCCGTTTACGCGCTTCTCCAAGGCCTCGCGACACAAGATGAGGCCGCATGACACGGCACCTCGCCCACCAGAAAGATCCGAAATGACCAAGACCTTGTTCATGAACGCCCGCTTGATCGACCCAGTGGCTTTGACAGACGCGCCCGGCGCCGTGCTGGTCGAGGATGGGATCATCAGTCAGGTGTTTGACATAGCCACACCTGACATCACCGGGCCAGAGGTGGTTGAGTGCAAAGGCAAATGCCTGGCTCCCGGCATTGTGGACATCGGCGTGAAGGTCTCTGAACCGGGTGAGCGGCACAAAGAAAGCTTCCGCTCTGCTGGCCGGGCTGCGGCTGCCGGGGGAGTCACGACCATCGTCACCCGCCCCGACACGCTGCCTGCCATCGACACACCTGAAACGCTGGAGTTTGTGGAAAGCCGGGCCAACATAGACGCCCCTGTTAGGGTTTTGCCCATGGCTGCCCTTACCAAGGGCCGCGAAGGCCGCGAGATGACAGAGATCGGGTTTTTGCAAGACGCAGGGGCCGTCGCCTTTACCGATTGCGACCGCGTTGTGACCAACACCAAGGTGTTCTCTAGGGCGCTGACCTATGCGCGGTCCCTTGATGCATTGGTCATCGCGCACATCCAAGACCCTGGATTGTCAGAAGGCGCTGCCGTCACCTCTGGCAAATTCGCCTCGCTGCGGGGCCTGCCCGGCGTGTCCGCGATGGCCGAACGCATGGGGCTGGACCGGGACATCAGCTTGATCGAGATGACGGGTGCCCGCTATCACGCCGACCAGATCACCACTGCACGCGCCCTGCCCGCACTTGAACGGGCCAAACGCAACGGCTTGCAAGTCACGGCAGGCGTCGGCATCCACCACCTGACATTGAACGAGCTGGACGTGGCCGATTACCGGACCTTCTTTAAAGTCAAACCGCCGCTAAGATCTGAAGAAGACAGGCTCGCAGTGGTGCAAGCGGTTGCGGACGGCTTGATTGATATCATCTGTTCCATGCACACACCGCAGGATGAAGAAAGCAAACGCCTGCCATATGAAGAGGCAGCAAGCGGGGCAGTTGGCCTCGAAACGCTTCTGCCAGCAGCACTCCGGCTTTATCACGCGGGCCAGATTGACCTGCCCCGTCTGTTCCGCGCCCTGGCGCTTAATCCATCCAAGCTATTAAACCTCCCCTCGGGGCGACTATCAGCAGCCGCACCCGCCGACCTGATCCTATTCGACCCAGACGCACCCTTTGTGCTGGACCGCGAAACCCTGCAGTCAAAATCGAAAAATACCCCCTTTGACGGGGCACGCATGCAGGGCAAAGTGCTAGGAACCTGGGTGGCAGGCGAACAAGTGGGAGGCACGGCATGATCCCAGAGATCACAACAGGCGCAGGTGGTCTGATCCTGTGGGCGGCCATAGGCTATCTGATCGGGTCGATCCCTTTTGGGGTTCTTACGGCCAAATACATGAACCTCGGCAATCTGCGCGATATCGGGTCCGGCAACATCGGCGCCACGAATGTGCTGCGCACCGGAAACAAGAAAGCGGCGGCACTGACACTGCTTTTGGACGCAGGCAAAGGGGCTGTGGTTGTCATTCTGGCGCTGGCTTTTGCCAATGAAGACGCAATTCAGCTTGCAGCGCTATGCGCATTCCTTGGTCATTGCTTTCCGGTATGGTTGGGATTCAAAGGCGGCAAAGGGGTGGCGACACACCTTGGGATCATGTGGGCGCTGATCTGGCAGGTCGGGGCATTGTGCTGCCTGACATGGCTGATTGTGGCAGCAATCTCGCGGTATTCGTCGCTGGCAGCCTTGATGGCGGCAGGCATGGCGCCGGGCTTTATGATCTTTCTCGGATACGACACCGTTGCCGGGCTTGGGGTCGTATTGGCAGTCCTGATCTACTGGCGGCATAGGGCCAATATCAAGCGGCTACGATCCGGGTCCGAGACGAAGATCGGGCAAAAAACTTAGGTGAAGACCTTTCTTGCGGCCTTCAATGCCCTTCCTCAGGGCACGTTCACAGGCACTGCTTATGGCAAAACCTATATCGCAACCCGCAGCCAAAGTGTTGAAGGTCGCGCAGAAAAGCTGGTGGCCGAAGCGCTGGATGGATCCGACTATATCAGCCTGAACCTGTATCGTTTGCGGGCCGGGACCTTGCTGAAACCCTGCGAAATGCCAGAAGAGAAGGTCGTGGCATTTGTGATGGACTTAGAAGTCGCTTGTGCCGACAAGAGGGCGGATCAATTCGGCTAGGGCCTTCCAGCAATTGAACACGGATACTGCATCGACGTTTTACCAGATCAGTAAGCCTTATTGAGGTCTCTAAGGACGCAGCATCTTCCCGCGCAAACGCGCAAGCCATAACGGCATGCGCTTTGGTTTTCGGCCCCATCATCCGCAACCACCCAACTGATGGAAGTGAAGTAGTGATGACCGACTGTTCCTATTCCAAACAGACAAGGCCTGGATCCCCATATAACGGGCTGAGTTCGGCTGTGGGGTTGCCCAAATCGCGAAACATCCGCACTAGTGATCTTAACTGACGGGATACAAGAACATAACTGGACCTACAGTGAATCGTCTCGATATCAGTCTACTCAACACGCTGCCTTTGTTCGACGGGCTTCCAGATGACTCTGTACGAGACATCTTAGAAAACGCCAAAAGCGGCCGTTTCGACGAAGCGACGACTGTTTTCAATGAAGGGCAGGACGCGATACAGTTCTACCTTGTGCTGGACGGCATTGTGCGGATCAAACGCGCCACGAACAGCGGCAAACGCAAGAAGATCACCACCGTCGATCCGGTCAGATTGTCGAAGCTTTGCGATGATTTAGCCGGAATAGGCCTCACCGAACGTGTTGGCCACAGCGCTATGGATGACGATGCACCATTCTGTCCCGTGCAATTTGCCTAGAAAACCGCAGGTTTTGCGCACGGATGGCGCTGCGATGTGCCAGGCATCGGGCCAGAGCATATAAACCCCTCAGGTCGTCGAAACGGCCAGTCAACAAAATCCAAGAACATTGCGCCAGCGCACGCTTCAATCCCTGACCCCACGTGAACGTTTTGGTGAAGTAACCACCGGGGCGATCATTAGTTGCGCGGTCCAAAAGCTATCATGGTGCGCAAGGGCTTGTTTTATATATTCAATATCCATCGTAGATGTCGCTTGCGGCAACCTTTCCGAACGCCAGCCGCCATTTTGACAATTCGACAGTCAACCGTTGGCGCCCGCATGATGATAATCCGCATCTGCCTTGTGCTGGTCGCAGGCGTGCTGGCACGTGCAGCGTCTGCCGACGATTTGCGCACCTTTCTGTCCGACCTGACACAGGGTGATTTCTACGAAGGGGCTAATGGGTTTGGCGCCCTGCGCGAAGACATTCCAGTCGCTCCTGTTCTGAAAGACGGCCAGACCGTCGCCTGGGCCATTCTGACCTCGGATTTCGTTGGGACAACCGGCTATTCGGGCAAACCGATCCACGTTGTCGCCGCGATCTCGACCGATGCGGTGCTGACGGGCGTTGAGTTGGGGGGACTGTCGCAACCTGAGTCAGACGCACCACCCCGCGCGCTGGACCTGTCCCTGACAGATGTCGCCGACTGGTCGTTTCTGTCCTGAGACGGATCGGTGCGTCGCCTTGCATTGGACATCGGCCAAATCAACGCGGCCTTTGCGGCCACAGGGGACGCGCGCGCCATCCGCCGCGCAGAGCCGGGCGCGGATGATGACACCTACATTGATATGCACGCAGCCCTTATCAGCGTGCCGTCCATCGGCCGTAGCCTGCTCGGGCCAAAGGAACACGCAAACCTGATCGACTGGCTGGGCGAGGACGAACATGCCGTGATGCTGGTCGTGCGCGGGCGAACATTCTTTCAAAGGGTCCGGTTACGTGCGCGGCGGCTTGTTTGACCGGATACAGCTGATCCAGGGCGACAACGCAGTGCGCTGGACTGACAAACAACACCGCAGACTGCGCATACTTGCTACAGCAGATGCACCCAGCTTCACCGAACTTGATCAGTTCAAAATCCCTGCCGACAGCGGGTTCGACCCTGCCGCGCCGTTTCGCATTCAGCTGCTGGCGCAGCGCGTGGTTGGTGCTGTGGAAAAGACGTTTCTGACCTTTGATCTGGGCTATGCCCTGCCCAAACGATATCTGCTGCCGGTCGCCACGGCACCGCCGCCGATTGTGACCGACCTAAGCGCCGAGACCGCCGCAAAGGCCGCCCTGTGGCAACGCATCTGGCGCGACCGCACCATCGAGATCGGTATCCTTTGTGCGATGCTGCTGACCCTGACAGGCATCTTCTTTCAGTTTCACGCGACGGCCAATCCACGCACCTTCTGTTGGGTGCGGGTCAGTTTCCTGACCGTCAGCTCTTTTTATTAGGTTGGTACGCCAACGCGCAACTATCTGTCGTCAACCTGATGGCTTCGGCCGGAGCCTTGCAAAGTGGGTTTACATGGGACGCTTTCCTGCTTGATCCGCTGGCGTTCATCCAATGGTTCGCCATCGGTGCTGCTTTACTGTTCTGGGGACGCGGGGCGTATTGCGGCCGGCTGTGTCCTTTCGGGGCTTTGCAAGAGCTGACAAACAAGATCGCGCGCGCATGCAAAGTCCCACAGTGGACGGTGCGTTGGGAGCGACATGAACGGCTGTGGCCGCTGAAGTACATGATCTTTCTGGGGTTGTTCGGCGTCTCACTTGCTTCGATCCCGCTGGCAGAAAAATTCGCCGAAGTGAAACCATCTAAGACCGCCATCATCCTGAAGTTCGTCCGTGACTGGCCCTTCGTTTTGTTTGCAGTCGTGTTGCTTGTGGCAGGCATTCTCGTCGAACGGTTCTACTGCCGATACATGTGCCCGCTGTGTGCAGCCCGCGCGATCCCTGCGCGGATGCGGATGTTTGATTGGCTGCGCCGGTACAAGGAATGCGGCAGCCCCTACCAGACCTGCAAGAACGAATGCCCGGTGCAGGCTATCCATCCAACCGGCGAGATTAATCCAAACGAATGCGTCAACTGCTTGCATTGTCGGGTGTTTTACCAATCCGAAGACACCTGCCCTGTCGTCATTCGCCACCTCAAGCGCCGCGCTGCTGTGGGCAATGCAAACCTCGCCCCAGGCGAATTAGACGAATACTATGGGGTCTGGTCGTCCGGCCAAACCGGCGAGGTCCGCATCCTCGACGTGCCATCCATGCGCGAGCTGATGCATATCCCTGTCTTCAACCGCTGTTCTGCAATCGGTTGGGGCCAGACCAACGGGTCACGCAAGTTTCTGACAGAAGGCCTGCTGCCGGAGACCAAGGCGTTTCTGGCCGCCAACGGCAAGGAAACCTAGGATAACGGCGACTTGCACCACCCGCATATGTCTTTCACAGACGG
>CALILP010000053.1 GCA_938016515.1 uncultured Paracoccaceae bacterium
CGCGTGATAGCGCGCGTAAATCTGTTGCAGGATCGCGGAGAGGCGGAAGATGCCGTAGACCTCGTAGAAGGTGAAGTTTTGCACCGGCACGTTCATGGCGTCGCAGTAGTAGGCGATGACCTCCTGCCGGGTGAGCATGCCCGGCAAGGTCGTCGGCTGGCGGCGCGTGGCTTTGGCGATGCGGTCGTCACCCGCTTCGACCCAATAGGCCAGCGTGTTTCCAAGGTCCATCAGGGGGTCGCCGATGGTCGCCAGTTCCCAGTCGAGAACACCGATGACTGTCGTCGGATCGTCGGGCGAGAGGACCACGTTGTCGAAGCGGAAATCGTTGTGCGTGATGCAAAGGTGTTCCTGGGTGGGCAGGTTGGCTGCGAGCCAGCCCATGATGTCCTCGCCGCGCGGCACGTTCCAAGTGCGTGCGTTGCGATAGCGTTTGGACCAGCCGTTGATTTGGCGTTGCGTGTAGCCAGCCCCGACCCCGATCCCTTCGAGGCCCGCAGCGATGTAATCTACCTTGTGCAAGGTGATCAGCGTGTCGAGGACGTTGGTGCAAAGCTGGCGGGTTTGTTCCTTTGAGAGCGTGAGGTCGCGGGGCAGGTTCTTGCGCGGGATGATCCCCGTCAGGCGGTCCATGATGTAGAATTCATCGCCGAGGATCGTTGTGTCTGCGCAATAGGCCTGCATCTTTGGCACAAATGGGAAGGCTGGCTTAAGCGCTTTTTGCAGGCGGTATTCCCGGCCCATGTCGTGTGCCCCTTTGGCTTTGGTGCCTTCAGGTGGGCGGCGCAGGATCAGGTCCGCGTTGTCGAATTTCAGGCGGTAGGTCCAGTTGGAGGCCCCGCCTGCGTATTGGGTAATGTCCGGCGTGCCTTGCAGATGCGGCATTTCGCTGGCGAACCAAGGGAGGAGAGCGTCAAGGTTGAGGTTCTCGCCGCTACGGATGTTTCCGGCCTGATCGATGCTCATGACAGGTCCTTTGGCGCGGATGCCATGCGCGCGTCGAGAGCTGCCACTTGTTTGCGCAGGCCTGCGAGGTAGCGCTCAAACGGAAGGAATCGTTTCATGCGCCACGCTTGTTTGGTCTTGGGATGCGGAAGGATGTGTTTGTCGCCCCGTGCCAAACTGTCGAGGATGGCTGTTGCGATGTCGTCCGCCCCAAGGCGTGACCGCTCGACCAGCCGTTTGGTCATGCGTTCTGCGCTGTCATCACTGGCCCGCATGTTTTTCGCAAGGTCTGTTCGAAAGAAGCTGGGGCAGGCGACGTGGGTCTTGATCCCGTGGGGTTCGAGTTCGAGCATCATGGTTTCTGACAGTGCCATGACTGCCGCCTTGGTCGCGTTATAGGCCCCGGTGTTGGGCAAATGCAGGATGGCCGACATTGAGGCGATGTTCAGGAAGGTGCCGTGAGATTGTTGTTTGAAAACAGGCGTGAAGGCTTGTGTCGTGCGCACGACGCCCATCAGGTTGATGTCGATGATCCACTGCCAGTCTTCTGGGGTGGTGGCGTCGAGTGGCCCCATTTGCGCCACGCCTGCGTTGTTGATGACAAGGTCGACGCCTTGCCAGTTGGTTTGCAGCCAGTGGGCCGCGTTTTGCAGGTCTTCGGGCTTGCGGACATCGCATTTGAGGAACGTGCCGTTGATGGCGTCTGCCGTCGCTTGACCGGTCAGTGGGTCGACATCTCCGATGCAGACCTGTGCGCCGCCGGCTGCGAGGTTTTGGGCCAAGGCCTGACCAAGCCCCGCACCCCCGCCGGTGATGAAGACCCGGCGATAGGTCATTTCGTGTTCTGCCGGTACTTGGCCAGTTCCCGGCGCGCGACTATCGCACGGTGGACCTCGTCCGGGCCGTCTGCGTAACGCAGCATACGCGCCATGATGTAAAGGTCCGCAAGTGGTGTGTCTTGCGAGATGCCCATGCCGCCGTGCATTTGCATGGCTTTGTCGACCGTGTCTTGCAGGACGTTGGGGGCCACGACCTTGATCGCCGAGATTTCGGTCATGGCCGCTTTTGCGCCTTCTGTATCGATTTTCCATGCCGCATAAAGCGTCAGAAGGCGGGCTTGGTCGATGGCAAGGCGCGCGTCGGCGACGTGGGTGCGGTTGCCTTCGAGTTGGATGATCTTTTGGCCGAACGCCTCGCGCGCGTTCCCGCGTTTGATCATGAGTTCCAGCGCCCGTTCGGATGCGCCGATAGCCCGCATGCAGTGGTGAATGCGGCCGGGGCCGAGGCGGCCTTGTGCGATGGCGAAACCTTTGCCCAAGCCCACAAGCAGGTTCTCGCGGGGGACGCGCACGTTATCGAAATTGACTTCGCCATGGCCGGAAGGCGCGTCGTATTCCCCAAAGATCGGCAGCATGCGTTCGATGGTGACGCCGGGTGTGTCGAGGGGGACGATGACCATGGAATGCCGTGCGTGTGGTTCGCCATCAGGATCGGAAACCCCCATGAAGATCGCGAATTTCGCGTTGGGATGACCGATGCCGGTGGACCACCATTTGCTCCCGTGCACGATCAGGTCATCGCCGTCTTCGGTGATGGAGGCAGAAATATTACGGGCGTCGGAGGAGGCTACTTCGGGTTCGGTCATGCAGAAGACAGAGCGGATTTCACCGGCGAGGAGGGGGGTCAGCCACTGGGCTTTCTGGGCGTCGGTGCCGAAGTGATAGAGGACCTCCATGTTGCCGGTGTCGGGGGCGTTGCAGTTAAAAACCTCTGCCGAAAAGGGCGCGCGACCCATGATTTCGGCCAGTGGGGCGTATTCTTGGGTGCTGAGACCGGCGCCATGGGTGTCGTCGGGGAGGAACAGGTTCCAGAGGCCTGCGGCTTGGGCTTTGGCCTTGAGGTCCGCCATCAACGGGAGCGTTTTCCATGCTTTCCAATTGCCGCCTTCGTTCTGGGCGCGGTTGGTGCTGTGGTATTCATCCTCGCGGGGCATGACCTCGGCGGTCATGAAGGCCTCTAACCGGGCGATGTACTCTGCGGCGCGGGGACTGGGGGTGAAATCCATCGGCTGTTGCTCCTCCCAAAGCGGCGACTGGGGATGTCGCTTGTAAAACAGAATATATTTCCGTTTTCTGGAATTTGCACTAAGTTAATTGCGCAGAACGTGGGGTGATTTGGTGGGCGCAGGACAAGACATCGCGTTTGGGCCGCTTAGGACCCGTGAAACGCCGGGGCAGGCGCGCGCGGTGACGCGGGTCCATGTGATTTTGCGCTCTGCTGCCGAGATTTTGAATGATGGCGCGTTGCCGGAGTTGCGCACGACCGCTATTGCCGCCCATGCCGGGATCCCGGTGAGTTCGATCTATCGGTATTTTCCGACCCTCAATGACCTGCTGCGCGAGTTGTATTTGCAGACCGCAGGTGCCTTGCGTGAGGAATTGTTTGCGGCCTTCGAGGATGGCGCGCATCCGACGTGGCGCGCCCGATTGGGGGCCGCGTTGGAGGTGCAGCGCCGGTATATTGCCAGGCATCCGTACTATCGGCCTTTGTTGTTGCATTTTGTCGTGGGCCGTATGGCCGTGGCGGTGGAAGACGACGAGCATGATGAGTTGGTGACGTTTCTGCATGCTCGCTGGGAGCGTGGAGCAGATGGGTTTCATGGGGGCGATCCGCATGTGGTCGCCAATACGACTGTGCAGATTGCCCTGTCGATGGAAGACTTGATTGCCGCCCAGAAAGATAGAGACGCCTCGCGGCCGTTTTCGGTGGAATTGTCGAAGGTGCTAGAGAGTTATCTGGCACGGTATTTGGCGGATTGAGGCAGACTTTCGAAGAAAGTCTGTGTCCAAATCCTCTTGGAGGATTTGTTGCCAATTTCTCTGAGAGAAATTGTGGTGCGGGACTGTGACGGGGTGCTTTATATCGTATCTGCACGCCCGGCTTGACGGCCAGAGAAGATGCAGCCGCCCAAGAATGTCCCTTCCAAAGCGTTGTACCCGTGGTAGCCGCCGCCGCCGAAGCCTGCGACCTCGCCTGCTGCGAAGAGGCCGGGGATGGGGTCTCCGGCTGCGTTGATCATCTGGCTGTTGAGGTCGGTTTGCAGCCCGCCTAGCGTCTTGCGGGTGATGATATTCAGCTTGACCCCGATGAGCGGTCCGTTGGACGGGTCGAGGATTTTGTGCAGCTTCGCAGTCCGCTGGAACTTGTCCCCCCGGTAGTTGCGCGCCGCATGGATCGCCATGATCTGCGCGTCTTTGGTAAAGGGGTTGTCCACCTGCGCGTCGCGCGCTTTGATTTCCGCCTCGATTTTGTCGAAAGGGAGGAGGTCGCCTTCGGTCAAGCCGTTCATTTTGGCGATGAGCTCGGGCAGGGTGTCTGCTACGACGAAGTTTTCGCCGTGTTCTTTGAAGGCCTCTACCGCTGGCGTGGCCTGTTTGTTGAGGATGCGTTGTTTGAGGACTTCTTTCCACGATTTCTGTTCGAAATCAGGGTTTTGTTCAGACCCCGACAGCGCGAATTCCTTTTTGACAATCTTCTGTGTCGTGATGAACCACGAATAATCGTAGCCCGTATCGAGGATCGCTTTCAGCGTCCCGAGGCTGTCGAAGCCGGGCAGGGCGGGCGGTGCGAAGCGGTTGCCGGTGGCGTCGAACCACATCGATGACGGCCCCGGCAGGATGCGAATACCGTGGTTTGGCCAGATCGGATCCCAGTTTTTCACGCCTTCGGTGTAGTGCCACATGCGGTCGTTGTTGATCAGATGCCCGCCCGCCTGCTGGCTGATGCCAACCATGCGCCCGTCGACATGGGCGGGCACGCCTGCGATCATTTCCTTGGGCGCAGGGCCAAGCCGGTCTGTCGGCCAAGACTGGCGCACGAGGTCGAAGTCCCCGCCGATCCCACCCGACGTGACGAGGACAGACGCCGCCCGCAGTTCAAAATCGCCGATGATCTCTCGGTTGGTTTTCTGGCCGCGCAGGGCCGTGTCCTCTGCGAGGATCTCGCCTGCCACGCCTTTGGCCGCTCCGTTTTCCATGATGATGGTGGAGCAGCGGTGCCGGAACTTGAGGGTGATTTTGCCGGCTGTTTGGTGTTCCCGAACCCGCCGCTCGAAAGGTTCTTGTGTGCCGGGTCCGACACCCCACGTCAGGTGGAAGCGCGGGACCGAATTGCCGTGTCCGGACCCAAAGCCCCCGCCCCGTTCTGCCCAGCCGACGATGGGAAACCAGCGCATGCCTTGATCATAAAGCCATTGCCGCATTTCGCCTGCTGCAAAGTCAACGTAAGCTTCTGCCCATTTGCGTGGCCAGTGGTCTTCTGCCCGGTCGAATTGCGCGGACCCCATCCAGTCTTGCAGCGCAAGGTCCCGGCTGTCTTTGATGCCCATGCGTCGCTGTTCAGGTGTGTCGATCAGGCAGAGGCCGCCGAGGGACCAAAAGGCCTGGCCGCCCAAGAAATGTTCCGGCTCTTGGTCGATGATCGTGACCTGTTTGCCCCGGTCTGCCAGTTCTGCCGCCGCTGTCAGGCCCGCCAGGCCTGCCCCGACAACAATGACGTCTGTCGTTTCCATATCGTCAGTCCATGTTCCGATAGATCAGCAGAGCCGGGAGAATTGTGAGATACATGATCACCCCATAAATGGCTGAGGGGATGGCATATGCGCTGAACCCCTCGCCGCCGCCCACAACAATAGCTGCAATCGCGATGCCCAGCGTCCCGTTTTGCACGCCGGTTTCAATAGAGATCGTCTTGGCCTCGTGCCGGCTGCGCCCAAGCAGACGCGGCACCACAAAGCCGATGGTCGTCAGCACGATAACCAGCATAACCAATGCAGGCCCTAGGCGCGCCATATTTTCCGTGAAGAGATCCCAATTCGCCGCAACTGCCGCCACGATGATGATGACAAAGAGCGTCGTTGCGATTTTCGCGAGGATTGGTTCGGCTGCGATCATGCGTGAAGGCGCCAGCGCCCGCAGTGTCAGGCCGAGGGTGATGGGAACCACCGTCAGCAGGAACATGGTCACTGCTGTCGTGGTGATGTCGATGTCGGGCGCATCCGCACCCATGAAATTATTGACCGCAAAGCTGAGGATCAGCGGAACGGTGATGACGCTGGCCAGGCTGATCACCGCTGTTAGTGAAACCGAGAGCGCCACATCCCCCTTTGCCATTTTGGCGATGACATTGCTGGTGACCCCGCCGGGGCAGGCCGCAAGGATCATGAAACCGACCGCCAGTTCAGTTGTGAAGCCGAAGATCAGGATCAGGACATAAGCGACGATGGGCAGCAGGATGACTTGGTTGAGTGCCCCAACAAGGAAGGCCAAGGGGCGTTGTCCGACCCGCAGGAAGTCAGCCGGCGTCAGCCCGACCCCGAGGCTGAACATGATAAACGCAAGTCCAAGTGGCAGGACGACTGATACCAATATGTCCACGTCGTCCCCTCCCCAAGGTGCCATAAAACGGAAACTTATTCTGTTTTAGGCGATTGGACGAAGTCTGGCTAGTGGGATTTCGAGCGGTGTGACCTGACGTTGTGATCAATGGCTCGGGTCCTGCGGCACACTTTGTGCGCCACAGGACCGGGGGAGGGCGATTTGGGCTCAGGACCCTAGTAACGCACCATGCGGCATTGGCATACCCGGCGCAGACGGGTTGGACGCCGCCGAGGCGGGGTCGGGTAGCGTTGCGTCGGATAACGCGGCGTTGGCCGACGGCGCACGATCACCCGATGCCGCCGGACGATGCGCCGCTGTTGCGATGGACGCATCGCGCGCGCCGTGTGACGCGCGGCAGATCGTAGGGTGGACTGTTTGGTCACACGTTGGCCGCGAGAATAGCGGTTCAATTGGTCCCGTGCCGTATCACGTAGCACCTTGGGCACTGCACGCGCCGCACTGCGCACCGATTTGTTGCGCGACAGGCCACCCAGGATCGACCGCCCCGCGCTGAGCAGCATGGGGGCCGCTTTCATTGCCATCGGCAGCGCCTTTGCAGCAAGTCCTGCGAGTGCGCCGAGAAAGGCGTCTTCCTCATCCTCGTCGTCTTCGTAGCTTTCGGCGAAATCGGCCGCGAGGGCCTCCATTTCCGCGATGTCTTCGGGCGCGAACATGTCATCGTCATCCTCGAAATACAGGTCCTCATCATCATAGTCGTCATCTTCGAAATCATACACATCTCGCATCTTCTGGTTCCTCGTCTTGTGATTAAAGACCACGGGAGGGGACCCGCCCGATCGGTGACCCGGCCTTACGCGCACATTGGCATACCGGGCGTCATGGACGATCTTCGATGAACTGCCCCCCCTGTCTCAAGCCCCACAAATGAGGGCCGCGCAGGCGTTGTCCCTCAGATGGGCTACAGCATCCGGGCGGCTATCGGGGTGGCGGCTGGCTGTGGTTGGGTGATCAGGCATATCGCCCCGCCTTGCGCTGCAATCCCGGCGCCGGCTTCTCGCAATGGAGAGAAAAATGGAAAATGACCTGGATTACGACCTGCCCGAAGGCGACAGCGCGTTCGATGCCTTTGGCTATGAAGATGATGATGACTACGGTTTCGAGGATGACGATGATTTCCTTGAGGATGACGACGAAGACGACCTGCTGGAAGACGACGGTTATGATGACTTTGAGGATGAGGACGACTTGGAAGATGACTGGGGCGATGGTTTCAGCAGCTTTCTTGGCGACGAAGACGACTATGACGAGGATTCTTACGAAGACGACCAGCTTGACGAGGCGATTGCCTATGCGCTGACCGCAGAGGACGAAGACGAGTTCTTTAAGAAGCTGTGGCGCGGGATCAAGAAGGTGGGTCGTCGTGTTGGTAAGGTGGTCAAAAAGATCGCCCCTGTTGTGGCCAAGGTGGCCTCTTTCATTCCGCATCCTGCTGCACAGGCCATTGGTGCTGCTGCCCGTGTTGTGTCTGGCCTGCGGATGGAAGCCGAGGATGAGACAGAAGCCATGGAAATGGCAGCTGAAGCCGCCAAAAAGATCCCGGCTGCGAATGTTCCTGCCATTGCACTGGTCGCCAAGAAGATGGTTGGTCGCAATGGCAAGCATATGTCCAAGGCCCAACGTAAGAAGGTCGCCAAGACCTGCCGCAAGGTGGTCACCAAGCTGAACCGCAAAATCGGTCCTGCTGGGACGCAAGCCGCAGCCCAGATCGCCAAGCGCGTCGCCCGGCAGACTGCTGGCGCATCCCCGATGACCAAGACTGCCACGCTGAAGCGTGTTGCTGACAAGGTTGCCCGCAAGCCCTCTGTCGCCCGTGCGATGTCCAAGAAGGCGGCCCCCCGTGCAAAGGCGAAAGCCCGTCAGGTGATTGTGCCGCGCGTGAAGGCCTCTGTTGGTCGTGCTGCCTAAATGATCCGTCGAGGCGGTACGCCGCCTCGACCTGCCCCCATCTCGATGCCGTTTTTGACCCCAAGAGGATCTTTCGACATGCGCTCTTCCGTCACCATAGCGTCAAAGCCAAGGCACCCGCGTCGTGCCAGCGGTAGAATGACAGCGGCAGGGCCCGAGGTGGACCGTTTTCTGAAAATGAAATCCGCCGCATTGCTGGACCGGTCGAACCGTCTGTCCCGCGTCAGCCCTGCCCGTGCTGGATTACGCAAAGCCGACAAGCCTTATAGCCCTGCCGCGGCCTATTTTCATGCCGCCAACAAGAGACTGGCCACGATCGACGCTGCAATTGATCGCCGTGTTGCGGCCCTGAGATCCGAAAAGAGTGCAGACCCTCGCCGCCGTCTGCTGGTCCTTGCGCTGGTCGAGCGTGAAGTTGACCGCGCCCGCCGCGCCTTTGGTTTGTTCTTTGAGGTGTTTGCCCAGCGTGGCACTGCCTTTGCCCCGGCCCTGGCTGCCCATGATGCGATTGCTCGCGATTGTTATCGCGCTGTCTTAAAGGGCCATGCACAAGTGTTGGACCATCCGATTTTGATGCCGCTGACCTATATGGAGCACGGCTATTCCCCTGCCACGATGCGTCGCGGTGTGACGTTGAAGCGCCTGTTGGGTGAACCCAATCCCTTCCCCCTGATCCGTATCCCATGGGATCGTGATCGGCCCTGGCAGGCGACGTTCCTGCATGAGGTTGCCCATAATTTGCAAGCTGATCTGGGAATTTGGGAAGAGACGAAACAGGCTGTGACGGCCCGATTGGCTGAAACGGGTCTGAGCCCGCGTCTGCAAACGATTTGGGCGCGGTGGCATAAAGAGGTGTTCGCTGACCTGACGGCCTTGCTGCTGGGTGGTCCGACTGCTGCCTTTGGGCTGGCCGAGTTTTTAGCCCACCCCCCAGCGAAGGTGACGATCTTTAAGGACGGTGCTGTGCATCCCGTCAGCTACATCCGCGTGATGATTTTGGCAGAAATGCTGCGCCGGATGGGATTTCAGAGTGATGCCAAGCGGCTGCGGTCGATCTGGAAAGCGCTGTATGCCCAAGCTGCCCATCAGCGCGTTCCGCAGGATTTGCTGGCCTCTGCTGCCAAGACTGTTCCGCTGATGGTTGATGAAATTGCCTATCAGCCGCGCCGAATGCTGGCTCAAAGAGGGTTGGCTGATATGATTTCGTTTAGGAAGGCCGATCAAGCGAAGATCGTGCGCGGTGGTCATCGCTTTGCCGCGGGACATGTCCCGCAGTTGCCGCCGCGCTGGTTGATTGGGTCTGCCCGTCTTGCGATTGCTGAAGGGGCGGACGCTGCCAAAATCGGTGCGGCCCTGACCAAAGCGCTGGCCCGAATGGCTGCCCGTGATCGCAACATTTCGATTGGAACACCGCATAGCGCTGCCCTTAGACGCGCAGCAAACCCGTCCCGGACGAAGCCCGCCCGGCGCGTGGATCCATCACTTAACTGGGCTGCATAGGTGGAAAAGATGGTCGATACTGCACGCAGATCACAAACCGAGACACGGCTTGACGCGATTATGCGCCAAGCGCTGACATTGTCCGATCCGACAGACCCGACAGAAGTCGCGCAGGCCCTGGCCAAGAAGTATCGCGCAGGGGCCGAGAGGATCGAAACCGATCGCACCGGGTTTCTGAACCCCGCCGCTGTGCCTGCCACAAGTGCGATGGGAGGTGGCCCGAGTGATGCCGAATTGGTGCAGGCCAAAGATGACCTGAGCCGCGATCTGGCCGCATTGGTGGCCGCCCCGCAGTTGAAAGACATCCAGCCTGAATTGCAGGGCTGGCAGCGCACGTTACCGCAGATCGTGGAACGCGGCATCGGTGCCGCCCGCAGCGCTGTCGGCGAGCGGTATCGTGCGATGGCGATGGCCGCCCGGCAAGAGTTGGGCGACTATGCCCGCCTTGCCCGGATGCTGGGCGCCATTACCCCGGAATTTAACGGCACCTATCGGTCCTTGGCCCGCAGCATTGATCAGGCTGCCGCCCTGATCCTTGTTCTGTCAGGCGAGACGATTGCCGGTCGCGGGTTCGGTGGGATCGCCGCCTTGCCCGTTCCCGTTTCGGATTTGACCCAGCGGCGTGACGCTGTCATCGCCGCCCTGCACGATCTGTTCAACCCCGATCCAAATGCCCATCACAGCGAGGACTGGCCCCGCGGATTGCACGCGCTGACATCGCTGAATGAATGGCTTGATAATAGTGGTCAGGGGCATTTGCGGGCTTTGCTGGACGAAAGCTATCTGGCCTCTGTTTTGGATAAGCTGATCGAGACTGTCGGCCAAAGCGATGCGACTGTGCTGCGGGGCCTTGGGGCTACGTCTGCTGTCACCGTTGCCCAGCTGAACCGGTTGCTGGGGCTGCTGGGGCAGGCGATTAACCCTGCTTCACCGCCGCTGGCGCGGTTCCGGCAGGCTTTGATGTTGTTTGTCCAAAGCTTCCGGCCGGATCGCGGTCGCCGCCTGATCCTTGCTGCACGTCCGCCACTGATGGCGAACGGTTTCTATGGGTTAGCAAACACCGAAGCCGATGCCGCGTTCCTGATCCTGATGGCCAATCGCGCCAGACTGGCCAGCCTGCTGGATTGCTACCTTGGGTGTGGCTGTGAGGGCGACGAGATCGGCTGTCAGATCATTCTTGATAAGATGTTGTATGACCTTGATCGGGCGATTGACCGCTTTGTCACCGATATGCCCGAAGCCACCCAGCGGGCATCTGCCTTTGGCATGCTGATGTTGTTGATCATTAATCAAGACGCGATTGATGTCGACGCAGAGGTGACCAACCACGCGGGTCATTGGCGTGAAATCCGCGCTTTGAACGATGGTCTTGGTGATTGTACCGAAGGCAATTTGCCGCTGAGGCAGGTTTTGGAAGTGTCAGGGGCCACGTTGCTGGCACCGTTTACCACTGAAGGTATCGTTTGGACCGCACGCCCCGATGACGATGATCTGGGTGCCGACTTTTACCGGCTGATCCGTGCAGAATTGTGCGACCAAAGGCGCGATGAAGCACGGTGGTTTGAATTTGCGGCAGCGATGTCGCCGGGCTGTGTTGATCTGGGTGCCTTGCATGATCGGATCATTGGGCTGCTGGGTGGCGCGCTGTACCTTGCCGGTGCCGGTAGCCGCGAAAACGACAATGCGCCGCTGCGCGTCGGGTGTGAAGACGTCACCACGACCATTCCGGCCCACTTTGAAACCAGCCTCGATAGCTTCACTTTCCCCGCCTACCTGCGCGACGGAACGATCGAAATTATCGAGTGAATAGTTATGCATAAGGAATTGATGCCATGACGATACGCCCATTCACGGCCCGAAAAGACTTTGGGACACCTCAGATCACGATTAATCAGACCAAGTCGGTTGATCTGTCACCGCTGAAAGCTGAAATCACAAAACTGGCCCAAGAGTTGGATGTGATGCGAAAGCAGGCCCAGCAAAACACGCAGGGCGTCCGGCTATTGTTAGGGCTGCACAATTGGCATTGGCGTCTGTTTGACGAGGCCGGAGACTTTGCCTTGCGCGATCTGGCCCAGATGGATGCCGCAACCCGCCGGTCGGTCTATGCCAAGGTCAAGAAATCCGATGCGTTCACCCAAGAAGTCGAACAGCAGCTGACCAAGAAGACATTCGATGAAATTTGCAGCGCGGCCAAGACCGCCTTGAAGGAATGATCCTTCGATCGGTTTGCCCTGCCTGAAAACGCCCGCCACTGGAGTAAGATAATGAGCCCGAACAACAGCGAATATATTCAAAGTCTTTTCCAACAATTCATGCAGGAAGAGCTCGACAAGTTGCCGCAGGCGGATCGCCAATCTCTGAGCCGTGCCTTTGAGTCTCGTTTTGGTCAGTTGGTGAAAGATGCCTCTGGCGGTAAAGAAAGCGCCTTTCCCGATCTTGTCGGCTTTGGCAGTGAAGGGGTGGTTTCATTCGATGAAGTCCCACCCGCCTATCTTGAGGCCGATTTCGATGAAGGTGTGACACCCAGTCAATTGCAAGCCTCGGCAGAGCTGTACTTTATCTTGCAGCACGACATCATGGGCCTGTTCAAAGCAATGGACATTCTGCGTCGTCAGTTCCGCGATGGGACGATCCGCATTCAGCGCGGCCCCGGTGCCCAAAAGCTGTACCTTCTCGAAAAGTGGCGTCCCTTGCGGTATAATCCCAAGGACCGCGCAATCGCCTATGGCCGCGTGTTCAACTATGGCCGCGGCCCAAAGCCCGCTGGTGCCATTATCAACCGGAATTTCCAGCACCAGTTTGTCGCTTTGATCAGCTCGCTTGCCCGGTATTACCGTGACCTGACGGTCAGTGAAGTTGTGCGCGGTGGTCCTGCCCTGGACACCCGGCCCTATGGGTCGATTGCCTCTGTCCAGCGGATCGCGATTGATCTGCGCTATGCCCTTGATCGGGCCAGCTATGGGAACATCGTCAGTTTGACCCACGAAAGTGGCCTGTATCTGAAAGAAGTGCTGGGTATCCTTGATGCCCCTGATGTGAAACGCGCCTATGATGCTACGAACCGTTGGCAGGCGTTGGAAGGGATCCTGAAGCGCGACAATGGCCGCATCGGAGACCTGTCCCAGCGTGCCAAAATGGCAGAAGCCGGTCGCCGCATCTTGCAGTGGGTGGGTGGCACGAGTTTTGACAGCGATGTCGATGCGGACAGCTTCCGTGTGCAGGCCCGCACGGCCGGTGCCCACGCCGAAGCCTGGATTGCAGCGTACCGTTTGACCAAGGAAGGCCGCGCCTATCCCGGCGTGAACGGCAACCTGAAATGGTCGCGGGGTCTGTCGCAAAGTCAGGCCGAAGCCGCCTATCTATAACCCTGTCATCTCAGCGCAGAGGACAATTTCATGCAATGGTGCCCCCCCATCAGTCTGGCGGCCGTCGACCAAGGCGGACCGCAGATTATCATCGACCAGTCGCTGGCCCTTGATCCGCACGGGGCTTTGGTGACGCTGCGCATGGCGCAGGAATGCGATACATGGGTCGCCGCATCGCTGTGGCGCACGTTGGATGACAGTTTGATCCGCATGATGCCCATTTTGACGGCCGTCGGCGACGACCCGGTCCCGTTGGAGGACCCGGCACTGGACCGCGCCGTCAAAATCTGGGAGCGGGCACGGGTGATGGCCGGAGGCCGGCGATTGTATTGGCTGGCAGAGTGTCGCGAGGATGCACACTTGCCTGATTGGGTAACGCCCGAAAGTTTTGCGCGTTTCGACGTCTTGCACGAAGCTTTGCAGGTTGATGATGCGGCGCTGGACGCGATCGTGCTGGCCGCTGCCTTTCAGGAACGGGCAGCGACGATCCTGTGCGCCTGCCCTGAAGGCGTGCCGCGGATCGTCCAAGAGGCCGCCCGTTTGGGGATGACAGTCACGAAATTGGATGCCGCACCGCAGCTGCAAATCCAACAGCAGTGGTTTGCGCCGCTGTTCATGCGGGCAGGATTGTTTGAATGGGCCAGAGCAAGTGACGCCCCTTTGGCGTTTGTGCGGGTGGTCGCGCCGGACTTGCTGTTTCTGGATTCAGGACAATCTGATTTGTCTCAACAGCATTGTTTCACGCCAGAGGGGTGGGTCCAATCTGCCTCGTTGATATGGGGGCACGTATGATGATGGATGACCATGAAAATCTGGGCAAGAATCCGCCACTATTAGCGCAAACATCGAGTGACGCAGCATCACTTGACGATTCCGTCAATTCAACCCGGCCGTGTGTGCATAATGGGTCAGATAAAGACGATTCGTTGAACGATTCATTAGAAGATGCGGAAGAATTCCTGCGCCGTCACATTGATAAGGTGCAAGCAGAAGTTGTTGAAAGTCAGGTTTTGAAACACCGGCCTCGGTCGGCTGAGACAGCCTTGATCCGGTTCGTGACAACATACGCAGCGGCGCATTCATCGCCTGCTCAATTCCTTCGCCGATTGAAGAAAGCCTTGCACGACCTTGAGGCCAAGCTGCCAACAAAGGAGTAGATAGATGCTTGAAGATTTTGATCTTTTTACCGACGACGACACTTTTGATGGTGTCGACTTTTTTGACCCGGCTGTGATTGGTGCTGATGGCAGAACCCTTGTGAACAACACCCGCGTGATGCCCTACGCCGGGGTGTGCTACGTCGAGCGGTCTTTTGGCAGTCGAAAAGTGGGGTGCAGTGGTACGTTGATTGCCCCGGATCTGGTGCTGACCGCTGGCCATTGCATCGTCAAATCTGGCGGTCGCGTCCCCAAATCGATCAATGTTCAACCGGGTCGCAATGGGTCATATCGCGCTGAGACAATTCCCGCTGATCGGGTATATGTCGCCCGTGGTTTCGCGACCCGGCGCAATCCGCTGTTCGATTATGCCGTGATCCGGCTGCGTCGCCCGGTGCGCGACCGACGCCATGTCATTCCTTTGCACCGGCCCACCCGTGCCCAGCTCACCAAGTTGAAACGGGGAGGTGGCCGGATTCAGGTGGTGGGTTATCCTTCTGATAAATCTCGGGCCACCATGTGGACGCACTCTGAGCGACTTGTGCGGTTTGACCGGCGTCGCTTGTTTCACGAGGTCGATACCTGTCCCGGCCATTCCGGCAGCGCCGTTCTTGCCAAGGTTGGCGGCCGTACCCGTGTGATTGGTATTCACGTCGCTGGCGTCAGCGACCCCAAAACGGGCCGTAGCTATGGTTGCGTGCCCGGATCAACCGGCGCTCCGGCAGGGGGGGTAAACCGTGCTGTCCGGGTGTCGTCCAAGGTCTTGGCTGCTTTCACCGGTGGCCGCGGCCTGGGTGACTACGGGTTGGTGCGCGTTTGGCCAAAAGGGAGGTGATTTGGGGGTGTCACGCGACGTAATTCAAACCGAGGAGACCGATCAGGTTCTGGCTTTGGTCGAGACCGATCAGGCCTTACGACAGGTCCATTTGCGGATCGCCCGCGAGGATGAAGATGTGACTGCCCAAGGTCTTGCCGTTGGCCGGATCGAGGTCGGTGGCATTGGATTTACGATTTTTGCCGAGGACCGCAACGCGGCCAAAGGCCTTGATGGTTTGCTTCTTTTGACGAACCGCGAAATGCAGATTGCTTGCCTGATCCAGCAGGGTGCCTGTAACAAGCAAATTGCCCGTCGTCTGCGGATCAGCCCTTACACGGTCGCGTCTTATCTGAAACGTATGTTCCCAAAGTTGGGATGCAGTAGCCGCGCAGAGCTGGCCGCGATGGTCGCGCGGGTTCAGTCGGTTTCAAGGGTGAAGGTCGTGTGATGTTTCATGGGGACTGTTGTATTTATCGACTGGTTGGCGCAGGGCTGAGCAAAAAAGGCCCGATATGATCCGCAAATCCCCCTTCAAACACCACCGATTTCCTGCCGTTATTATCCTATGTGCGGTTCGCATGTATCTGCGCTATCCGCTTTCCTATCAGGATACCGTTGATTTGCTTGCGGAACGTGGTGTGAATATCGATCGCTCAACGGCCTATCGTTGGGTCCAAAAATTTGGACCTCAGATTGCAGCTGGCATCGAAAGACGCCGTCAATGGGTTGGCCTGAACTGGCACGTCGATGAGGTATACATCCGCGTTGGTGGAATATGGCGGTATCTATGGCGGGCTGTAGACCGGCACGCACACCTGATCGATTTCCGTCTGACAGCAATGCGAGATGCAAAAGCGGCGCGAGCCTTTTTGCGCAAGGCTAATGAGAATGCACGACTGCATCGGCCGGTGACAATCTGCACGGACAAAGCACTAACGTATCGGCGCGTCATCCGCGAGATTAACAATGAACATGACCCGCATTTCGATAGCATTGCCCATATTGATAAGAATTGGCGGAACAATAAGATCGAAAGCGACCACGCTGCTTTGAAACGTATATTGGGATACCGGCAAAGCTTTCGGTCACTCAGCTCGGCAAAAGCGACGTTACGCGGCATCGAAGCCATCCAGTCGATCAAGAATCGCCACGTTTACGATATGAAGCCAGGGGTCCAAGGCGAAATCGCTCTGGCGCATGAGGTCTTCGGGTTGTCCGCCTGAAGCGAGGAAAATCAAGTTTCCCGCGGCCTCAAAGAGTTAATGCAACAGTCCGGTTGAACGCGCTCAAATTGGCGAATTGCACCTTGTTCGCAGCTCTTTTGGCCGGTTGAGCGTTGTAGGGGGCTAGCCAATCAATAGTGCGCGTGAATATGCTACAACTCAGGGATGCCTGCGCCGACCTGCAGGCCACACCGGAAAAATAGTGGGGCGAATTTGGTGATACGTCACGCTGCAATGAATTTTAGTGGCGATGTGGCACGTCCACCTGATCGTCGGTTTCAAGTTGCAGACACGCCCGCCATAGTGGCGTTTTCCAATAGGTTCGGTCTGACAATCTGCCACCGTCGGATGTTTCCTCGAGAAACCCAATCCAACTGAGCGGCTGCAGAACATGCGTGAAGAGAAACCCGGCGTGATCATAGTATTCCCGATCAGTCACGTGATCTCGTTTCTCCAGGCCATAGAGGGTTTTCACAAGGTGGATTTCTGTAAGTCCTTGTTCTGCATCGATATTAATGATTTTCAGGAAAATGTCCCAGTTTCAGGGAGCTGTGAATTCCGACCGGGCGTTGCGCGCGTGATTGTATTCGAACAGATACGTTTCAGCGACCTTGGCGAAGAATCTGCCGCGCTTTGAGCTGAGATCCTTTGCAGCTCTTGCAACCTGGAACTTCCCCTTGGTATGGCGTCCAAACTTGGCGACAACCATCAGATCATGGACGACCATCGCATGCGGTACGTCCCATTCGTTCAGAACCTTGTTGAGCCTCATCAGTTCATCGGTGTGGTATCGGGGCCAAGGCGAATGATCTGCCATCCAACGTGCAAATTTTCGGTTGAAGGCCTTGGTTTGCGTAAGCCCGATCCCATCATGAGCAGCGGCATACTCGAATGCAGTTTCCATCGCCTTCAGAAGGCGGGAGTGATCGAGGACGGGGTCGTCATCAGCAATGTCACGAAGTTTGATCATGTCGCCAATAAACACTTTTGCCAGCGGACTGTCAGGGTTAATTTTGGAGCCCAATCGAACGGGATGAATTCCTATTGAAATTGTCGACTTCCGATCAACCTAGCTCAGTAGGTGCTTCCGTGATCCCTCAAATAGATCAGTTAACGTTTCATGCTCCGACCCCAGCCCGTCAATGCAATACGGATTCAGAAATTGCCGCCCGCCAAACAATGCTTTGTCTGTTGCGCTGAGGTCCGCAAGATCACAGACTGCATCCCATTCACCTGAGATTGAGATAATTTGTTGCGTGATGATGTCGATCGCTTCGTTGTCCGTGAGCAAGAAATCAGGTGCGGCAGCAAGGCAATTGGCCAGTGTGCTCATTCGGTTGTCGCCCTTGATCAGCATCGCCTGCGTCGCTTCATTTCCTGTGCGGCCTTGGGGGCAAATGTCGTAAGCAGGGGAAAGCGTGAGCATCTTACCATCCCAAAAGGCCGCATGATTGCGGGCATGATCGTCCGTATTGCCACAAAGAACGTTAAAGGAAATCCGGCCAAACAATTCTCGCAGCGTCTGCTTGGGTTTGGCGAAGCGGTGACGAATGATCTCAGCTAAATCCTCATAGGACGCATAGCGCGCCATCATTTCATCCAGCCCAAGGATTGTCAGCGCAGACACCATCGCCTTGCGATGCCATTCCTGACCCGTACGGGTTCGGTCAAAGCGCTCGATCAAGAGCACGTCTTTTCCGCCCGCATTGACCATTGAGACGGGAGCGACGTCTAGACCGCAGGCAGCAGCCAGCGTCATCGCGATGAATTCCGCTTTCACAACGCTATAGAGGTCGCCGCTGGCCGAGAATTTGGCGATCAACTTGCGATCACCGCGATCGATCAGCGCTTTGGGCCGTGCGCCTCCGATAGACGTGCCATGGTTGAGCGCTTGATCAAGGCCAGGTGTCAGCGGGACGCCTTTTTCAATCAGACTGGCAGCCTCGATGAGTTCCTCATATGTCGCTTCGGATTTCTGACGCGGCACATACTCCGTCGCAGATGCTTGGAAATCAAGAGCACCAATGCGGTCAGAGCCGGATGCTAGCAGGTAGGATATTTCTGTGATGTTGCCGGCTTCGGCTTCACTCGCCTTTGCGCCGATCAAACGATTGATGATGACACGCCGGCCCCAAGCATCCGGAGAGCCGTCGCGAATGCAACTGGCCATCGAAAGTCCGGCGTCAGGCTCAATAATACCGCGGCGCAGTGGCAGTTCTGGCGCGTATATTGGTATCGCATCCTTACGCTCGAGGTAGCTTGCGCCGTAGTTGAAGACGAACCGGTTCGCGTCCTGCGTAATGCGCCCCGCCACGACGGGGACGGCGCTTTCCGGCAGCCAGATCCAGACGAGGGCCTCCGAGGCTTGCGCAAGTTTAGAAGTCATCGTTGACTTCCTGCTTGGATGCCCGGACGCTCTTTGGCAGGAGTGTTAGTTTTTCATCAAGGCGGGCATTGTGCATGGCCAGAACACTTTCATCGACATCAAACAGACGCACGCCGACAAGCGCTGCGACCTCGAATACCGTGCCGATCTCAGGACCAGGTGCGCCTTTCTCGATGTTGTACAGCGTTGTGCGGCTAATGTTTGCACGGTCCGCAAGGTCTTGCGCGGTCATGCTGCGTTCAGTGCGGGCGACGCGGATCAGCTTGCCGAAGACAGACAAAGCCTGCTTTGTTACCCGAGAGTAGCTTCTCTTGCGTTTCATGTCGCACCACCTTTTGTCTGATTAGATGGACGTGATGGTCCTTACGTCCAATATATTGGACAAATACTGCCAATCGATTGTCGAGTCAAGCTGCTGTCCAGTATTCTGAACGTGATGGATCTTACGTACATAAAAATGAACAAAAGTGGTCTTTGGTGCATCCATTCCAGCTATACGGCCTCACCAGAGTTTGGCGGGAGATCAAAGAGAGCGGGCCGTGTCGTTCTCAGGTCTGGCAGGGCAGGGTCGCCTAATTGGTGCGTTGACAGTCAAATTGGAAATGAAGATGCCGTCACGCAGTTTCTTTTGTCAGCGTTCACACTCAGCGACTTGGCCATAGGCTTTCTCCTGATGTGTTGAGTTGCTCGATAATGCTGGTCGCAGCTGTCGCCCCGTTCACAAAGGTTGTCCCCGATCTTTTTCCCTTGGCCCTAAGGGCCATTCCTCGCGGAGCAATAAGACCGGTGCCTGCCCCTCTCCGCTGCGCTTCGCCTTCGGTATGTCCGGGCCTAAACCAGCTGCAAAGTGACCATCATTGCAACGCAAACAAGGAGAAAAGCAATGACCACGAACTGCATCAAATTCACAAGCGAAGATATCGAAACTGCAAAAGGTATCGGCTCAATTTCAACCCTGACCTTCGACCTCGACATTACGGTTGAACCCGTTGCCAGCAGCAACCCCATGGCACCGACGCACCGCGTCCTTGGCCGCTCTCCTCGCGGCAAATTGGTCGAGTGCGGTGGCATCTGGAAGAAGCAGAACAAAGACACCGGTTCTGACTACTTCACCCTGACGGTCCGAGATCACGGCTTCAACGCCAACCTTGGCAAAGCTGCTAGTCAGGATGACATGTCCCTGCTGGCCATCATCCCTTGGGGTCCCAAAGAGGCCGCTTAACAAAAAAGCCAGACCGCTTCGGCGGTCTGGCCTAATTCATGTAGAGACAGATTCCGACCTCGCGTGGAGTATCGAGTCCGAAGTATGTAGTAATCGTCGGACTCGCAATTGTCCGAAATTTGTAGTATATTTCAGACATGATAGATAACGCACGATCCAAAACGCTACCAGATCGCCTCCGCGTGCGCATAGATGATGCGCCGCGCCAAGTGTGGACACCATCTGATTTTGCCGACGTAGGTGGTCGCGCTGCCGTCGATAAGGCGCTGCAGCGCATGGTCGCGTCTGGCAAGTTGCGGCGCATTGAGCGCGGGCTGTATGACAAGCCGACCCAGAATACGCTGACTGGCAAGTCTACTGTCCCAGACTACCGCGCCGTCATTGATGCGATCGCGCGCCGTGATCAGGTTCGCTGGTTGATTGATGGGATGACGGCTGCCAACACGCTTGGTCTTACCAACGCAGTTCCTGCCAAAATCGAGGTCCTGGTGGATGCTCGGCTCAAGCCGGTTACTTTGGACACTCAAAAGATCGTCTTCAAACATGCGGCTCCAAGTCGGCTGTATTGGGCCGGGCGGCCCGGCATGTATCTGGTTCAGGCCCTGCACTGGCTTCATGACGTAATGTCGAATGATGTTGAGGGAGCGACTGTTCGCAAAACTGTCCGGCGCCTGCTTACCGATCAGGAAACAGGTCCGGCGCTGTTGGATGATCTGAAAGGCGGCCTTTCCGCCATGCCAATCTGGATGCAGGATATTTTGCGTGGGCCTCTGTTTGATGGGGCGGAGGTTGATCAGGGGTGAGCACTGCTGGTTTCCGAACGATCATCTCTGCGAGCGTTGCAGATCGCGCTGATCTGTTTCTCACCACCGCGAACAGGCTAGGCGCGCCGCTAATCATTATCGAGAAGGACTTCTGGGTCTGCTGGACGTTGAATGTGCTCTACCATCGGCTTCACCACAGGCTCAAAAAGCAATGTCCTCACAGTCTATGATCAGCACCTGAAGGTCGACTTCGAAACTGATCTATCGCGCGTGCCTGAAGTCGCTGCAAACCGGGACCGTTTGGGAATGGCGCAGAATGAGGCACATCGCGCGCTTCGCTGCATTGCACTCACACCGGAACGGGACCGCTATTTGTTCACCCATGTCGATGAAGCATGGTGCGTTTCGCGCGACGGCAAATGCCTCTGGGGCTTACGTATGCCTGCGAAAGAGCCCACGCGGATTCGGGTGGGTGGTGCTCAGTTTGGAGCAGCGACGGACATCGCCGATTCACTTGAGGTGATCGGGCTCAAGATGCCAGTGACGCCTGATGAAATTCGCACGCGATACCGGCAATTGGTGCGTGAGTTGCATCCTGATCTTAATCCGGGGAGCGAAGAACGGATGAAGGCCGTCAATGTCGCTTCCGAGCGGTTGACCGGTTTGGAACCTGACCAACTCGATGGCAGTGGGGCAGGGGAGTTGGGTTTTGAGTTTGTCATCAGCTTCGGCGCGGCCGCACAAGCAGACTGGATTTATGCCGCAGCGTTCTCCGCAAACGGTGAAACTGCGCTTCTTGGCACCTATGGCGGGCGTGTTGTTCGTGTAGATGCCGAAGGCAGGCCGATCATGATTTATGATGTCGGATCCGTTCCGGTTCGTATCATTGAGACAAGTCAGTATCTCTACGTGATGACCGCCACGCGGCTCTATGTGCTAGATGGTGACAGCCTTGTTGCGTTGGAGGATTGCACGGCCAAATGTGACCTGCTCGTAGGAGGCGGATTGGTTCTTCTGGTCGAGGCCAAGGGCGTTCGCGTCTTTAACGAGGACGGTCGCGCAGTCGGCCTGGTCCTGACAAAGGCTCCGATCCGACGCGCCTATGTCGATGCCGACACCCTGGTCGTCGAAACTCGGACGCAACGTGGGCGATTCCGGCGTAGTCATTTGTCTCGCTGAAGTTCGCACCATTTTGCCGGCATGCGTGCGCTGAATGATCCGATTGTCGTCAGCGCGGTTTGAATGTCCGTTAACGCGTGCCCTTGATCAGGTTTGCGGCCACTTTTTGTCTTGGCTATGACGGTTCGCTCACTTTTGGCCAATCGATCTCCTTGCGTTTTCTTACAGATGCAATCTCCGTGACCTGACCCCGCTGTCGGTCGCGTGAAGGCTCCCTTCAAGCAGAACTTTCCCCTGTCCGCTTCGCGGTCATTCCGCGCGGAGCAAAGTTCAGCCTGACAGCAGGTTCGGACGGTCACGGTCTCTCGTTTGCATCGAAAACGAAAGGAGATCGACATGACCAAATATTACACCGTGACCACCCCCGACACCGGCAAAGATGGCAAAACCCGCTTCCACAAGGTGGGCGTCGCCTTCCCTCAGAACGAAGGCGCGAAATCCTTCATGACGATTCAGCTCTTCGCAACACCGGTCAATGGTGAGCTCGTCCTCTTTGAGCCGAAACCTGACAGCGACGACGGCCAGGTCACCGAGTGATCCGCCCTCGGGAGAGGTCCTTGCCTCTCCCACAACGCCTCACCGACATCTCAAAAAAGGACAGACACCATGGACCTTCTGCCCCAAAATATTCTCGACCAACTCGCCGCCAATGGCCGCGCTAATCAGGTTCGGATCGAAGCAGGTGAAGACACGATCGATTTCGATCCAGTCGTCAAGCTTTTCACCCCGGACGGGGGAGCCACTTGGCTCCTCTCTGAAACCGACTCGGACGATCCAGACATCGCTATCGGACTTTGCGATCTCGGCCTTGGTTACCCCGAACTGGGTTCGGTCCGGCTCAGCGTCCTAAAAGCGCATCGTGGCCGACTTGGTTTGCCGATCGAACGCGATCTTCACTTTGCAGCGAAGGCAACACTGAGCGCCTATGCTGAGCGGGCCCGGAAAGCTGGAGGAATCGTTACATGAGCACGAATATCCGACCCGAACATATCAGTGCTTTCGAGGCACTCACGTCCGGTCAGTTCGACAATTTCGCACTGTTCTCCTGCTTTCTAGGTGAGGAGCCTGTGGTGGCAATCGTCGCGATTGCTCCACGACAGAACGAGAATGACGACTACCAGATAACACCGGATTTCGTGAGCGTCACCGACGCTATGGTTCTTACAGATCACGAAGGAACTGCAGCCTGAAAGGTGGAAGGATGAGCAGCGCCTCAAGTGAGGGCTGCTCATCTTTCCGGAATTTCGTTGCGTTGGGTGTCTGAAATTCAGCGCAGGGACGTTCCTTAGTCTTTTTCATCTTCTGCCTCTGCCACGATTTGCAATTCGAACTAAGGCATTTTGGGGCCTCGCACCCTTTGGCTGCTCGACTTGCAAAGGAATACAAGGCTGCCACGAACTCAATCACCGAAAGGATATTATTGACGTACAAGTATATTATCGTATGATGAGTGCAGCCTTGTATGAAGGTGGCAGGAAATAAGGGGTCTTTCTTCGCATGTCTCGCTCAAAACGTCTCACTAGTGCGCAACGCATGGAGATCGTTCGCGAAGCCGCGGAGGGCGTCTCATCGGCTGAGCTTGCCAGGCGCTTTGGCGTCACCCCCCGAACCATCCAATACACGCTGAAGAGTGATGCTGAGCGACAAACGGATACGGCTATTCCAACTGCCGCCGTGAGTGTCAAAGTCAGACAGGGCGAACTTGCAACGTTTGATGAGGTCTTGGCTACCGCAGGCATAGAAACACGCTCAGAGGGGCTGAGAAGGCTCATACAGGCCGCTGGAGGGGTCTTTGTGCCTGACGTCCTGCTTGCTGCTGAGATGGCGCGCTACAGGGCGTCCCTGCACGACGTCGGCAATGGTGTCGCACAGATCGCAAAGCAGATGACCCATGCGAAACGGATAGGGCAGGGGGCTGGTCCTGTGTTCTCCGAGCTTCGTCTCGCCCAGATAAGGGGGTTGGCGAGGTTTATCTTCGACAGTGCCGATGAGATCGACCTGCTCGTCCGTCGTCGTCGGGATGCGATGCAGCTTGAGGCCACTGTCGCATTGAGGGAGTTTGCACATGCGACTGAATGATGCCGTTGATGCGGTTACTGGTGAAGTCTTCCAAGACGGCTGGAGCCGCATCCGGGGCTCGATGCAGGGCCTGCATGTGTCCAAGCAGCGGCAGCTTGTTCGGGCTGCAACCGGGCACCGTGCGGCGGTCTTCAAAGCGATCCGAGGTGGAGGCACAAACTCCAAATCAGAACTGTCAAACCAGCTTGGGTATCTGACCACCAAGTCCACCCATATCGTCGACAGCAGCGGGTTCCTGGATGGGAAATCCAAGCTCGACAATCGCGAGATCAAAGACCTGACAGAGCGCTTTGCCAAGCGCTGGAGCGCAGGGTTCAAACCCAAGCTCGGACAGACGACGCATATGCTGATGTCGTTTCCGATTGGGACGGATGGGGAGGATGTGCGCGACATCGCGTCAGACGTTGCTGAGCGGTTCTTCCAGACTGACGAAGGACACTTCGACTACATCATCGCCGTCCACGAAGACCGTGATCACCCCCATGCCCATATCGTCCTGAACCGCCGGTCGCAGGAGGGAGAATTCTTCTATTTGGAGCGGAACCATCGGTTCAACTACGACGACTTCCGGCTGGCGATGGTTGAGGAGGCCGAGAAATACGGGGTACGTCTAGAGGCCACCCGTCGCATTGATCGCGGTGTCGTGCATTACCCACCGAGGACGCGAGATGTCTATGCCGCCAAGAGCGAGGGGCGCGAGGCGGAGCAACGTGACCGCGTCGGTGCAGACCTGGAGCGTGCCTTGGCTGAAATCGCAAACACCCGAGAAATTTACCAGTCGCTGGCGGCAGAGGCTTCGCGCGAGAACCGGGACGATATCGCGGACGCCCTGTTCCGCGCAGGCGAAGTGTTGGCGCGGGGCGGGCGGCTCAACTTGGAAGGAGGCATCTACATGGCCGAAGAGCAAAGCTTTGACGACCTAAAGACCCGCTATGCGGATCAGGTTGCGCGGATCCAAGGCATGATCGCAGAGACACCAGAGGTTCAGCGACCAAAGTTGGAGAAGAGCCTCAACGAGATCCAGGCGCGTCTTGCGCATATGCAGCCACTGGGGCTGCGGTCTGTGACCCTGACAGAGCGACCATCAGAAGGCGGGGTCTATTCTGAGGACAACATTGAACGCGAGCAGTTGGATCGTCTGCAAGACCCAGACGTGCGGGCACAAGTCGATACGGCCCTGCAGGGGACTGGGATCAGCACTGGCGTCGTCGTGGCTCGCATGGAGGCAGGTGCGCAAAATGCAGCGCTCGAGCGCCAGTGGATCGCGGACGATCTGGCGCGGATGGCGGAGACAGATGGGCTCAATTTGGAACGTCGCGCGGATCTTGAGCAGGCGCGAGAGACGCTTAATCGGGTCCATGTTCAGTTAGGGATCACTCTGGAGCGCGAGCAGGTCTTGCGCGAAGACGGTGTGATTGAAGAATTCCGCGAAGATTTGTTTGATCGCGACCGCGTCACGACACGAGACGCTGAACCTGAGATCGTAAACGGACCTAATACCAATGAAGAAGTTCAACGCATCATTGCGCACGAACGAGACGGCAGTCTTTCGTCTCCCTTCGACGATGACGACGCGCGGCTCAGCTATCGTGAAGCGGTTGAGCGGGAGTTGGATGATGTACAAGTGGCTGCGTTACGAAACGGCGATGCCGATGTTTTCAAAGCCCAGATCGAAGATCGCCTTGACCGACTCTACGCGGCGAAAGCCTATCTGCAATCGGACGCGGCGACGGCCAATAGCGAGGCCGCGCGAACCGTGGTCGAAGAGATCGCAGACCGCGAGTATGAGCGCGACCGCGCTGATCTTGTCGATGGTGAAACCGACCGCGGCCAGACACACTGATGGGAACCATGGGCAAAACTCGGCTTGCGATCGGGGTGGTCTTGGTGACGCTGGTCGCGATCGCCATTGGCTATGTGACCGCATCGGCGGTGCTGACGTACCGGGACATAGGCTTCGGGGCGGAGATCGACTTCTTTTTCATCGCCAAGAACTATTGGAGCCTGCGGGCGTTCCGGCCGGATGATTTCCAATTGATCAACCTGATCATGGGCGGGGCAGGGGTGGCCGGCCTTTTGATGAGCCTTGCCATGTCCGGCTCGGCGCTCACCCGTTTTGGCTACACGCATTGGCAGACGCGCCGCGAAATGAAGCGTAACGGGTTCTTTGGCAAACCCGGAACCGGCTTTGTAATCGGCAAACTTGGAAAGCCAAAATCCAAAGCACCGTTTCTGTGCTCAATGACGTTCCCCCATGCCCTGATCGTGGCCCCAACGGGGAGAGGCAAGACAAGAGGATTTGTTATCCCAAACCTGCTGACGTGGCAGGGCTCAGCTGTGACCCTGGATGTGAAGGGAGAATGCTATGAGGCGACAGCGCGCCACAGGGCGGCACAAGGCGACAAGGTCTACCGATTTGCGCCGACAGATTGGGAGGGACAGCGAACCCATCGCTATAACCCGCTTTTGCGTATCAACGATCTAAAGGATCCAGCACGTCAGCAGATGGAGTTGCAGCTTTTGGCAACGCTGTTTCTGCAGAACGACAATGACCGGGTTCAAGGCCTCTTGAAGGGTGGGATTGATTTGTTTGTCGCGGCAGGATTGCTGGCCTTCCAACGCAAGAAACCCACACTTGGTGAAATCTACCGCATCTCGGCCTCGGGCGGGAACAAGCAGAAGGAATATCTGGCGCGGTCGCATGAGATCGAGAATAAGGCGGCGAAGCTGATATTCACGCGGCTGGCTTCCACGAACAACGATACGCTGACGTCCTATGTGTCTCTGTTGATGACGTCAGGTTTGGATCAATGGCAGAATCCGGCGATTGACGAGGCAACGGCGGTATCGGATTTTGATTTCCGCACGATCCGCAAGAAGCCGTTCAGTGTCTATCTGGTCGTTCAGCCCCTGATGGTGAAACCACTAGCACCGCTAATCAGGCTACTGTTCTCCGATCTGCTCTCTGCACTACAAGACAAGGAACCGGGTTCAGACGAGCCATGGCCAGTGATGATCATGCTCGATGAGTTTAACCGATTGGGAAAAATGCCGATCGTGGCGGAAAGCATCGAAGTCTTGCGGCACTATCGAGGGCACCTTGCCGTTGTGACGCAGACCATCCCTGCCATCGATGAAATCTACGGTGAGAACACGCGCCGGGCGCTGCAAGGGAACGCGGGCGTGAAGCTCTATCTCACGCCTTCAGATGAAAAGACTGTCGAAGAATTGAGCAAGGCGGTTGGCAAGACCACAAAGACCGTGGTCACCAAGTCGCGGTCGATCGGTAAGAACCCGTTTGAGGGCAGGAGTCAGTCCACGCGAACGGAAGAGACCTCGTTGTTGCCCGAAGACGAAGCGCGCCGGTTGCCGCTGGATGAGGTCGTCGTGGTTGTAGATGCGCAGATGCCAGTGCGGGCCAAGCGAATACAGTATTTCGCTGATCCGTTCTTCAAGAGGATCCATGTGGCGCAAAGTGGCGAGATGCCTTTTCCCGGCGGACCAGAAGACAGGCCGAATGGCGATGCCTCTACGGGCAAAGGTGAGGAAGCGCCAAGCCCTGCGGGGCCTCACGCGACATTTGAAGCAGAAGCTGGCGAGGCTCCGTCACGGGGTCCCAGACCAGCTACGACAGCAACAAAACGACGACGTGACAAGCCCCAGGTGCGCGCAGCCGTGATTGCAGACGATCAGCGGCAGTTTGAGATGGATTTCGACGCGCTGGCGCAACTGGAGCTCGACAGTCCTTCCTCAGAAGACGTGAGTCAGGTCGAACTCGCTCTAAGCGATCTCGAACAGTTAGAAGGCGAGGTCACTAAGATGGCGGAGGGCACCAACAGGGCAAGCGAGAACGTCGGTGTTGGCTAAGCGGTCATTGGGGCTAGGCGCAGCAAAGGTCCTGAATGAGCCCACACCGGAAGTCTTCAAATCATGCTGCGCGCGCTCGCAGTAGGAAAATCGCTGCATCCGCTCGGTTCATGACGCTTCGCGGCGGCGGGTAAACCGGTCATTGATGAACAGCGCGGCGAGGATTGAGACTGCAAAGATCAAGTCGCGGATGAAGCGGACCTTCATACAAGCAAGCTAATCTTGCGTGGATCGCATCAACGGTTGAAAGACCAATCCGATTGTTCCCAGAATGAAACCTAAGAAAATTGATTGGAGAACGAGTGGGCCCACCAGAATATCAAATTCCAGAACTATCGTGGCATAGGTGTTGATCAACACGTCAGTCAGCATGACGGAAATTGCCAAAATAGCGCCTAAGCGTTTGTGTTTGGACAGCAAAACACCGACGACCACTAGGTCGACTAAGATCAAACTGCTCCAAAACACTTCAATCGGCAGCGGGGCCGCATTGTATGGCCGCCATCCGTAAACCAAAAAATCCTTAGCATGGGACATTGAACCCAGAGCAAAACATAATGCGTAGACCGTCACGATGGTGCTTTTTTTGCGGATTGGAAAACTGGTCATAGGGCAGATTAACAACCTCGACGTCATGGTCAATTAGGGCTCAGAGCCGCCTAATGCTGACGCGGCAATACCGGTGCGGTAGGCCGACCAACACCGGCCGTTTGATCGTTTGGCTAAGCCACTGAAACCGCAGCCGGTCCTACGAAGAGCGCTCGTTGGCAGACCAGCGGCTGTCGTTCGCGCTCTGAGCGGCGAAACCGAAGTGCGAGCCCAAACTTCTCGATGCTGCGCTTTGCACCAATGGCCGCTTTGACGTATCACGACAAAGGGATTACGAGGCGTCATGTCCAAAATGCAAACTTCACCACTCGCCCAACCTCTGACACTGACATGCGGCGCTACGCTGAAGAATCGGATCGCGAAGTCAGCGATGTCGGACTCTCTTGGCGACGGAGCTGGCAATCCAACCGACGATCAAATCAGGCTTTATGAACGGTGGGCCGAGGGCGGTTTGGCACTGTCCATAATCGGCGAGGTTCAAGGTACGTCCCACTTTGCAGAGAAGCCCGGCAACCTGATTTTGAATGACCAATCAAACAGTGATTTGCTTGAGCGCCTCGCAAAAGCAGGTGCAACCAACAACGCTCAGCTATGGCTTCAGCTTGGACACGCGGGCGCAATGGCGCATGCCCCAATCAGCACACCAAAAGGACCGAGCGCGCTGGACTTACCCGGCCTAACTTGCGGCGCGTTAACTATGGACGAGATAACCGCGCTGCCTGCCGAATTTGCCTACACTGCAAGTCTTGCAAAAGGACTTGGGTTCGGAGGTGTGCAGATACACGCGGCGCATGGATTTCTTCTCAGTCAGTTTCTGTCACCTTTGTTCAACAAACGAGAGGATGCCTATGGTGGTTCTTTGCAAAACCGAATGCGGCTGCTCCTCGAAGTCATCAATGAAGTGCGAAATGCTGTCGGCCCTGAATTTCCGGTCGGTATTAAATTGAACGCCACAGATCAGCTCGACGGCGGTTTTGCTGAAGATGAAGCCCTTGAGGTCATTGCCGCCGTAGACCAAATGGCAATCGACCTTATCGACATCAGCGGCGGCACATATTTCCCCGGAGCGGCATCCTCGTCTGATCGAGCAGGCTCCGGCCCATATTTCTTGGAATTCGCAGGTCGCGCCCGCCAAAAAACAGAGATACCTTTGATGGTCACTGGCGGGTTCAAAACGCTCGCCCAAGCTGAAAGCGCTATCGTCGAAGGCAAAGCCGATCTCATCGGATTGGCTCGTGCGCTGGTGGTCGATCCGGAACTTCCGTCATTTTGGCTGTCTGATCAGCGCAGCGAGCCGCAGTTTCCACGTTTCAAGAACCCGCCAGAAGGCGGTGTGACTGCGTGGTACACGATGCAGATCACTCAGAATGCAAAAGAGGGTGCTGCGCTTTCACTTGACGATTTAGAAGGCGTGGTTAGCGCTTACGAGAGCCGAGACGAAGCGAGGCGGCGTATATGGAATGCAAGGCATAGCTGACCTTCGCGCAGCCGCAGCGAAATGGGGCTTAGTCCGCGTTGCCGACCTCGGCCATTGTTTTTCAGCATTGAACCCTACCAAAAGCGACGGATGACCGCAGTGAGCCCAAACTTGCTAATGCTGCACAGCTCACCAATGTCCGCAACTGAGGTTTTCTGAGTTCCCGACAAATTGTGCGCTGTAGCTGTAGACAAGTATCAGAACGTAGACGCCAGCTTCACCGCCGCATGTACCCCATCGATCAGCTTGATAGATAGATCATCAGCATCATCAACAATATGCACCATTCCTGCGCATCCTAAGACAACACTATCGATGTGATCCTCGTTCAATGCCGCTCGAATTTCCATCTTCACCCGGTGCGTCGCGTTTTCGCGATCATCTTCAAGTGCGAGGACCGGAACACCGCTTGCTCGTACGCGTCCAAGGTTCCTTTCCAGGCCGTAGCTTTGGATGTTCTCAATCAAAATAGGCACTGACACGTCCAGCGTTGTGACAACCGAAAACCGCGCCCCGTAGAGCGATGCGAGGTGGTAGGCCGCTTGACCAATGCCGATGACAGGGCATGACGCCAATGAGCGTGCCGCATTGAGGCCTGTGTCATCGAAGCAGCCAATAATGATCGCTTTGGCCCCTTCTTCTTCAGCTTTTTTGACTAATTCCAGAAGCGGCGGAACCGCCGCCTGTCCGTCCTGTTCCCCTTGAATGGCAGGCGGTCCTTTGGTGGATGTCCAGCCGACGACCGGCGCGTCATGCGCTACCTTTTTGGCGGTTTCAACCATCGCGTCCGTCATCGAAACCGTCGAATTGGGGTTAATGATGACGATCATACATCACCCTTGCCTGCATCGGATGCTTGCTTTGCGCGACGGCTGTTTGTGATCAGGGCGACGCACAGAAAGATACCAATGATGATTAGTGAGAAGACCGTCGTCAGCGTCCCCAAGGCATAGAGCACAGGCGATGTCACATTCGTCGTCATCCCGTAGATCTCAAGCGGCAGTGTGTTGTAGCTGCCCGAAGTCAGCAGGGTCCGCGCGAATTCGTCGTAACTGAGCGTGAAGCCGAAGAGCGCTACGCCAATCAGTGAGGGCGCGATGATTGGCAGCACAACGTGGCGCAGGCTTTGCCATGGGGTCGCACCCAGATCGCGCGCGGCCTCTTCATAGCTTTTGTCGAAACGGTTGAAGACGGCGAACATGATCAAAAGGCCGAACGGCAGCGTCCATGTCAGTTGCGAGCCAAACCCCGAAGTCGACCAATGAACATCCAACCCAGATTGGGAAAATAGCAGACCCACGCCAAGTGAGATCAGGATCGACGGGATAACCAGAGACGTGATGATCAAATAAAACAGGATGTTTGAACCGGGAAATTTACGGCGAAACGCCAGCCCGCCCATTACTGACACCACGACCGTGACGACCATAACCATCAGCCCAAG